>NC_009719.1:2239957-2574915 GCF_000017565.1 Parvibaculum lavamentivorans DS-1
GAAGGTGCCCTGCATCTTCTTTCTGACCATGATGCGGCGAAGCGCGAAGTAGCGGCGCATGCGCTTGCGAAGACCTTCAAGGCGAACACGCCGCTTTTCACGCTCATCACCAATACGCTTGCAAAGGACAAGGAGATCGAGGATCGCCTGCGCGGTTTTGACGACATCGCGCAATCGCGGCATATCGCCAATCGCGTGGAGCCGGAAGTCGTGGAGGCGCTGGTGGATGCAGTGCGGCGCGCCTATCCCGATCTCTCGCATCGCTACTATGCGATGAAAGCCAAATGGCTCGGTCTCGATCGCCTGGAATATTGGGACCGCAATGCGCCTTTGCCACATTCAGACGATGCAGTGATCCCCTGGAATCAGGCGCGGGATACAGTACTCGACGCCTATCGCGGCTTCACGCCGGACATGGCGAAGATCGCCGGTCAGTTTTTCGACAAGGGCTGGATCGATGCGCCCATGCGGGCGGGCAAGGCGACCGGCGCCTTCGCTCATCCGACCGTGCCGAGCGCACATCCCTATGTGCTGGTCAATTACCAGGGCAAGACGCGCGACGTGATGACGCTTGCGCATGAACTCGGTCACGGCGTTCACCAGGTGCTCGCGGCGAAGCAAGGTCCGCTCATGGCCGATACACCGCTGACGCTTGCCGAAACGGCGAGTGTCTTCGGCGAGATGCTCACCTTCCGCAAACTTCTCGCCGGAGCGCAGACGAAGGAACGCCGCAAGGCGATGCTCGCCTCCAAGGTCGAGGACATGCTCAACACGGTTGTCCGCCAGACAGCGTTCTACACGTTCGAGCGCCGTGTTCACACCGCGCGCCGGGAAGGCGAACTGACATCGGAAGATATCGGCCGGATCTGGCTCGACGTGCAAGGCGAGAGCCTTGGTCCGGCCATCCATCTCGGCGAAGGCTACGAGACCTACTGGTGCTACATCTCTCACTTCATACATGCGCCGTTCTATGTCTACGCCTATGCCTTCGGCGACTGCCTCGTGAACTCGCTCTATGCGGTCTACGAGCAGGCACAGGAAGGTTTCGCGGAACGCTATTTCGAAATGCTTTCCGCCGGCGGCACGTTGCGCCACAAGGAACTGCTCGCTCCGTTCGGGCTCGATGCGAGCGACCCTGCCTTCTGGGACAAGGGTCTCTCCATGATCCGCGGCTTCATCGACGAGCTTGAGGCGATGGAATGAGCAATGAGCCGCCGCGCGACGATCCGCCGAAGCCTCGCGACAACGAGGCGAATAGTCTTGGCCGCCGTGTGCAGCGTTATGCGCAGGTAGGCGCGGGTGTCGGCGGCATCGCGGCGCGTATGGCAGGTGCGCGGCTTCTCGGGCTCGACCAGGCGGATGGGCGCACGGCGCGGGAGCTCAAATCGGCCCTGGGCGGCCTCAAAGGGCCTATCATGAAGGTCGCGCAGATGATCGCGACCATCCCGGAAGCTGTGCCTGCCGAGTTTGCAGCAGAGCTCGCCGAGCTCCAGTCCGCTGCGCCGCCGATGGGCTGGCCATTCGTCAAGCGGCGGATGCGCGCGGAGCTCGGGCCCGGCTGGGAGCAACGGTTCGGCACCTTCGAGAAGGAAGCGGCGGCGGCCGCTTCTCTCGGGCAGGTGCATCGCGCGACAACGGACGATGGCGAGAAACTTGCCGTCAAACTTCAATATCCGGACATGCAATCCGCGGTCGATGCCGACCTGAAGCAATTGGGTCTCATCTTTTCGATTCATCGCCGGATGGACAGCGCCATCGACACGCGTGAAATGTACAAGGAGATTGGCGATCGGTTGCGGGAGGAACTCGACTACGAGCGTGAGGCCGCGCATATGCGGCTCTATGCGGACATCTTTGCCGATGATGCGCGGATCGACGTACCGGACGTCTATAGCCAGCTCTCGACGAAGCGTCTCCTCACCATGAGCTGGCTCGAGGGCAAGCCGCTTCTCTCATTCCGCGACCATCCGCTCGAAGATAGAAACCGCATCGCGGAGACCATGTTCGCCGCCTGGTGGATGCCGTTCAGCCATTACGGCGTCATCCATGGCGATCCTCATCTCGGCAACTACACGGTGCGACAGGATCTCGGCATCAATCTCCTCGACTATGGCTGCATCCGCATTTTTCCGCCGGCATTCGTCGCGGGTGTGGTCGAGCTTTATCGTTCGCTCGAAACAAATGATCGCGACCGGGCAGCCGCCGCTTATGAGCGCTGGGGTTTTCGCAATCTCTCCAATGAACTCATAGATGTGCTGAATGTGTGGGCGGGCTTCATCTATGCGCCGCTGCTCGACAACCGGGTGCGCTCCGTGGCCGACGGTATCGGGCCGGGCGAATATGGCCGCAAGGAAGCCTTCAGTGTGCACAAGCGTCTGCGCGAACTCGGCCCCGTTACGCCGCCGCGCGAATTCGTGTTCATGGACCGCGCCGCCATCGGCCTCGGCTCGGTCTTCCTGCATCTCGGCGCAGAACTCAATTTTCACAGGCTTTTCAATGAGACCATCGAGGACTTCGATGCCACGATGCTCGACAAGCGCCAGAGCGCCGCGCTAAAGAAGGCGGGCGTTCCGCTCGCTGCCTGAGCGGCATCCTTCCTTTTTGCGTATCCCAGGATCAGGCAAGGCCCGCTCATGACCGACGATCTCCTCGAAGAAAACACGATCGCCTTGCCCGAGGGCTACACGAACCTCAACTGGTTCCATGGTTTCGGCCGTCAGATCGGGCCGCTCTACGAGAAGATCGAGACGGATGGCGGCTACACACGCGCCTTCCTCGTGCAGGAGTATCACACCAATGGCATGGGCAATTGCCATGGCGGAATGCTGATGGCTTTCGCCGACATGGCATTTGGCCATGCAATCACCATGAGCACCCATCGCTACTGGGTGACGGTGCGCCTGCTGACGGATTTCCTGTCCGGTGCGAAGATCGGCGAGTGGGTGGAAGGCACTGGCGAGGTCGTCGGCGCGGAAGATGATTTCTTCACGGTGCAAGGGCGCATCTGGTGCGGCGACCGTACCATCATGTCCGGCACCGGCGTCTTCAAGGCACTCGGCGAAAGGCCGCCCAAATGAGCGGCTTCACGCTGGCGCCGGGCGACGAGGAGGGGCCCTCCATCACTGTGCCGCCCGGCTGGTTCTCGCGCGCAATCGCCGTCGAGCCGGAAAGCCGCCATGTCGAGGTGGATGGCGTCCGGGTGCATTATCTTCGGTGGGGCGATCCGTCCAAACCGGGTCTTCTTCTCGTTCACGGCAATGGCGCGCATGCGCGCTGGTGGTCTTTCGTCGCGCCGTTCCTCGCACGTGAATATTCCGTCGCCGCCATCGACGTTACGGGCATGGGCGATAGCGGCTGGCACGACAAATACACAATCGAAGCCTTCGCCGAAGAGCAGATTGCGGTTTGCGAAGATGCAGGGTTTTTCAAGGGCGAGGAGCCGCCGATCATTGTCGGGCATTCCTTCGGCGGTTTCATAACCATCCTGACAGGGGCTTTGTATGGCGACCGTCTCGCGGGGACGGTCATTGTCGACAGCCCTGTCAATCCGCCGGACAGGCCGGGCGGCCCGCCGGACCGCGAATTCCGTCCACACCGTATTTATCCGACGCTTGAAGAGGCGATGGGCCGCTTCCGTCTCGCGCCGCCGCAGCCCTGCGAGAACAACTACATTGTCGATTACATCGCGCGCCACTCGCTGAAGCAAGTCGAAGGCGGCTGGACATGGAAGTTCGATCCCGCAATCTGGCAGCGTTTCGATATAGGTGACATGAGCGCGCGGCTTGCCGCCACGCGCTGCCGCATCGCGATCATGCGCGGTGAATTCTCCGTGTTGCTGCCGGCGGAAATCGGCGACTACATGTTCAGCCTGCTCGGCAGTTCCGCGCCGGTGATCGAGATCCCGCAGGCCCGGCACCACGTCATGCTCGATCAGCCGCTCGCGTTTGTTGCGGCGCTCCGTGCGTTGCTCGCCGATTGGGACCATTCCGCTCCTTCCCGCAAGGCGGCGACCGGACCTCTGCCATCACCTTTCGGTGAATAAGACGGCCGAGGTTTGACACCTCGCGCCTCCGGTGGGACCCTTTTCGCGGGGAGCATCGCCGAGGAAGGGAGGACGAACCCATGGGCCGACAGCTTTCCGACGAGGAAATCGCCACACTGGTCCCCGCCGAACTTGCGCGGAATGCGACACCGATCCCCATGCAGATCGTCTCGAGCGACGAATTTCCTCCCTCGCCGCAGACAAGAGAGCAGCGCGAAGTCGAAGCACGGCTCCTCAGCATGGCCGGTGATCTGGCCGCGAAGCAGGGCATCTCGCGCCGCCGTTTTTTCCAGACTGCGTCCGGTATGGCGGCCTCCTTCCTGGCGATGAACCAGGTCTATGGCCCGCTCTTTTCCGTGAGCGCGGCTGAAGCGGCGACACCCGACATTGCGGCGGCGCGCGCGGTTTCGCTCCGCGATCAGTTCATCATGGACATGCACACGCATTTCCTGCGCGACGATACGCGGCTTACAAGTTTTGTGCGCATGCGGGAGGCTGTGGGAAAGGCGGGCTGGAACGACGCCCTCTCCGCAGGGGAGCAGACCATCGAGGATTTGAAATACGAGAATTATATCAAGGAAGTTTTCCTCGATAGCGATACGAAGGTTGCTTTGATCTCGAGCGCGCCTTCGGAAGTGCCGGAGGACTGGTTTCTCACCAACAGGCAGATGGCGGAAGCGCGTGAGAAAGTAAATTCGCAATCGGGATCGAAGCGGCTCTATTCCCACGCCATATTCACGCCGGGCTATCCCGGCTGGCTCGACGATCTCGACGCCGCGCTGGAACTCAAGCCCGATTCCGTGAAGGGCTACACGATCGGCGACAACACCCACAAGGATCTGAGCCGCCACCCGTGGCGCATGGATGACGAGGACCTCACCTATAAAGCCTATGAGAAATGCCTGAAGGCTGGTGTGAAGAACATCTGCGTTCACAAGGGGTTGTTCAATCCGGCGACCGAAAAGGAGTTTCCGCATCTTCGCGCCTATGCCGATGTCTCCGATGTCGGCAAGGCGGCGAAGGACTGGCCCGATCTCAACTTCATCATCTACCACTCGGCCTATCGCTTTGTCGGCAGCGATCCGTCCGTGGCTCTCGATCAGTTCGAGAAGACGGGCCGTATCGAGTGGACGACGGATCTTGCTGAAATTCCGGAGAAATACGGCGTCACCAATGTTTATGGCGATCTCGGCCAGATATTTGCCGTCAACGTCGTTGCCCAACCGCGTATCGCCGCCGCGGTCATGGGAACTCTGGTCAAGGGGCTGGGCGCGGAGCGTGTCTGCTGGGGCACCGATGCGGTCTGGACCGGTTCGCCCCAATGGCAGATCGAGGGTTTGCGGCGGCTCGAAATTCCGGAGGAAATGCAGAAAGCGCATGGCTTTGCGCCGCTGGGTGCTGCCCACGGGCCGGTGAAAGCGGCGATCTTTGGCGGCAATAATGCCCGGCTTTACGGCATCGACCCTGAGGAGGCCTGGCAGAGCATGAAGGATGACAGGATGTCAAAGCGCCGCGAGGGCTATCTTCGCGAGGGCGCGAATCCAGCCCACACGCGCTATGGCTTTATGTATCCGGACGGCACCCCGCCGCACCGCGCCTTTACCTGAACGCTGCTCGCCTTTGTGCGAAATTGCACATGAAGCTGCAGGGATTTGGTACAAGCCCACCGGGTCGCGGCGCTTGCCGCGAGCGGTTCGTTTGCTATAGTCCGCCTCGCTCAAAACGACCTTAACGAGCGGCACAAGCGGGCGAGGTACCATGGCAGAGAAGCAGGACGGCTGGGGCGAAGAGATGGATGTGAAGCTTCATCTCGGCACCTATGACAGTTTCATCACGGCGTCCAAATGGGGCACGATCCTTGTCGCGCTCTTGCTGGTCCTGATGGCGATTTTCCTCCTGTAGGCGTCCTCGGAGCGGCTGCGGAAAATTCGTTCTTGAATTCAGCCCTCAACGCTTCATATTCGAATAATTCTTATTCGCATTTTGCGGCTGCGGTTTTCGCGGTCGCCCGGAGAACAGGCGACGGTCCATGAAACTTGCGATCCCCAAGGAACGGCTCGACGGCGAAACACGCGTGGCGGCCTCGCCGGAGACGGTGAAGAAGCTGAGTGCGCTCGGAATCGATATCGTCGTTGAAACCGGCGCGGGCGAGCACGCCTCGATCGCCGATGCGGTGTACCAGGAAGCGGGCGCGGCCATCGCGTCGAGCGCAGCCGAAGCGCTGAAGGATGCCGATCTCGTTTTCAAGGTGCGTGCGCCCTCCGATGAAGAGATCGGCATGATGAAGCGCGGCGCCATGCTTGCCGCCATTCTCAGCCCCTGGGACGACAAGCCCCG
Source organism: Parvibaculum lavamentivorans DS-1 (assembly GCF_000017565.1). Classification (NCBI taxonomy): domain Bacteria; kingdom Pseudomonadati; phylum Pseudomonadota; class Alphaproteobacteria; order Hyphomicrobiales; family Parvibaculaceae; genus Parvibaculum; species Parvibaculum lavamentivorans. The sequence goes on from NC_009719.1 coordinate 2,246,337, forward strand.
GCTTCAGAAGTATGCCGCCGCCGGTATCAATGCCTTCGCGATGGAATTCATGCCGCGCATCACGCGCGCGCAGTCGATGGACGTGCTCTCCTCGCAGTCGAACCTCGCAGGCTACAAGGCGGTCATCAACGCGGCGGCGGCCTTCACCCGCGCCATGCCGATGATGATGACGGCGGCGGGCACCATCGCGCCCGCGCGTGTCTTCATCATGGGCGTCGGCGTCGCGGGCCTGCAGGCGATCGCGACGGCGAAGCGTCTCGGCGCCATCGTCTCGGCGACGGATGTGCGCTCCGCCACCAAGGAGCAAGTGCAGAGCCTTGGCGGCACTTTCATCATGGTCGAATCGGAAGAGAGCGGCGACGCCGCCGGCGGCTATGCCAAGGAAATGAGCGACGAGTACAAGCGCGCCCAGGCCGCTCTCGTCGCCGAACACATCAAGAAGCAGGACATTGTCATCACCACCGCGCTCATCCCGGGCCGTCCGGCGCCGGAGCTTGTGAGCGAAGAGATGGTGAAGTCGATGAAGCCGGGTTCGATCCTCGTCGATCTCGCGGTCGAGCGTGGCGGCAACTGCCCGCTCTCCGAAGCCGGCAAGCGCGTCGTGAAGCACGGCGTCACGATCATCGGCGATACTAATGTCGCCGGCCAGCTCGCGGTCGACTCATCCGCGCTCTACGCCAAGAACCTGCTCAACTTCATCACTCCCCTGATCGACAAGGAAACGAAAGCCCTGGCGATCAACTGGGAAGACGAAATCATCACGGGCACGTGCCTGACCCGGGACGGTCAGGTTGTGCATCCGTCGTTCCGCGAGGGAGACAACTGATGGAAGCGGCCGCAATCGATCCATTCATCTTCCGGCTTGCGATCTTCGTGCTCGCGATCTTTGTCGGCTACTACGTTGTCTGGAGCGTGACGCCCGCGCTCCACACACCGCTCATGTCCGTTACCAACGCCATCTCCTCCGTCATCATCGTCGGCGCGCTCATCGCGGTCGGCCTGGATGTCGCGCAGGCGGGCGAGGGGGGCTGGCTCTCCAAGATTTTCGGCTTCGTCGCCGTGGTCCTTGCCGCCGTCAATATCTTCGGCGGCTTCCTGGTCACGCAGCGGATGCTGGCCATGTACAAGAAAAAGCAGCGCTGAGAGGGCCACGAACATGTCAGCCAATATAGCGGCTCTGCTGTACGTCGTTTCAGCGGTTCTTTTCATCCTCGCGCTGCGTGGCCTGTCCTCGCCCGAGACCTCCCGTCAGGGTAACACCTATGGCATGATCGGTATGACGATCGCGATCGTCACCACGCTGACCGTGCTGCAGGCGCAGAATACGCTCACCTGGACGTTGATCGTCGTCGGTCTCGCCATCGGTGGCGGCATTGGCGCCATCATCGCGCGCCGCATTGCCATGACGCAGATGCCGCAGCTCGTCGCGGCCTTCCATTCGCTGGTCGGTCTCGCGGCGGTCTTCGTCGCCTGGTCGGCGTTCCTCGCGCCCGAGGCCTACGGCATCGGTGCCTTTCACGCGATCCACGGCGCGAACCTCGTCGAGATGGGGCTTGGCGTCGCCATCGGCGCGATCACCTTTTCCGGTTCGCTCATTGCCTTCGCAAAGCTCAACGGCAACATGTCGGGTGCACCGATCATGCTGCCCGGCCGTCACGTCATCAATGCGGCGCTGGCGCTCGCCATCGTCGGCGGCATCGGCTACATCGTCGCGGATCCGGCCAACCAGACGACCGAGCTCTTTCTCGCCATCACCATCCTCTCCTTCATCATCGGTTTCCTGATCATCATTCCGATTGGTGGCGCCGACATGCCGGTGGTGGTGTCGATGCTGAACTCCTATTCCGGTTGGGCAGCGGCAGGCATCGGTTTCACGCTTGGCAATCTCGCGCTCATCGTGACGGGCGCGCTGGTCGGCTCGTCGGGCGCGATCCTCAGCTACATCATGTGCAAGGGCATGAACCGCTCCTTCATCAGCGTCATTCTCGGCGGCTTCGGCGCGGATACGTCGTCGGCGGGTGGCGGCGCGGTCGAGACGCGTCCCGTGAAGCAGGGCTCGGCGGACGATGCGGCCTTCATCATGAAGAATGCCGGCTCCGTCATCATCGTGCCGGGCTATGGTATGGCGGTGGCGCAGGCGCAGCACACGCTGCGTGAAATGGCGGACATACTGAAGGCCGAAGGCGTCAAGGTTTCCTACGCCATTCACCCGGTCGCGGGCCGCATGCCGGGACATATGAACGTGCTGCTCGCCGAAGCGAGTGTGCCTTACGACGAAGTGTTTGAACTGGAAGACATCAACAACCAGTTCTCCCAGGCCGATGTCGCCTTCGTCATCGGCGCGAACGACGTCACGAACCCGTCCGCCAAGACCGACACGGCGAGCCCGATCTACGGCATGCCCGTGCTCGACGTCGAAAAGGCGAAGACGGTTCTTTTCGTGAAGCGCGGCATGGGTTCGGGTTATGCGGGCGTCGAGAACGAGCTCTTCTTCCGCGACAACACGATGATGCTCTTCGGCGATGCGAAGAAGATGGTCGAGGAAATCGTCAAGAATCTCTGAGCCGAACCGCGCAAGGTTCCGGCTGGACGAAACAGGCGGGCGGTGCTCAAGATGGGCACCGCCCGTTTCGTTTGGGCGGGCATCAAGAGGGGAGAAACAAAAATGATCTGGATAGCTCGTATCGCTGCAGTGCTGGTGGGGCTCTTTTCGCTCGCGATGGGCGCGATGATGATTCTGTCGCCCGCTGAGACGGCTGAGGGGCTTGGCCTCGGGGCGCTTTCGCCCATCGGGCTCAATGCGCTTCGCGCCGATATCGGTGCTTTCTTTCTTGCCAGCGCGCTCGCGAGCGGATTGGCACTTTTCGGTGGCCGTCCGCACTGGCTGCTCGGGGCGGCGGCGCTTTACGGTCTCGCCTTTCTCGGCCGTCTTGTCGGCATTGCCGTCGACGGTGCGCCGGAAGGCATTGCAACGCCGCTCGTCGTCGAATTCACGATGGTGGTGCTTGCCGTCTTCGCCGCCAGGACCCTCAGCCGGAGCTGAATCCATGGACATTTATCACGGCTGGTGCGACCTGAAGCCGGGTGTCCGCGACATCGACTTCGCGGATGCTTTCACGCGCTATATGGAGCTTCTTGAAGGGGAGGGCGTCATCGAGGGCTGGCGGCTCACGCGCAAGAAGCTCGGCCTCGGGCCGCGCGAGCTTGGCGAGTTTCACTTCATGATCGAAGTGACCGACATGACCCAGCTCGACAGTGCCTTCAACTGGGTCGCGACCCGCGCGGAGCCCGTCGAGGTGGAGCATCACGGCGTCAACTCGCTGGTGCGGAATATCCAGTTCGCTCTCTACAGGGATTTCCCGGATCCGGTGCGCGAGAAGGGCGAGGAGCGTTTCTGACATGACGCCGATTATCCGTGAGGCGCGCGCCGGGGACCGGTCCGCGCTTATCCGCCTTATGGGTGCGCTCAATGATTTCGAGACGGAGATCGAGGAAAACCGTGCGGATGCCTCCGCCGCGGCCGAGCATTTCGCCTGGGTCGAAGGCCAGATCGAGGCCCAGGGCGGCGTCATGCTGGTGGCCGAGGCGCAAGGCCGCGTCGCCGGTTTCATCTGCTACACATTCGAGGAAGACCCCGGCGCCTTCGTGCGGCCGGAGTATCGCCGCCATGCGATGATCTGGGATATCAGCGTCGATGAGGCCTCGCGCGGTCAGGGGATCGGCCAGCTGCTGCTGAACGCGGCGGAGACGCACGCAAAGGCCTCGGGCATCGGCGAAATCAGGCTCTATGTGTTGGAAGGCAATGCCCGCGCGCAGCGCATCTACCGGGAAGCCGGCTACCGCAACTATGAGCGGCTGATGTCGAAGCGGCTCTAGGCTGCCCCACCCGCACAAAAGAAGGCCGAAGAGGCAATTTGGCGACGGTCCGCCAACAAAATTGCGTCTCATTCTCACTAATGTTGATATTGATTCGCATTTGCCTTATTGCTCGCCATGGTTTTATGCGCTCCCTCACGGGGGCTGGCGGTACATGTGGGGTAATCGAAATCATGTCTTTTTTGTCCGGGATGAAGCCGCGCGGAAGCCGGGTTCTCTGCACCATCCTTCTCGCGTCGGTCAGCACCGCGGCGCTTGCCGCCATGCCGGCCCTGGCCCAGGAAGAGGCCGGCGATGCGGCTGTCGAGCTTGCGCCCATCAAAGTTGAAAGCGACAAGGATGCTCTCCCGGCGCCTTATGCCGGCGGCCAGGTCGCCGCGGGCGCTCGTATCGGCGTCCTCGGCAATCAGGACATCATGGACGTGCCCTTCAGCGTTACGTCCTACACGGAAGAGCTGATCCGCAACCAGCAGGCGGAAACGATCGGCGACGTGGTGGCGAACGATCCCTCCGTCCGGACAGGCTATGGCTTCAGCATTTTCGGCGAGCAGTTTGTCATTCGCGGTTTTCCGCTCAGCAACGAAGACATCGCCTTCAACGGCATGTACGGCATTTCTCCGCGCCAGATTGTCGGCACGACGATGTATGAGTGCGTGGAAGTCTTGAAAGGCGCGAGCGCCTTTCTCAACGGCGCGCCGCCCAGCGGCTCGGGCACCGGCGGCAGCATCAATCTCGTACCGAAACGCGCTACCGACGTGCCCATTCGCCGCGTCACCGGCAGCTACTCCATGAACAGCCAGTTCGGCGCACATGCGGATGTCGGCCAGCGTTTCGGCGCCAATAATGCATGGGGTATCAGGATCAACGTGGCTGGCCGCGACGGCGAGACGGCTATCGAAAATGAAGACCGGCAGTACCTGCTGGGCTCCCTCGCACTGGACTACCGGGGCGAACGGTTGCGTCTCAGCCTCGATGCCGCCTCGCAGCGCCAGCTTGTGGAGCAGGGCCGCACCGTTGTGCAGCTCGCGGGCGGTATTGCCGTACCTGAGCCGGTCGACTCCGACCACAACTATGCTCAGGAGTGGGCCTATTACGACATGCACGACACCTTCGCCCTGTTGCAGGGCGAATATGACATCACGGATTTTGTTACGGCTTATGCCGGTTTCGGCGCCCGCGAAATGCGCGAAGATAGCGATGGTTCAACGCCCCGCGTTTCCGCGAGCGACGGCACGGCAACGATGAGCCGTTTCACGGTGCCGCGCGAAGATACGGTCTATTCGGGTCAGGGCGGCCTTCGCTTCGAGTTCGAGACAGGGCCGCTGCGGCACAACCTGAACCTCGGTGCGTCATGGCTGGAACAGAAGAATTATAACTCTTTCGAGTTCACTGGCGGCACGCCGACCAATATCTACGACCCGGTACTCTTTCCCCGGCCTGCCGGGGGCACCCGGTCAGGCAGCTTCAGCGATCTTCCGCTGTTTAGCTATAGCGAACTCACGAGCACCTTCCTTTCGGACACCATCGTCTTCCTGGACGACAAGGTGCATTTGACGCTCGGTCTGCGTGATCAGCGCATCCAGACGGAAGGCTATGACCGCACGACGGGTGCCGTCACCAGCAGCTATGACGAGTCGGAAATTTCCCCCGTTGCCGGACTGGCGGTCAATCTCACCGAACAGGTGACCGTCTACGCAAACCGTATTGAAGGTCTCGCGCAGGGACCGACGGCGCCGACAACGGCGGGCGTTCTCAATCCGGGCGAAATTTTCGCGCCCTATACCTCGGTTCAGTACGAATTCGGCGGCAAGGTCGATCTCGGAAAGGTTGGCTTCGGCGCCGCCTATTTTGAAACGGAAAAGCCTCTGGGCATTTTGACGCCGGTAGGTGGCGGCAATTCCGTTTTCGGGGTCGATGGCGAGCAGCGTAACCGGGGCGTCGAGCTCAACTTCTTCGGCGAGCCGGCCGAGGGCATCCGGCTGCTGGGCGGCATTACCTTCCTCGATGCAGAGCTGACATCGACCGCGAGTGGCGCAAACGATGGCAATCAGGTGCGCGGTGTGCCTGACTATCAGGCCAATCTGGGTGCGGAGTGGGACATGCCGTTCCTGCCCGGCATGACGGCCTTGGCGCGTGTGCTCCACACCGACAGCCAGTATGTGGATGACGCCAATACCCAGAAAATATCGGATTGGACTCGCCTCGACATCGGAGCCCGCTATACGGCAAACTTCGACCGTCAGCCCGTGACGTTCAATCTCTTCATCGAGAACGTGACGAATGAATCCTACTGGGCGGCGGCTTCCGCCGACATCGCGGGTTACCTCACCATGGGCGATCCGCTGACGGCGAAGTTCTCCGTCTCGACGGAATTCTGACGCCCTTTTCCGGAGTACGACAATGAGTAGCGGCGCAGTCAAGGCATGGTATCTCGTCCACAAATGGACCAGCCTTGTCTGCACCGCTTTTCTCCTGATGCTTTGCATCACCGGCCTGCCGCTCATTTTCCACGAGGAGATCGACACGCTTCTCGAAGGGGAGCGGGTGCTGCCGGAGGTGCCGGAAGGCACACCGTGGAAAACGCTGGACGATGCGCTTGTCACGGCCACGTCGAAATTTCCCGGCGAGGTTCCGCTCTTCATGAGCTTCGACGAGGACCAGCCGGTGGTGAATGTGACCACCGGCCCCACTGTCACGGCCGGCGTCGAGCAGATGAACTTCATCTCGATCGACCGGCGTACCGCCGTGCCGGTGCGGACGCCGGACGATGAAGGCATCATGCATTTCATCCTCGAGCTTCACGTCGATATGTTCCTCGGCCTGCCCGGCGAGCTTTTCCTCGGCTTCATGGGCACGCTTTTCTTCATCGCCATCGTTTCGGGCGTCGTCGTTTACACGCCCTTCATGCGCAAGCTTCCCTTCGGCACGGTGCGCGTCACGCGGAACAACCGGGCGAAGTGGCTCGACATGCATAATCTTATCGGCGTCGTCACGCTGATGTGGGCGAGCGTTGTCGGCCTCACAGGCGTCGTCAACACGCTGTCGACGCCGCTGGTCGATCTCTGGCGCATGGACCAGCTTGCCGAAATGGTGGCGCCCTATGAGGGCAAGCCCGTACCGCAAGACCTCGCCTCCCTCGATGAGGCGGTGAAGACAGCCATGGCCGCCGCGCCCGGCACAAGGCCGCAATTCGTCGCCTTCCCGGGTGTGCGCTTCAGCAGCAACCATCACTATGCGGTCTGGCTGCGCGGCGCGACGCCCGCGACCGAGCAGCTGCTCACTCCGGCATTGGTCGACGCGCAGACAGGCGCGCTCACCGAAATGCGCTCCATGCCCTGGTACATGACAATGCTTCGCCTGTCGCAGCCGCTTCACTTCGGCGATTATGGCGGCATGCCGATGAAGATCCTCTGGGCGATCCTCGACATTGCGGCCATCGTCGTGCTTGGCAGCGGGCTTTATCTCTGGCTTGCCCGCCGTTCGCTTCCAGCCCCGGGCACCGCCGCGCGCCGCGCCGCCGGCCGCAACGGCCTGCTGCCGGAAGGCGGGGCCGCCGAATGACGCGGTCGCGGCGCTACACGCTCACGGAAATATTCGCTATTCCCCTGGTGCTCGCGATCTTCACGATTGTGGGGCTTGTCGCGGCGCTGCTGGGCGATGGCTGGCGCGATGCCGTCTCCTGGCTCGCCCTTCTCGTGCCCGCCCTCACCATCGTCTGGGCGCTGATCTGGCGGCGGAGCTGACCTCAAACGAAAAACGCCCCCGGAGACCGGGGGCGCTTTATCCAGAACCCGGAAGACCGGGGGATTATTTCTTGGCGGTGACGATGCCGGCTTCGCGCTGGGCGCGCTTGCGCGCGAGCTTGCGGGCGCGGCGGATGGCTTCGGCCTTTTCGCGGGCGCGCTTCTCGGAGGGCTTCTCGTAGAAGTTCCGGAGCTTCATTTCGCGGAACACGCCTTCGCGCTGAAGTTTCTTCTTCAGAGCCTTCATGGCCTGGTCGACGTTGTTGTCGCGAACGAGTACCTGCACGAGCTGATCCTGTTTTCGATTCAATAGGTTAGCGGCGGAAGCCGGTCCCGGTCCCGCCAGAGAGCCGCTTATCTATCAAAGCTTGGGGGGATTGTCCACCTTCAGGCCCCGAAAAGCGCCTGTTTCCGGCTCCTGCGGCGCCCGGCCCCGTTGCCGCCAGCCGCTCCGGGCCTCATATTCCCTATATGGCCATACGCAAGATCGCCCGCATGGGACACCCCGTTTTGAGGGGAATCGCCCGCCCCGTCCCGGACCCCACGGCCCCGGAGGTGAAGGCGCTTGTCCGCGACATGATCGAGACCATGATCGACGCCAATGGGGCGGGGCTTGCTGCCCCTCAGGTCTATGAGCCGTGGCGGATCGTCGTCTTCCAGGCACCGGAAAGCCGCCTGCCCGAAGGGGTGGACGAGACGGAGGCTTTCGATCACACGGCCCCCCTCACGGTCCTTATAAACCCCGAGGTGGAGATCCTGACAGAGGAGATGGAAAAGGGCTGGGAGGGCTGCCTCTCGGTGCCGGGGCTTAGGGGCTCCGTGCCGCGCCATACCGAGCTTCGCTACCGGGGTTATGGCCTCAATGGCGAGTTGATCGAGCGCCGCGCCAGGGGCTTCCATGCCCGCGTCATCCAGCATGAATGCGACCACCTCGACGGCATCCTCTATCCGCAGCGGATGGACGACCTCGCCGAACTCATCTTCGAGAGCGAGGCCCGCGCCTGGCTCGCCGCGCGGGCGGAAAAAGCCGAGGCGGAAGAAGGCGGGGTAGGAGAGGGCGAGACGACAGAAGAACAGGAGAAAGCCCATGCCTGAGACAGCAGCGAAGCCGAAGCGCCCGGGCGCCGGCAAGGCGAAGGCGGACCACCTCGAAGCCGCGCGCGCGAGAATCCTCGCCGCCGCGCTTCCCAATGTCGCCTTTGACGGCTGGACGCCGCGCCTCCTCAAGGAAGCTGCGGAAGCGGCCGGCATATCGCACGGTGAAATGCGTCTCGCCTTTCCCGATGGCGTCGTCGATCTCGTGGATTACTTTCTCGCCGATGGCGACCGCCGCATGGCCGAGATGCTGGCGAAGGAAGACATCGCGGCGCTGAAAATCCGCGAGCGCATCACGCTCGCTGTCCGCACACGCATGGAGGTCGACATTCTCTACCGCGAGGCCATGCGCCGCGCCGTCACGCTGCTCGCGCTGCCGGTTTCGGGCACGCATGGGCCGCGCTCGCTCTATCGCACGGTCGATGCGATCTGGCGCGCCGTTGGCGATACTTCCACGGATTTCAACTTCTATACCAAGCGCGCAACGCTTGCCGGCGTCTTCTCATCGGTCACGCTCTACTGGTTTGCGGATGATTCCGAAGGCTTCGCGAATACCTGGGCGTTTCTCGACCGCCGTATCGACGATGTGATGCGTTTCGAAAAGGCAAAGGCGACGGTTAAAGGCGTTGCCGCGAAACTGCCGGATCCCTTCGCGCTGCTCGGGCGGCTGCGTTATCGCAACGGCTAGTCCGGCACGCCATATCCGACATCGATCCAGACGATCCGCTCGACCTCGCTTCCGAAGAGCGGCTTGTCCGTCGGTGCGTGGTAACTTCTCGGGTCTTCCGGCGAATGCAGACTGACGATGCGGGCCGGCTGGCCCGCCGGGCCCCGCAGCGGCAGATAGATGCTCTGCACATAGGAGATGCGGCCGGACGTATAATGGCTGCTGTAGCGCGCCTGCCAGACGCAGGGCCGGCAAACCACTTCATGCATGTTGCGGCTGCATTGCGCGCGATAATCCTCGGCCACCAGATCGAGCAGGTTTTTTCCCGTCGCATCATAGCCGAGACGGCCCACAAGGCCGGTGCCGACCAGCCGGTGGTGAATGTCCGTCGGGCTGCGCATGCTGAAGACGACGATGTCCGGCAGGCAGCCGATCACGGCAAGCGGATCGAAGTCCGACGCATCGGGTATCCCGCCGGGTCGCGGCAGGCTGCACCAGTATCTGAAAATTTCGGTTTGGGCGCGTGATCCGAGGAGCGGCACGGTCGCGCGTTCTCCCGCGCTTGGCGCCACATCGCGCAGAAAGCGTTGCAGCTCAGGGGCGTTGCCCCACGCTTCTTCTGCCATCGAGGTTTCGGCCCGGCCCCTGTTCATGGGAGCCCTTTCTTTTCCGCCGGCGCGTTTCTCCGTCTTTAGAGTGCGCGTTCAGGGTTAAGAAGGCGTAACCGGCGGCCGTGTTCCGAGCGGGTAAAGCCTTGTCGCATGGCCCATCTTGCGGCCGGGCCGGGCTTCCCGCTTGCCGTAGAGATGGAGGGCCGTGTCCGGCGTCGCCGCGAGCCGCGCCCAATCCGCCGCCTCTTCGCCGATCAGATTGGTCATCACCGCGTCGGAGTGGCGCGCCGGGCTTCCAAGCGGCCAGCCGCAGATCGCGCGAATATGCTGCTCGAACTGGCTCACTGCGCAGGCATCCATCGTCCAGTGGCCGGAATTGTGGACGCGCGGCGCGATCTCGTTGACGAGCAGCCGCCTCTTGCTTCCGCTTTCCGGCAGCAGAAACAGCTCGACGCCCATCACGCCCACATAATCGAGTTCGGAGACGATGCGCGCCGCGATTGCGCAGGCCTCGTCGGAAAGCGCCCTGGTCAGCGCGGCGGGCGCCAGCGTGCGGTCGAGAATGTGGTTCTTGTGGATGTTCTCGACGGGATCGTAAGCCGCCGTCCGTCCATCGAGCCCGCGTGCGACGATCACGGAGATTTCCCGTTCGAAGGGCACGAAGCCTTCGAGGATGGCGGGGGCGCGGCCGATCTCGTCATAGGCGGCAAGCGCGTCCGCCGCCGATGCGATCTTCGCCTGTCCCTTGCCGTCATAGCCGAAGCGCCGCGTCTTCAGGATCGACGGCGTGCCGATCGCTTCCATGGCGCTGCGCAGGCCCGCTTCGTCCGCCACATCCGCGAAGGGTGCGGTCGCGATGCCGTGGCTCACGAGGAAATTCTTTTCGACCACGCGGTCCTGTGCCGTCGCCAGCGCAAGCGGCCCAGGCCGCACGATGCCGCGCTCGCTCAAAATGCGCGCCGTCTCCGCCGGCACATTCTCGAATTCATAAGTGACGACCTCGACGCTCCCGGCAAAGCGCACCAGCGCCGCCTCGTCGTCATAAGCCGCGCGCGTGACCTCGCCGGCCACATCCGCCGCGGGCAATTCCTCATCCGGGCAATAGATATGCGTGGCGAGCCCCAGCTGCGCCGCCGCCATCGCCAGCATCCGCCCAAGCTGGCCGCCGCCGAGAATGCCGATGGTCCCGCCGGGTGGAATGGTCGCCACTAGCGCTCCTCCGGGCTCAGCCCCACCGAGTCCGTCTGCTTCGCGCGGTAGGCATCGAGCCGCTTTGCCAGCGCCTCGTCCGACAGCGCCAGCACGGCGGCGGCGAGCAGCCCGGCATTCTTCGCGCCCGCCTCGCCGATGGCGAGCGTGCCGACGGGAATGCCGCCCGGCATCTGCACGATGGAGAGCAGGCTGTCCTCGCCCGACAGCGCCTTCGATTGCACGGGCACGCCGAAGACCGGCAGCGGCGTCAGCGAGGCCGTCATGCCCGGCAGATGCGCCGCGCCGCCCGCGCCCGCGATGATGATCTTGAGGCCGCGACCCTTGGCCGATTTCGCATAGTCGAACATCCGCTCCGGCGTCCGGTGGGCCGAGACGATCCGCGCTTCATAGGGCACGCCCAGCGCGTCGAGCGCGTCCGCGGCATGGCGCATGGTCGGCCAGTCCGACTGGCTGCCCATGATGATGCCGACCAGCGGCTTCCCTTTGGATTTCGCGGGGGCTTTCGCCCGCTTCGCGTCCGGCTTTTTCGCTGCCATGCTGCCTTCCGCCGCCCCACCATCTGGCGCGCCCTCGCGGGCCCGCCGGTTTCGGAAAGCGAGGGAGTATAGGCATGGGAGACGAGTTGGCAAGGAAGGCGGGGAGGGGGGCGCGCCTGGCCCTTTTCCTCCGATTCAGTCCTTTCTTGCCGCCGCCGGCCGTCGCTGTCTCTCAATCCTTTGGAAATATCCGGGCCGACATGGCGCGCACGAAGATGCCCTGGCCGACCGCGATTTCGCCGCCGTCATAGAGCTCGCGCGGCACCGAAACCTCGATGCGGTCGTGATGGCCCTCGATCGAAAGCTCGACCGTGATGGCCGGGCCGAAGGGGCGGACGGCGCGGATGACGGCCGGCACGCCTTCCGCCTGCTCGCGCGAGACGACCTCGATCTCATGCGCCCGGACATAGGCGAGCGCCGGTCCCGAATAGTCGCCATCGCCATTGCCGACGGGGAAGAGCCCGCCGAGAATTTCCGCCTCGCCGTCCTTCGCCGTGCAGTCGAAGCGGGCGACGCCGCCAAGGAATTCGCAGACATAGGGCGTTGCCGGTTCGTCGTAGATTTCGGCGGGCGTGCCGATCTGTTCGATCCTGCCGGCGCGCATGATGACGACGCGGTCGGCAAGCTCCAGCGCCTCCTCCTGGTCGTGGGTGACGAAGATGGTGGTGAGGCCTGTTTCGGTGTGGAGCTCGCGCAGCCAGCTTCGCAGTTCCTTGCGCACCTTCGCATCGAGCGCGCCGAAGGGCTCGTCGAGCAGCAGCACGGTCGGTTCGATGGCAAGCGCGCGCGCCAGCGCCACCCGCTGCCTCTGGCCGCCGGAAATCTGGCTCGGAAAGCGCGTCTCAAGTCCCTGCAACTGCACAAGTTCGAGCAGGCGGCGCACGCGGCGCGCGATCTCGCCCGTGCGGGGCCGCTCGTCGCGCGGACGGACGCGCAGCCCGAAGGCGACATTGTCGAAGACGGTCATGTGGCGGAAAAGCGCATATTGCTGGAAGACGAAACCGACGCGGCGCTCGCGCAATGAGAGCGACGTCGCGTCCTCGCCGTCGAAGCGGATGATGCCTTCCTCCGTCGCGGTCAGGCCCGCGATGGCGCGGAGCAGCGTCGTCTTGCCGGAGCCGGAAGGCCCGAGCAGCGCCAGCAATTCGCCGGGGCGTACCGTCAGCGAGATATTATCCAGCGCGGCGAAGTCGCCATAGCTCTTGCCAAGTTCCTCGACATCGATGCGGACCGGCGCGCGGCGAGTGCGCGCATCGTCCCTGTCATGCCGCGAATTAGTGGCGCCCGCTCGCGGCAAGTTCACCACCGTACCGCCATTCGAGGAGCGATTTGAGGACGAGGGTGACGAGGGCGAGGAAAGCCAGGAGAGAGGCAACCGCGAAGGCGGCAACGAAATTGTACTCATTGTAGAGGATCTCCACATGAAGCGGCATGGTGTTTGTCTTGCCGCGGATATGACCCGATATGACGGAGACGGCGCCGAACTCGCCCATCGCGCGCGCGTTGCAGAGAAGAACGCCGTAGAGCAGCGCCCATTTGACGTTGGGCAGCGTCACCTTGCGAAAGGTCTGAAAGCCCGACGCACCGAGCGACAGCGCGGCCTCCTCGTCGCCCGTGCCCTGTTGCTCCATCAGCGGAATGAGCTGGCGCGCGACAAAGGGAAAGGTGACGAAGATGGTGGCAAGCACGATGCCCGGCACCGCGAAGACGATCTGGATGCCGTTTTCGATCAGCCACGGCCCGAAGAAGCCGTAGGAGCCGAAGAGCAGGATATAGACGAGCCCCGAGATGACCGGCGAGACGGAGAAGGGCAGGTCGATCAGCGTGATGAGAAACGACTTGCCCTTGAACTCGAACTTCGCGATCGCCCATGAGGCAACGAGCCCGAAGACGAGATTGGCGGGCACCGCGATCGCCGCCACGAAAAGCGTCAGCCAGACGGCGGAGAGCGCATCCGGTTCGACGAGCGCGGCGAAGAAAGGTTCGGCGCCGCGCCGGAAGGCTTCCGTGAAGACGGAGGCAAGCGGCAATATCAGCACAAGGCCGAGAAAGACGAAGCTCGTTGCAATAAGTGCGGTTTTTACAGTCCGGCTTTCATCGGTCTGCATGATGCTCTCCTAACCGGCAAGGCCGATGCGGCGGCGGTTCCACGCCTGCAGCAGGTTGATGACGAGCAGCAGCGCGAAGGAAATGACAAGCATGAGTGCGGCGATGGCCGTCGCGCCCGCATAGTTGAACTCTTCCAGCCGGATCACGATCAGCAGCGGTGCGATTTCCGAGCGATAGGGAATGTTGCCCGCGATGAAGATGATCGAGCCGTATTCGCCGACGCCGCGCGCGAAGGCGAGCGCAAAGCCGGTGAGAAGCGGCGGCATGAGCGCGGGAAAGACGATGCGGCTTATGGTCTGGAACCGCGTGGCGCCGAGCGTCGCCGCCGCCTCTTCCAGCTCCTTGTCGAAATCGGCAAGCACGGGTTGCACGGTGCGCACCACGAAGGGAAGCCCGATAAAGACCAGCGCAATGACGACGCCCGCCGAGCTATAGGCGATCTTGAGGCCGAGCGGTTCGATCAGCGAACCGATCCAGCCGTTCGGCGCATAAAGCGCGGTGAGCGCGAGGCCGGCCACGGCGGTCGGCAGCGCGAAGGGAAGGTCGATCGCGGCATCGACGATGCGGCGGCCCGGAAAGTCGTAGCGCACCAGCACCCAGGCGACGAGCAGCCCGAACACCGCGTTGATCGCGGCGGCGATGAGCGCCGCACCGAAGCTGAGCTTCAGCGCGGCGACCGTGCGCGCGTCGGTGGCAAGCGCGAGGAAGGCATCCCATCCAAGGCCCGCCGATTTGATGAAGACGCCGGCAAGCGGAATGAGAATGATGAGGCTTAGCCATGTCAGCGTCAGCCCCATGGTCAGGCCGAAGCCCGGCAGCACCGAGGGAGACCGCTTCGGCAGAGACAGAACAGTCATGATGCGACCTCCCTCGACCGTCCGTTACCAGGCCACGCCGATGCGGCTGACGACGGCGTCGCCTTCGGTCGTGATGCCGTTCCGTTCCGCATCGAAGCGGACATAGTCGACACCGACGCGGATATATTCGTTCGGATACCAGTTGAGTGCGGCGGTGTAATTGTCCTGCGAGCCGCCGCGCAGCGCATCGTCATTGAGATCGATGGTGCTGAAGCGGGTGGCGATTTCCCAGGCGCCCGCGCCGCCGCCCTTCAGCGAGAAGGGGTTGGCAGGCTTCACGCGGGAGAACAGGCCGTTCTTGTAGTTGCGGCTTTCGCCGGTCAGTACATAGCCGAGCTGCACATAGCCGCCGTCGAAATCGAGGCTCGGCAGTCCCGCCGTCTGGTCGACGGAGGCGACGAGATATTCGGCCTGGGCATGGAAGGGTCCGTAGATGCCGCCAAGTTCCGCGCCGGCCGAGGTGTAGGTATCGGCGGCGAGATTGCCCGTGTCGACGAGGCGCGTGTTGTCCACGGCGGAGACTTCCGGGCCCGAACGGAAACGGACGCTCGTGCCGCCGAAGCCGTTCTGGCCGCCGGCGTCGCGCCAATAGCCCGAGGCGCCGAGATGCAGCACCTTGCCCTTCTCCTGGATGGGCGCGAAGGTGCCGCGGCCATGCACGCCCCAGCCTTCGTCATTGGCCGCACCCAGTGCCGAACTGTCGCTGCTGGCGGCAAAGTTGGCGCCGAAGAGACCCGTCGTCAGCGTGTAGTTTTCGCCGGTATAGCCGACCGACACACCGGCCTTGAAGTCGCCGCCGGCGGTGAGCCGGTGGTTGAACGCCTCGACGGCGAGCGGACGCTCGGTAAAGACGAGGTCGGTCGAACTGACGAGCTGCTCCAGCGAGTTCGGCGTCTTGTGCTGGCCGACGGTGATGCGGGTGTTCTCGATGCCCGTGAAGGCGATATAGGCGTCCTTCACGTCGATTTCGCTGCTGGCGCTGTCGTTGCGGCTCGCCTTGGCGAAATCCGCTTCGAGGCGATAGAGCCAGTCATTCAGTACCTTGCCGTCGACGCCGATGCGGGCGCGGCGAAGCTCGGTGCCGTTGTTGAAATCGATGGGGCTGTTGCCGCCGCTCTTGTTGTAGAAGGCGGCATCCGCCTCGATGCGGCCGCGCACCTTGAAGGACCAGCTTCCATCCGCCGCTTCAAAGGCGGGACCGCCCTTGAAGATGACGGGGGATTCAGGCGCCGGTTTCGCGGCGGCGATTGCCTGGTCATCCTTGACCGTTTGCAGCTCGCGCTGAAGCTCGAGAATGGTCGCCTCGAGTTTCTGCACGCGGTTCTCCACGGGCTCGCCCGCGAAGGCCGGCCCGGCGAGTACGGCGCCCGCAAGCGCCGTACTCGCGAAAAGGGCAGACTTAAAAGTCGTGGATATATTCAATTGGTATTTACGCATGGTGGGTTGCCCCCAAAATTTTCAGGTGATCAAAAAAGGAACCGGTTTGCTTAACGGCCCGGCTGATAAATCTGGTCGAACACGCCGCCGTCGCCGAAATGCTCGGGCTGCGCCTTTACCCAGCCGCCGAAGACATCATCGATCGAGACGAGCTTCACGGTCGGGAAACGCTTGAGGTCTTCCTTGTCGGCGAATTCCGGCTTCACGGGGCGATAGAAATGTTTCGCTGCGAGGTTCTGGCCGGTCGAGGAATAAAGATATTCGAGATAGGCGCGGGCGAGCTTGGTCGTGCCGCGCTTGTCCGTATTGCCGGTCACGATTGCGACGGGCGGCTCGGCGCGGATCGAGAGCGTCGGCACGACGATCTCGAACTTGCCGGGAAATTCCTTCTGGGCGAGGAAGGCTTCGTTCTCCCACGAAATGAAGACGTCGCCGATGCCGCGCTGGACGAAGGTGGTGGTGGAGCCGCGCGCGCCCGTGTCGAGCACCGGCACATTCCTGAAAAGCTTGCCGACGAATTCGCGCGCCTTCGCGTCGTCATTGCCGGAATGTTCGAGCGCATAGGCGTATGCCGCGAGGTAGTTCCAGCGCGCGCCGCCCGAGGTCTTCGGGTTCGGCGTGATGACTTCGATCCCCGGCTTCACCAGGTCGTCCCAGTCCTTGATGCCTTCCGGGTTGCCGTCGCGAACGAGGAAGACGATGGTCGAGGTATAGGGCGATGAGTTGTAGGGGAGGGACTTCTGCCAGTCCTTCGGCAGCTTGCCCGTCGCATCGGCGATCTCGTCTATGTCGCCGGCCAGCGCCAGCGTGACGACATCGGCTTCGAGCCCGTCAATCACCGCGCGGGCCTGCTTGCCCGAGCCGCCATGCGACTGCTCGATGGAAACGGTCTCGCCGGTTTCCTTCTTCCAATGCTCCACGAAGGCCGCGTTGAAATCGCGATAAAGCTCGCGCGTCGGGTCGTAGGACACGTTGAGAAGCGTGGTTTCGGCCCGGACCTCGAAGGTCATGGCGAGCAGCAGGAAAATGCCTGCCAGAAGAACGGCGGAGCGTTTGGTCAAATCTGAAAAAGTCACGTCAGCCTCCATTACATATTGTCGATCAAATTAGTAGTGTTTCAGCTCAAAATTTTTTCAGCCTAAGCGCCGATTGCCGCCCTCGCTTCATGAGCGCCGGCACCCAGCGCATCGGCGATGGTGGTCCCGTCGAGGATCGCCGCCGCCGCGTCGCGTACCTCCCGCATCGTCCGGCGGACGGCGCAGGATTTTTCGTCCCGGCAGTCGGCACAACGCCGGTAGCCGGTAAGGCTCGCACAGGGGATGGGTGCCAAAGGCCCGTCCATGATGCGAATAACCTGTCCAAACGTGATCGCATCGGCCGGTTTGGCCAGTGCATAGCCGCCGAACTTGCCGCGCTGGCTGCGGACGAGACCGTGCTTCCGGAGATCGAGCAGGATCAGCTCGAGGAACTTCCGGGGCACATTCTGCCGCTCCGCTATGTCGGCCGCCTGAAGCAAGTCACCTTCCTCCTGGGTTGCCAGTGCGATCATGGCTTTCAGCGCGTATTTGGCTTTTTGCGATAACATTTGTCTATCTGTTAGATAGGGTATGAGCGGACAGGACGTCCCGTCAACAGGTTTTTTTACAAGAAACTCACAGGCAGAAAAACAATAACACCAAAATTACGTGTTATCATCCCTCTGTCTCACCGGATTAAAGCCGGATTCGGGGCAAGATAGAAAGCCGCCGCCTCACCGCCCGCATGGCGCTTTGCGGCGAACAATGGCATTTTGAGCCGAGAATCATGCCGGAAGGCCCGCCAGAAGGCGATGAACGAACCCATGAAGATTGGCGATACCAAGCCCGTGAGCGGCTCCTCTTCCCTCTCCGCGCGTGAGCGTGAGAAAGCGCGGGCGGGAGCCGCCGTTTCGGGCGGGCGCACCGTTTCCGACAGCGCCACCATCATGGGCATTCCCGAAGCCGAGGTGACGCCCGCCGTTCGCGATGCGCTGATGCAGCTCATGGCGGAGGTCGATACGTTGCGCCGCGAGGTTTCGGCGATGCGCGAGCGGCTGCGCGAGAGCGAGGAACTGGCGGATCGCGACCCGCTCATCCCGGTGCTCAACCGCCGTGCCTTTGTGCGCGAGCTTTCCCGCGTCATCGCCTATGGGCGGCGCTATGCCGAGCCGGCCGGGCTCGTCTATTTCGACATCGACAATTTCAAGCAGGTGAACGACGCCCATGGCCATGCGGCGGGCGACGCGGCGCTTCATCATCTCGCGAAGCTCGTGCTCGACAATGTGCGCGAAAGCGATGTGCTTGGCCGGCTGGGCGGCGACGAGCTCGGACTCATTCTCGCCCGCGCCGACGAGGCCACTGCCAAGGCCAAGGCCGCTTCTCTCGCCTCCCTCGTCGCCACGGCTCCGCTCCACCATGGCGGGCGGGAGATACCGCTGTCGATTTCCGTCGGCGCCGTCGCCTTCACCGGCGAGGACGAGCCTGCGGATGCGCTCGCCCGCGCCGACAAGGCCATGTACGAAGCCAAGCGCCGCGACGGCTGAGGCCCTCAGGCCGTGATGTCCGGGAACAGCAGGTCGTCGATTTCCTGGATGCGGTCGCGCAGGTGCAGCTTCTTCTTTTTCAGCCGCTTGATCTGCAGGTGATCGGGCATCGGCATCGCTTCCAGCGCGGAGATGGCGGCGTCGAGGTCGCGATGCTCCTGCTTCAGCGTGCCGAGCATCTGACGCAGCTCTTCTTCTTCCCGTTCCGTCATTTCTTCGGCCGCCGCGTCTTCTGCGCGACGGGGCTGCGCCGCCCGTCCTTCAGATCCTCGCCCCAGCGTTTCGTCCCGTCCGCCTCAAGGCCGAAAAGGTCGAGCGCCCGCGCCGCCGTCTGCGTCACCAGCTCGTCGATGGAGGCGGGCTTCGCGTAAAGCCCCGGCACCGGCGGCGCGATGATCGCGCCCATTTCCGATAGCTGCGTCATCGTCCGCAAATGGCCCGTGTGAAGCGGCGTCTCGCGCACCATCAGCACCAGCCGCCTGCGCTCCTTCAGCACCACGTCGGCTGCCCGCGTCAGCAGCGACGAGGTTACGCCGGTCGCGATTTCCGACATGGTGCGGATAGAGCAGGGCGCCACGATCATGCCGAGCGTCCTGAACGAGCCGCTCGCGATCGCCGCGCCGATATCCTCTATCCGGTAGCGCGTGTGCGCCAGCGTTTCCACATCCTTGACCTTCAGCCCGGTCTCATAGCCGAGCGTCATTTCCGCCGCGCGGGTTATGACGAGATGCGTTTCGACGCCGAGAGAATTAAGGATTTCAAGCGCACGCACACCATAGGCGACGCCCGAAGCCCCCGATATTCCCACGATTAGACGCGGCTTTTTGTCCGTCCTGTTCATAACCCTAAGCAATACACGGCGGCGGCGGTTTTTGCGAGAGGATTGGGTTTCCGATACGCCCGGAAGCGTTCGACAAGCCGCAAAAAAAGAGTCACAATTTTTGGCGTTGGAGGCTTAACGAAAGGACGAAACGAGATGGCTTTGGAGTCTCATATTGCCGAACTTCGTGATCGCCACAGGGCTTTGGAACAGGAGATCGACAGTCAGGTTCATCACCCCAGCAGCGACGACCTTCATATAGCCGAACTGAAAAAGCAGAAACTGCGATTGAAAGAAGAGATTGAAAGGCTGAACGGCACGAGAGACGCAGCCTGACCGCAAGGTCCGAAACAAGAGGTCGAACGCCGGGCGCATGTGCCCGGCGTTTTGCATTTCAGGGGCGCGATGCAATCTTCTCCCTAAAGCTCCCCCGCCTGCTCCCTGAGCTTGAATTTCTGCACCTTGCCCGTGGAGGTTTTCGGCAGGTCGGTGAAAACCACCGTCTTCGGGCATTTGAAATGCGCCAGGTGTTCGCGGCAATAGGCGATCACGTCCTTTTCGGTGAGCGAAGCGCCCTTGCGGAGCGTGATGAAGGCGCAGGGCGTCTCGCCCCATTTCTCATCCGGCCGCGCGACGACAGCCGCCTCGATGATGTCGGGATGCTTGTAGAGCACGTCCTCGACTTCGAGAGAGGAGATGTTCTCGCCGCCGGAAATGATGATGTCCTTCGAGCGGTCCTTGAGCTGAATATAATTGTCGGGATGCCAGACGCCGAGATCGCCCGAGTGGAACCAGCCGCCGGCAAAGGCTTCCGCGCTCGCCTTCGGGTTTTTGAGGTAGCCCTTCATCACCACATTGCCGCGGAACATGACCTCGCCCATGGTCTCGCCGTCGCGCGGCACTTCCTCCATCGTCTCCGGGTCGCGCACGGAAATCCCTTCGAGCACGGGATAGTTCACGCCCTGCCGCGCCTTCACCTGCGCCCGCGCATTCACTTCCAGCTCGTCCCATTCGTCGTGCCAGGCGTTCACCACTGCGGGGCCGTAGGTTTCGGTGAGGCCATAGACATGGATCACGTTGAAGCCTTCCGCCTCGAGCTTGCGGATGGTCGCGGCGGGCGGCGGCGCGGCGGCGGCGAAATAGGAAACCGTGTGCGGCAGCGGTTTCTTCTCCTCCTCCGTCGCATTGATGAGAAAGCTCATCACGGTCGGCGCGCCCGCCATATGCGTCACGCCATGTTCCGCGATGGCGCTGAAGATGTTCGCCGCCGTCACGCGCCTCAGGCACACATGCGTGCCCGCGATGACGCTCATCGACCAGGTGAAGCACCAGCCGTTGCAATGGAACATCGGCACCGTCCAGAGATAGACGGAATTGCCGGTCATGCCCGCCGTCACGATATTGCCCATCGCCAGCAGATAGGCGCCGCGATGATGGAAGACGACGCCTTTCGGATTGCCGGTCGTGCCCGACGTATAATTGAGGCTGATCGCCTGCCACTCGTCGGCGGGCAGCGACCAGTCGAATTTCGCATCGCCTTGTGCGAGAAAATCCTCATATTCCGCCTCGCCGATCCTGTCGCCCGGCCCGTCATATTCCGCGTCGTCGATGTCGATCACGAAGGGCTTCACCTTCGCCTTGGAAAGCGCCTCCTTGCCGAGCGCGGAAAATTCGCGGTCGACGAACAGCGCCTTCGCCTCGCCATGATCCAGCATGAAGCCGATGATGGCGCCGTCGAGGCGGATGTTCATGGTATTCAGCACCGCGCCGATCATCGGCACGGCATAATGCAGTTCCAGCATTGCCGGAATGTTCGGCGCGATCACCGCCACCGTGTCGCCAAGCCCGATGCCCCGCTCGCTGAGCGCCGAGGCGAGCTTCCGGCAGCGCGCATAAAACTCCGCATAGTCGCGGCGGATGCTCCCATGCACCACGGCGAGCTTCCCCGGATAAACCTCCGCCGCCCGCTTCAGGAAACTCATCGGCGTCAACGGCTGATGGTTCGCCGCATTCCGGTCGAGGTCGGTTTCATAGGGGTTCGTCGTCATTGGAGCCTCGCGCGGAGAAGGGGAGCGTTCCGCCGACGTTACTAAGGGGGCGGGGGCGCGGCAAGGTGGGGGCATGAATCCTCCCCCCACCCGTGCTAAAACCTCCCCAACAAACAAAAACGGGGAGCGCATCATGGGACGCTACAAGGACACCTACGACGCCTGGAAGCGCGATCCGGAAGGCTTCTGGGCGGAGGCGGCGAAGGAGATCGACTGGTTCAAGCCCGCCGATAAAATCCTCGAAGAGAAAAACGGCCTCTCCCGCTGGTTCGTCGGCGCCGAAACCAATTCCTGCTGGAATGCGCTCGACCGCCATGTGAAGGCGGGCCATGGCGACCGCACCGCGCTCATCTATGACAGCGCCATGCTCGGCCGCGTGAAAAAATTCACTTACGCCGAACTCCTCGACAAGGTCGCGACCTTCGCGGGCGTCCTCCAATCCCACGGCATAACGAAGGGCGACCGCGTCCTCATCTATATGCCGATGGTGCCGCAGGCCGCCGTCGCCATGCTCGCCTGCGCGCGGCTGGGCGCGATCCATTCGGTCGTCTTCGGCGGCTTCGCGGCGAAGGAGCTCGCGACCCGCATCGACGATGCCAAGCCGAAGCTCATCGTGTCTGCCTCCTGCGGCCTCGAGCCCGGCCGCGTCATCGCCTACAAGCCGCTCATGGACAAGGCGATCGAGATGAGCGCGCACAAACCCGCCGCCTGCATCGTCCTCCAGCGCGAGATGGAAGAAGCGCCGCTGATCCCGGGCCGCGATTTCGACTGGAAGGCGGAGATGGACAAGGCCGCCGCCGCGAACAACAAGCCCGATTGCGTGTCCGTCGCCGCCACCGACCCGCTTTATGTCCTCTACACATCCGGCACCACCGGCAAGCCCAAGGGCGTCGTCCGCGACAATGGCGGCCACATGGTGGCGCTCAAATGGTCGATGAAAAATGTCTACGACATCGACCCCGGCGACACGTTCTGGGCGGCCTCCGATGTCGGCTGGGTCGTCGGCCATTCCTACATCGTCTATGCGCCGCTCTTTCATGGCTGCACCACCATCCTCTTCGAGGGCAAGCCCGTCGGCACGCCGGATGCCGGCACCTATTGGCGCATCATCGCGGAGCATGGCGTGAAGGCGCTCTTCACCGCGCCCACAGCCTTCCGCGCCATCCGCAAGGAAGACCCGAAGGCCGAACTCGTCGGCAAATACGACCTCACGAAATTCGAGGTGCTCTATCTCGCGGGCGAGCGCGCCGATCCCGACACGATCCAGTGGGCGGAGCAGGCGTTGCAGCGGCCGGTCATCGACCATTGGTGGCAGACCGAAAGCGGCTGGCCGATGGTCTCGAACCCGATGGGCATCGAGCGGCTGCCGGTGAAGCACGGCTCGCCCTCCGTGCCGCTGCCCGGCTATGAAATCCATGTCGTCGACGAAGCCTGCAAACAGGTCGGGCCGAACACGACCGGCGCCATCGTCGTCAAGCTGCCGCTGCCACCGGGCTGCCTGCCGACGCTCTGGGAAAACGAGGCAGGCTTCCGCGAAAGCTACCTCGCGGATTATCCCGGCTACTACAAGACGGCCGATGCCGGCTTCCTTGATGAAGACGGCTATCTCTACGTGATGAGCCGCACCGACGACATCATCAACGTCGCCGGCCACCGCCTCTCCACCGGCGGCATGGAGGAAGTCCTCGCCGCCCATCCGGACGTCGCCGAATGCGCCGTCATCGGCATCGCGGATGCGATGAAGGGTCAGGTCCCGGTCGGCTTCCTCGTCCTCAATGCGGGCGTCGCGCGCCCCGCTGCCGAGATCGAGCAGGAAGCCGTACAATTGATCCGTGAACGGATCGGCCCCGTCGCCTCCTTCAGGAAAGCGATGGTCGTCCAGCGCCTCCCGAAAACCCGCTCCGGCAAGGTGCTCCGCGGCACCATGCGCAAGATCGCCGATGGCGCGGAATGGACCACGCCCGCCACCATCGACGACCCGGCGATCCTCGACGAGATCAAGACGGTGCTGGAGCGGGAACTGGCGCGGTAGGGGAGAGGGCGTCCCTCAAATAAAAATGTTACCCCGGCGAAAGCCGGGGTCCATGGGCGGATGACAAAAATACGCAAGTCAGATGGATCCCGGCTTTCGCCGGGATGACACAGTATTTATATCCGCTATCGCCACAGGTCAGGAGCCCATCAGCCTCTCCCGAACGAGAACCGGCTTGATCGCCGGTTCGAGCAATGCGCT
Source organism: Parvibaculum lavamentivorans DS-1 (assembly GCF_000017565.1). Classification (NCBI taxonomy): domain Bacteria; kingdom Pseudomonadati; phylum Pseudomonadota; class Alphaproteobacteria; order Hyphomicrobiales; family Parvibaculaceae; genus Parvibaculum; species Parvibaculum lavamentivorans. The sequence goes on from NC_009719.1 coordinate 2,270,141, forward strand.
CGCCGCCTCCCCGGCATCGTAGACCGTCACGAGCCGCTCGGGATGTATGTGCCCGCAACGCGCAAGTTCGAGCACCTTCGGAATATGCGGGCCGACATTGGGCAGGCCGAACGACATCGACACGCCGCGCAGATACATGTCCCAGTAGGGAATTTCCGGGTCCTTGAGCAATATCGAAAGGTTCGACAAATGTCCGCCGGGCGCGAGACACAAGATCGCCGCGCGCAAGGCGAGGGCGTCGCGGGTCGCGCCAATGACCACGGGGAAGGCGCGCGTGAAAGCCTCGGGCAGCGAGAGATGCGGGCGAGCGCCCAATTCCCTTGCCGCTTCGCGCCGCCGTTCATCGGCATCGACGAAGTCGACATGCCTGGCGCCGGCTGCAAGCGCATGTTCGGCGGCGAACAGGCCGAGGCTTTCGACGCCGCTCATCACGAGCACCGGCGCGCCGGGGTGGCGCGCAAGCCCGGTCGTCACGCCGATATAGGCATCGGTCAGATTATCGCTCGCACTCGCTACCGCGACGGGATCGACGCCATCTGGAAGCGGCTGCAGCATGGCATCGGCATAGGGCACGCGCACTTCCTCTGAAAAGAGTCCGCCCCAGTCGCCGCCGATCGAAACGCCATAGCCGCTGAGGCCCGGATGCGCTTCGCAATGCGCGGGCATTCCGGCGCGGCACGGGCCGCATACGCCGCAATTGATGTGCCAGGGAATGACGACGACATCGCCCGGGCGCACACGGCGCACCTTGTCTCCGACCGCCAGCACTTCGCCCACCGCTTCGTGGCCGATGGCGAAAGGCGGTGCGAATGGCGTCGCGCCCGCAAGGATGCGGCGGTCCAGGTCGCAGGTGGTCGAGGCGATGGGCCGGACGATGGCTTCGAGATCCCCGGCGAGTGCAAGCGCGGGTCGTTCCTGCCATTCGAGCTTGCCCGGCGCGGCATAGATGAGTGATTGCATGATGATCCCCTTGGGTTGACGGGCGCATCATACATCAATATTGTTGATGTTAAAGTCAGGCGTTGGTGGCGATCGCCTTCATCACCTCGGCCCAATGCTTTTCGGCGGTCTTGCCGGCGCGGCGGAAGGCCTCGCGCATCACATCGCGCTCCGCTTCCGAGGCGGCATGTTCTATCGCGCGGCCGCTCTCGGTCAGGTGAAGTCCCTTCGAGCGGTGCTCGGTGGGATTGCGGCTGACGGCCACGAAGCCCCGTTCCTGCAGCTGCTTGAGCGGGCGATGAAGGGCCTGGGCGCTGATGCCGAGATTGTCGCGAAGCGCCCCGACCGAAATGCCGTCGAACCGCGCGATGACGAAGAGAATGCGGTGATGGGCGCGGCCCATTCCGTGCTCTGCGAGCAGTTCATCGGCCTCGCGCGTCATGCCCTTGAGGCCGAAATACATGAGTTCGAGGCTGGGATCGAGCGGATCGATAGCCTTTAGGTCAACTCTGTTGACGCGAGTGAGTCTGGGTGGTTGAGTCATCGCCTATTTTTAGCGCGATGCGGAGGGCGAAAGAAAGCCCGGTGTGCATTGAAGTGGAGAGTGGTTTGAGCGAGCAGAGAGGGGCCGACTATGCGGTCATCGAGATCAGGGGCGATGTAGACCGGCCGGTGGGCGAGGTATGGCCCATTGTCGGAGGTTTCTTCGATCTCGATAAGTGGCTCGGCGTTCCGTGCGTCGCTCAGTCCGGCGATGGCGGCATAGGCAGCATTCGTCTTGTCGGCGACGCCATTATCGAGCCGATGATCGGGGCCACGCAATATTCCTATACCTATGCCCAGACCGAAGGCCCCATGGCGCCCTTTTTCTATCATGGCACCGTTGCGTGCGAGGGGCGTGGTGAGGCGCGCGCGACGATCGTCTACACGCTCGTTTACGACCAGTCGTCGATGGATGCGCAGAAACGCGCTTCCGAACGTACACGGATCGAAGCCCGGTTCGGCGGTGCCATCGAGGCCATGAAACGCGCGGTGCTGGCATGAACGCCGAAATCCCGAACCACAGCGAAGCGGGGCTGAAGCTTATCCGGAGCGTTTTTGCCGGCGGCGGCTTCGGGCGCGGCATTGGCCAGACGCTCGGGCTTGTCGGCGTGTCGGCGGATCCGGGTGCCGTGGTGCTGGCGGGCGACCCGTCGGAGGATCATCAGAATCCGCTCGGCACCGTTCATGGCGGCTATGTCGCGACCTTGCTCGACGGCGCGATGGCGCTTGCGCTCCAGACATGTCTCGATCCCGGTACGCCTTATGCGACGACCGACCTCAACATCAATTATCTGCGCGGCGTCAAACTGAACGTGGGAACGGTCCGCGCGGAGGGCAGGGTGATCGATCTCGGGCGGTCGCGCGCGCTGGCGGAAGCACGCCTCGTCGGTCCCGACGGACAGCTTCACGCCTTTGCGACGGGGAGTTTTTCGGTCCGGCGGTGAAGCGGGCCGCGGAACAAGGCACCGGGCGTGGGAGAACGCCCTCGTTTTCCCCCTCCTTCTCCCCATATATGCCCCTCAACAAACAATACGCCCCCGCACAAGCCGCGCGTTCCCATGGGCGCGGCGCAGGTGCTATAACGCCCGCTTCCGGCGACCCCCTTTGGGCGGCCCCCTTCGGGCGACAAGGAGTATCCTCATGGCTTCCGGCAATACACTCAGCGGCAAGGTCGCGATCGTCACCGGCGGCGCCAGCGGCATCGGGCGCGCCATAGCGCATGCCTTCGCGAATGAAGGCGCGAAAGTCGTCATCGCCGATGTCGAGGAAGAGACGGGCGAGAAGACCGCCGCCGAAATCGTGGAAGGTGGCGGCGAGGCGATCTTCCGCTATTGCGATGTCGGCGAGCGTCTCGATGTGCGCAATCTCGTCTGCGCGGCGGGCGATGCTTTCGAGAAGGTCGACATCCTCGTCAACAATGCCGGCGTCGTCTCGAAGGGCAGCGATTTCCTGACGCTTGAGGAAGAAGAATTCGATCGCGTCATCCGCATCAATCTGAAGGGCCATTTCCTTGTCGGCCAGGCGGTGGCGCAGCGCATGGTCGCGCAGATCGAGGAAGGCCATGCGCCCGGCACCATCATCAACATGTCGTCGATCAACGCCGTCGTCGCGATCCCCGCGCAGGCCGCCTATTCGGCGTCGAAAGGCGGCATCAAGCAGCTCACCGAAGCCATGGCGCTCTCGCTCGCGCCCTACGGCATCCGTGTCAACGCCATCGGTCCGGGCACGATCCAGACCGCGATGGCCGGCAACGTCAATGAGAACCCGGGCGCGAACAAGATGCTCCTGTCGCGCACGCCGCTCGGCCGCGTCGGCCAGCCGGAGGAAATCGCCTCCATCGCCGTCTTCCTCGCCTCGGATGGCGCCAGCTACATGACCGGCCAGACCGTCTACGCCGATGGCGGCCGCCTCTCGCTCAACTACACGGCCTTGCCGATGGCGAAAAAGAAGGGCGAGGAGAAGAAGGAGTAGGGCGGGGACAAGTTTTCGTGGCGCCAGACGCAAATTTATTTATCCCCCAAGTCTCCCTCTCAAATGTCATCCCGGCGAAAGCCGGGATCCATGGGCGGGGCGGCCGGGAGAGGGCGGGGATAATTTTTCCAAATCCGCGTATCGCTCCGTACACAGACGGATAGAAATCCCTCTTTGTGACAGTTTCATAACAGTCCGGTGACAGTCGAAGCCCGAAACGAAAAAGGCGCGGTTTCCCGCGCCTTTTGAATTGTGACAGTCGGTGCGAAAGAGGCGGGGATTACTCCTCGTTCTCCTCGTCGATCTTGACGTCCTTGAGCTTCGCGAAAACGCTGTCGGCGTCGTAAGTCCTTTTCTCCTCGTCCACTTCCGGCTTCTTGTCCGGCTGGGCGATGGTGGCGTGGACGGGTGCCGTCGTTTCGCTCGCGGGCAGCAGCGTTTCCGAGGTGCCGGCGGCCTTGTTCGCCTTCTTGCGTTCGCGTTCGGCCTTGCGGGCAGCCTTCTGGACGGCCGCGTCGAGTTCGATTTGCGTGCAGAGTCCGAGGGTTACGGGATCGACCGGCTTGATGTTCGGTGAGTTCCAGTGGCTGCGGTCGCGCACGGACTGGATCGTCGGCTTGGTCGTGCCGACGAGCTTGGAGACCTGCGCATCGGTCAGTTCCGGGTGGTTGCGGAGCAGCCAGGCGATGGCGTCCGGGCGGTCCTGGCGGCGCGAAACGGGGGTGTAGCGGGGCCCCTTGCGCACCGGCATGGGCGGCAATTTGTATTTGCTTTCAGAGACTTGCAGCCGGGTCGAGGGGTCTTTCTGGCAGCGTTCGATTTCCGCGCGGCTGAGCTGGCCGGAGGCCACCGGGTCCATGCCCTTGATGCCCTGCGCCACGTCGCCATCGGCGATCCCCTTCACTTCCAGCACGTGAAGGCCGCAGAAATCCGCCACTTGATCGAAAGTGAGCGACGTATTCTCGACGAGCCAGACGGCCGTCGCCTTGGGCATAAGGGGTTGGGTCATGTCGGTTCCTCTGATCCACCCGGGGCTTCCCGGATAAACCGCTTTCATGTCCATCGATGAGTGGATTAGGCCGTTATATAAGGCGAAAAGCCGGTCATTGAAAGCGGGAATGAGCGGGTGCGGACGAAATGTGAAAAAGGCCGGAATCCCGAGGAATTCCGGCCTTTTGATGTTTGGTATCCGAGGGTTAGCGGTTGATCTCGGTGATCTTCGTGCCCTCGATGCTCACGCCGGCCATCAGGCCCGACTGGTCGAAAATGAACGCATAGGCGTCCTCTTTCAGCGTCGAAGTCGAGAGGTTCTTGGCGATGCCCTCATCAACCACGACCACCGTCGGGCCAACGCCGACTTCCCAGCCATGCGAGTCCTTCAGATATTTCACGGCTTCGTCATTCATGAGGAAAACCGCATAGCCGTAGGACTGGGCGCCGGCCTGCAGACCCCAGGAACCGGTCACGGAGTTGTAGTAATTGTTGACCTTGCCGTCTTCCATCAGCACGCCTTCACCATAGGCGCCGCCGAAAACGAGGCCGGCCTTCACGATGCTCGGAAAGACGAGAATGGCTTCTGCCTTTTCGGAGATGTCCTTGGCGACAGAGTTGGTCTTGTAGAGCTTGTCGAGCGCGTGCTGCGCTTCGGTGTTGAGATCTTCCGCCGTTGCGGCCTTTGCGGTGTCAATGGTTCCCAGTGAAACCAGCGCCGCGGCTGCGAAGAGGACTGCCATCAGGCTGCGCCGTGTTGTGGCCATGTTGTGTGATCCCTGTGTAATGAAAATCGTCCGGCGGCGTTCCTTGCCGCCTGCCGTAACTACGGTTCAGGGAAAAGAAGGTTCCGTAAGTCGGGAACCTCGCGTCAGACCGTCAATACGATCTTGCCGATATGGCTGCTTTTTTCCATAAGGGCATGGGCTTTTGCTGCATCCGCCAGCGGAAAAACGCTGTCGATCTGCGGCTTTACGCGACCGGCATCGAGTAGGGGCCACACTTTCGTCTTGAGTGCCGATGCCAGCGCCGCCTTCTCCTCGATGCTGCGCGGCCGCAATGTCGAGCCGGTCAGCGTCAGCCGTTTCAGCATGACCGGCATGAAATTCACTTCCGCCGTCGATCCATTGAGAAAGGCGATGGAGACGATCCGTCCATCTGTCGCGCAGGCCTGAATGTTGCGCGCAATATAATCTCCGCCCACCATGTCGAGAATGACGTCGACGCCGCGTCCATCCGTCAGCCGCTTTGCTTCGGCCACGAAATCCTGCTCGCGGTAATTCACCGCCGCATGCGCGCCAAGTTTTTCGCACGCCGCGCATTTCTCGGCGGAGCCCGCTGTTGCGATCACGGTCGAGCCGAAAAGCGACGCGAGCTGTATCGCCGTCGTGCCGATGCCGCTCGAACCGCCATGCACGAGAAGCGTCTCGCCGGGTTTCAGCGCACCGCGCTCGAAGACGTTGGTCCAGACCGTGAAGAATGTTTCCGGCAGCGCCGCTGCTTCCGTCATCGTGAAGCCTTGCGGTACGGGCAGGGCATGCGCCTCATGTGCGAGGCAGTATTCCGCATAGCCGCCACCGCCGACCAGCGCGCAGACCTTGTCGCCCGCTTTCCACATCGTCACGCCGGGTCCCGTCGCAACAACTTCACCCGCGACCTCGAGACCCGGCGTTTCGGGGGAGCCGGGCGGCGCCGGGTAGAGGCCCATGCGCTGGATCGTGTCGGGGCGGTTGATGCCGGCAGCCGCGACCTTGATGAGGATTTCGCCATGGCCCGGCTCCGGGGTCGCGATCTCGCGCAATTCCAGCACCTCAGGGCCGCCCGGTTCGCGGATGGCTATGGCTTTCATGGTTTTGGGGAGCGTCGTCATAGGCACCTCGGAGGATTTCAGGGCGCGGGCCGGGTTGCAGGTCTAGCCTGCGCTCCGCACACTGGCAACCGCAGGCGGCGAGCGAAGGAGAGGCAGGATGGACAGTGACGATCTGGAGCCGCGCAAGCGGCGCGGCGAGGCTCTCACAGCTTTGGCGAAGGAAGATCTGAGTCTTCTCGGCATCGAGGAGCTGAAGGACCGAATCAGCGCATTGGAGGGTGAGATTGCCCGAATTCGGGACTATCTGGCCCGAAAGCAAGGCTCGCTCTCCGCTGCGGAGGCGGTGTTCAAAAAATAGTCAATTCCGGTAAGTTCTTGGAAAACATCCTTTTTGTGGCGGTCTTCAGGCGCTGTCGCGCGATCTGGTGCCCGCGTCAAATTGCCACAAGATTAACTTCCTGTTAAGAATGGCGGCGCTAGGGTGACCTTGCGTAATCCAGTCTTCTGGATTTCTGAGTGGCTCCTATCCACTCTGTTTGACGCCTCCCTGTTAGAACTTGAGCCGCGGGCATCCCCGCGGCTCTTTTTTGTTGTTCCCAGCCATCGTCCCGTCCCTGCCCGTTTCAGTGGCACGGATATTGATCCTCAAGACCCTGTATGTGCCGCTTTGGGGCAGGAGCCCGCGGCGGGATCAAGGACGGGATGGGGAATCGCGGGATGAGTGTTCACGAAATCGAGAATGGCGAAGAAGTCGCCTTTGCGGGCGCCGAGTGCGTCACGCTTGCGGAATTCATGGCCTCGGGGCTTTTTCAGCGCACCTACAATGAGGGGATGCGTCTGGTCGAGGAAACCTCGGCCTATCTGGACGGTCCGGGCCGCCAGGCTGCCCGCGGGCTCCCCCGCGAGGCGTCGCTTGCCTATGCGGGAGAAAGCATGCGCCTCACCACGCGGCTGATGCAGGTTGCCTCCTGGTTGCTGGTCCGCAAGGCCGTGCATGAAGGCGAAATGAGCGCCGAAGAGGCCAATTCCGAGAAATACCGCCTCGCCACCAAGGAAATTGCGCGCCAGCCCCGCTTCGACGGCGTGGATACCTTGCCGCAGCCATTGCAGGAGCTGATCGGGCGCTCCGAACGGCTTTATGCCCGTGTCGAGCGTCTGGATGCCCGTCTGCGCGAAGGTGTCTCTCCGATAGCGCAGGATCATCCGCTTGCCGAGCAGTTACGGCGGGTGGAGCTCTTTTTCCGCGAGAACCTCGCCACGGATGTGTCGCGCCGCGAGTTCGGCCGTCGCAGAAAACGCCCGGACTGAGCCGGTTCACATATCCGGACAACAAAAAAGCCCCGCAATGCGGGGCTTTTTCATGTCTTGTGGCGCTGAGCCTAGCTGCCGATGAAGCCGAACTTCTTCTTGAAGCGGCTGACGCGGCCGCCACGGTCGAGGATCTGCTGACCGCCGCCTGTCCATGCCGGATGCGTTGTCGGGTCGATGTCGAGCACCAGCGTGTCGCCTTCCGACCCATAGGTCGAGCGGGTCTTGTAGGTGGAGCCATCGTTCATCTGAACCGTGATGAAGTGGTAATCGGGATGCGTGTCTTTCTTCATGGCTTACGGCTTCCTGAAGGAGGCCCGGTCAGGGGCCGTCGGTGTCCTTGAAAGTGGCGCGCAAAAGCCCCCGCAATCGGAGGCTGCGCTGCCGGAATGGGGGCTTATAGCGAAGCCCCGTTGCTGTGGCAAGGCCAGTCTCCACCGTCCTTATGCCGCCTCGGGGCCGTTTCGCGCGAAGATGCCGCAGTCTCCGCCCGCTCCCGGCGTTGCCCCGGCAAGGCGGAGGTTGCTATACCAGCCGCGCGCGAAAAATATGCCCGGGCGGCCTTAAAGCGATAGGGTGCCCTCCCGCAGCACGAACCGGCGAAAGCGCATGAGCGATATATCAAACCCGGTCGTCGAGGCCATCGAGGAAGAAGCGCAGCGGCGCAAGCCCGCAAAGGCCGTGAGGCCTATCCTCCGCTTGATGCCTTTCCTTGTGCATTACCGGGGAATGCTGACCCTCGCCCTTGTATCGCTTGTCCTCGCCACGCTCGCCACGCTCGCCATTCCAATGGCCGGCCGACGCCTGATCGACAATGGGTTCAATCGCGAGAGCGCCGCCTTCGTCGACCAGTATTTCATTGCACTTGTTCTCGTTGCGCTCGTTCTCGGCGTCGCCAGCGCCGCCCGCTTCTTCTTCGTGAGCTGGATCGGGGAGCGTGTGGTCGCGGATATAAGGCGCGCGGTTTACGAACATGTCCTGCAGCTCTCGCCGGCATTCTTCGAAGTAACGCGGACAGGTGAGGTTCTCTCGCGTCTTACCGCCGATACGACGCTCATCAAGACGGTTGTGGGCTCATCCGCCTCGATCGCGCTCCGTAACATCTTTCTGTTCTTCGGCGCCGGCGCGATGATGGCGGCGACGAGCCCTTATCTTTCCAGCCTCGTCCTCCTTGCCATTCCCGCCATTCTTCTGCCGCTCATCGTGTTCGGCCGCTGGGTGCGGCGGCTTTCCCGCTCCGCGCAGGACAGGCTGGCCGATACCAGTGCCTTCGGAACGGAAAGCCTCAACGCCATCCAGATCGTCCAGGCGTTCACTCATGAGCCGATCGACAATGAGCGCTTCGGCAGCACGGTCGAGAGCGCCTTCGATACCGCACGCTCCCGCATTCTTGCCCGAGCCATCCTTACGGCCCTGATCTTTTTCTTCGGCTTGTCCAGCGTCGTCGGCGTGCTCTGGGTCGGCGCGAATGCGGTCCTGGCCGAGACGATGACAGGCGGCGAGCTCCTCGAATTCATCCTCTATGCGGTGTTTGCGGCCTCGGCCCTCGCTGCGCTCTCCGAAATCTGGGGCGATATTCAGATGGCGGCGGGCGCGACGGAGCGCCTGATGGAGCTGCTCGACGTCGAACCGGAAATCGCCGCCCCCGCGCAGCCTCAGGCCTTGCCGGCACCGCGCGGCGAAATCGCCTTCGACAATGTCACTTTCGCCTATCCGACACGGCCTCATGTGTCGGCTTTGCACGGCTTTTCGCTTGCGGTGGCGCCCGGTGAGACGGTTGCGCTTGTTGGACCCTCGGGCGCGGGCAAAAGCACTGTCTTCCAGCTTCTCCTGCGCTTCTACGATCCGCAGTCGGGTCATGTGCGGCTCGATGGTGTGGATATCCGAGATGCGGAGCCGCGCGACGTTCGCGGCCGCCTCGCCGTGGTGCCGCAAGAGACGGTCGTGTTCGGCACCACCGTCGTCGAGAACATCCGGTATGGCCGTCCCGAAGCAAGCGAGGATGAAGTGCGCGCGGCGGCGCGGGCGGCGCGGATAGATGACTTCATCATGCAGTTGCCCGATGGCTATCAGACGCAGGTGGGCGAGCGCGGAGTGACGCTTTCCGGCGGTCAGCGGCAGCGCATCGCCATTGCCCGTGCCATTCTCCGCAACGCACCGGTATTGCTTCTGGACGAGGCGACGAGCGCGCTCGATGCCGAAAGCGAGACACTTGTGCAGCAGGCGCTGGAAGGTCTGATGGCGGACCGGACGACGCTGGTTATTGCGCATCGTCTCGCCACCGTTTTGAAGGCCGATCGCATCGTGGTGATGGAAGAGGGGCGCGTGGTCGCCTCGGGCACGCATGACGAGCTTGTCAGGCAGGGTGGACTTTATGCCCGCCTCGCGCGGCTGCAATTCGCAGGTGATCGGGATATGCTCGACGAAAACGCGCGGGCGAATGCCGGTGCTGCCGTTTAACAATCTATCGGGGGGAGTGATGTCCAGGCATTGGCAGATCGCGGGCTATGTGGTGCTCGCGCTGGTTGTGATCGTCAGCGTGCTTACCTGGCGCTTTTTGTCGGCGTCCGGATATTTCACCGGTATCCGGCAGGAAATTGCAGCCGATTGCCGTGCCATCGAAGCGATGCCGGGCCCCGAGGATATCGCGATCGATCATGAGCGCGGCCTTGCCTATATCTCGGCCTATGATCGCCGCGCGGTCCGTTCCGGCGCGCCGGGCGGGCAGGGCGTTCGAGGCGGCATCTATGTCATCGACCTCAAGCAGCCGGAAGCCGAGTGGGCGTTTTATCCGGTGACCCCCCCGATGCCGGCGGATTTTCGTCCCCATGGCATCAGCCTCTATATGGGCGAGAGCGGCGCGCTTCGGCTGTTCGCGGTCAATCATCCTGCGGGCGGCGGCGAAGCGGTCGAGATATTCGACGTCGCGGAAGACGGTTCGCTCTCGCACGCGAGAAGCGTCACTGATCCTCTCTTTGTGTCGCTCAACGATGTGGTCGGTGTCGGCACGGACAGCTTCTATGCCACCAACGATCATGGCTCCGGCGGCATAAGCAGGATGCTCGACGATGCGTTGCTGCTGCGGAATGCCAATGTGGTCTATTTCGACGGTGAAGCCGCGCGCATCGCGGCGGATACGCTCTCCTATCCGAACGGCGTCAATGTCAGTCCCGATGGCGCGACGCTTTATGTCGCCTCGACACTCGGCATGAGCCTCAATATCTACAAGCGTGACACTGAAACGGGGAACCTGACGCCATTCGATCATGTTCGCCTCGGCACCGGCGTGGATAACATCGACGTGCTGCCCGACGGCACGCTGTTGATCGGCGCGCATCCGAAGCTGCTCGACTTCCTTGCGCATGCATCCGACCCGGCGGAGCTTTCGCCGAGCCAGGTCGTGCGGATCGAACCCGGCGAAAAGAAAGCAGGCACCATCTACCTCAATTTCGGCGAGGAAATCTCGGGGATAAGCACTGCCGCGGGCTATGGCGACAAGATGTTGCTTGGTCAGGTCTTCGAGCCGCAGCTGCTTGTGTGCGACCAGTCGTCCGAAATTCGCGCCTACTAGATCAACGCTCCGTCAGCTTGAATTCGATACGGCGATTGCGGCGGTTTTCCGCAGTGCCACGACCATCGGCCAACGGGTGATATTGCCCGAAGCCTGCTGCGACGAGCCTGTTCTGCGGCACGCCTCGTTCTACCAGGTAGTTCACGACGGCGATGGCGCGGGCGCTGGAGAGATACCAGTTCGATGGAAACTGCGCCGTCGCGATCGGGTTGGCGTCGGTGTGACCGTCGACGCGCAAGACCCAAGGGATATCGTCGGGAATCTCGGCGGCAATCTCGCGCACTGCTGTCGCTATCTTGTCCAGTTGCTCCTTGCCCGATGGGTTGATGTCCGCGGAACCTGACTCGAAGAAGATTTCCGATTGCATGGCGAAGCGGTCGCCTACGATCTCGATGTCCTGACGGTCGCCCAGAATGGCGCGCAGGCGCCCGAAGAATTCCGAGCGGTATTTCGCCAGCTCCTGCACCTTCTGAGCGAGAGCGGCATTCAGTCGGCGGCCGAGATCGGCGATCTGAACCTGTTGCTCGCGATCTTTCAGTTCGGCGGCTTCAAGCGCCGCTTCCAGTGTTGCGAGCTGGCGGCGGAGCGCGGATATCTGCTGGTTCAGAAGCTCAACCTGAGATAGTGCCTCGCTCGAAAGTTTCTGTTCCTCGGCCAGCTTGCCTTCGAGTTCAGCGACACGCGTGCCGGACGCATCGTCGGCGAGGCTGGCAAGCCGGTCTTTTTCTGCGGTCGCCGCTGCGAGCGAGTCCTGCAGCGACAGGATCGTTGCCTGCAGATCGGCCTTCTCGCTCCGTTCAAGGGCGAGCTGGTTCACGAGTTCGGCGATCTGGCTGCGCAGGTTCTCCAGCGCGGAATCCTTGTTGCTGACCAGCTGGCTCAGAAAGAACTGCGTGATCATGAAGATGGTCAGGAGGAAGATGAGCACCAGCAACAGGCTCGACATGGCGTCGACGAAGCCCGGCCAGTAATCCGCGCTGGGAGCGCGTCCTCGAATGCGTCTGCTTGAGAGCGCCATGATGCGTCAGTCCTCGCGCAGATGGCGGGCGATTTCCTCGAGAACCGGCTGCAAGCCCTGCTGGTTCTGCGCCATCTGGCGGATGAGTTGCTGCTCGTTCCGCATCTGCTCGGTCAGCGCCGTTATCTGGCCCGTCAGCGCCATCAGGGAGGCGCTGGAGGGGCTTTCTCCGCTCGACAGGGATTGTTCGATGCTGCGCAGGCGGCGTGCCGTCTCGTTCAGCAGGGCGGGGCCAGAGGGGTCGATCTCGCCGAGATTGGTCACGGTGGAAAGCCATTCCTCGAGTTCATTGTAGAAGCGGTTTTGAGCCTGGCCCGCCTGCAGGTCGAGAAAGCCGAGCAGGAGCGATCCAGCCAGGCCGAACAGCGAAGACGAGAAGGCCGTGCCCATGCCGCGCAGCGGGCCGTCGAGGCCGGCTTTGAGATTGGCGAAGACGGTGGCTGGGTCCGCCGTTTCGACGCTGAGGCCCTGGATCGTGCCGGCAACCGAGGTCACCGTTGTCAGCAGGCCCCAGAAGGTGCCGAGAAGGCCGAGGAAGATGAGGAGGCCGATGATGTAGCGGGATATTTCGCGTTGTTCGTCGAGCCTCGAGCCGAGCGAATCGAGGATCGAGCGCATCGACATGGCGTTGAGCTGCATGCGGCCTTTGCGGTCGCCGAGCATGGTTGCCATGGGCGCGAGCAGGCGAGGCGGCGGAGGCGGGGCAAGGCCCGGATCGGCACGGCGGAAATCGTTCACCCAGCGGACTTCGGGGCCGATCGCCTGTACCTGGCGGTAGGCATAGAGGATGCCGATGACGAGCACGCCGAGGATAAGACCGTTCAGTCCCGGATTGGCGAGGAAGGCGATCTCGATTTGCCGATAGAGGATCGCTACCACGAAGCAGGCGAGAATGATGAAGAGGAACATTCTCGTCAGGTAAGTTCGCGGTTGAGAAAGCCCGAAGCCGTCCTTGTAGTCCTTCGCCATACGTCTTTGCCCCTGTCAGAGCGGCGGTATGTCAGCCGCCGAAAAGCTTGATATCGACGCGGTCCGGATGGCCGCTGTCGGAGGTGCCGCCCAACGCACGCACCTGAATGCGTTCCACGACAATACCGCTGGCCATGAGTTCCCGACGGACCGATAGCGCCCGCCGCAGCGACAGGCGCCGCGCGGCTGAGGATTTGTCGTGTGGCGGTCCGGCATAGGCTTTCAGCTCCAGGCGGCCGCTTCTGCTGGTGAAATCTTTGGCGAAGGCGACGAGTTTGTCGCGCGCGCCTTGGCTGAGCGCGGATTCATCCGGTTCAAACATGATGCGAAGCAGGGCCTGTTCCGGCGGCGCCAGGGGCGCTTCCGCCGCCTTGGCTCCGTTGCCGATTGCAAGCAGCAACACGAATGCGAGCAATGTCGCCGCGCCGCGAGCGGCGGGCGCTTTCCCGGTATTGAAGGTCATTCCGTCATCCGTAGCTGCCCCGGGCAATCCTGTTGCCAGTCTAGGCATGTTCGCACGATGGGAACAGGCCTCGACACTTTGGCTGTAGGCCGTGAATCGGGCAGAATTCGGGCTGTGTGGAGATCAGACTTGCCGTGCGGTCAGGCGGGTTTGCGGGCTTTTTTCAGGACGTCGCCCAGCTTGCGGCTCAGCATGTCGTTGCCGGCGACAATGCCGCCGGTGTTCAACATGTCATCGCGGCCATTGAAGTCGGCCACGAAGCCGCCCGCCTCGCGCACGAGGACGATGCCGGCGGCAATATCCCAGGCGGCGAGGTTTGCTTCCCAATAGGCATCGAAGCGACCCGCCGCCACATAGGCGAGGTCGAGCGAGGCGGCGCCCATGCGGCGTATCCCGGCAACTTCGTTCATGACGGCGTTGAGCTCGACCGAAAAGCGCTCATGATCGGGACGGCCGATATGAGGAATACCCGTCGCGACGACCGCCTGGTCCATTTCGCGGCGTGCCGAGACGCGAAGGCGACGGTCGTTCAGGAAAGCGCCCTGGCCCTTTTCGGCGATGAACATCTCGTCCGATATCGGATTGTAGACGAGGCCTGCAACCAGCTGCCCCTCGCGTTCCAGTGCGATCGAGATCGCGAACATCGGAATGCCGTGCAGGAAGTTCGTCGTCCCGTCGAGCGGGTCGATGATCCAGCGATGCGACTTGTCCGCGCCCTCTACGACACCGCCTTCTTCCATCAGGAAGCCGTAGCCCGGCCGCGCCTTGGAAAGCTCCTGGAAGATGACCTTTTCGGCCTTCTTGTCGGCGGCGGTAACGAAGTTCGCGGGGCCCTTCAGAGATACCTGAAGGTTTTCCACCTCGCCGAAGTCGCGCTGAAGTCCTCGCGCGGCCTTGCGGGCGGCTGCAACCATGACGGCCATTGAAGGGGTGTGGCGGGACATGCGGCTCGGCTCAGTCGGCGCGGCGAAGATAGGTGACTTCGTTCGTGTCGACCACGATCCGTTCGCCGGTGGTGATGAAAGGGGGCACCATGACGCGTACGCCATTTTCAAGGAGCGCGGGCTTGTAGGAGCTAGTCGCGGTCTGGCCTTTTACGGTCGGCTCGGTTTCGGTGATTTCGAGCACAACCTGGTCGGGAAGCGAAATGCCCAGCGCCTTGCCCTCGTGGCTTTCAACCGTCACCTTCATGCCGTCCTGCAGGAAGGCGGCGCGGTCGCCGACCCATTCCCTCGAGAGTTCGATCTGCTCGTAGGTCTCATTGTCCATGAAGGTCAGCATCCCGTCATTCTCGTAGAGATACTGATAGTCCTTCTGCTCGAGGCGCACGCGCTCCACGGTTTCGGCGGAACGGAAGCGTTCGTTCAGCTTGCGGCCATCGACCAGGTTCTTCAGTTCCACTTGCGCAAAGGCGCCGCCCTTTCCGGGCTTCACATGCTGCACTTTGACTGCCGCCCAAAGGCCGCCCTCATGCTCGATAACATTGCCGGGACGGATTTCGTTGCCGTTGATCTTCATGGGACGCTCGGTTGTGGAAAAATTGCTGAATTGCGGGGCCGTTCAGAGGCCCTGACCGGCGCTCTGATAACATCATGCGCCGCGGATGCACAGGGCAATTCGCGCCGTTCGGGGCCGGAAGAGCCGCTCAGTTGGCTGCCGGGGGGCGGCCAGCTTCCCATTTGGCAAGGTCGGCCTCGACCTTGGCGCGGATTTCCGGGGTTATTTCGGGCTCCATCGCATTTCGCAGCGTGTCGTCCTCAAAGCCGCCCCGTTCCGCGAGCGACAGCCAGAGGAGTGCGGCTGCGACATCCCGTGCCACGCCCTGGCCAAGGAAATAGAGGCGCGCGAGGCGGTCCTGTGCCAGCGGATCGCCGCGCATCGCTGCTTCGGCGAACCATTTCGCCGCCAGCGTGTCGTTGCGCTCGACGCCCTCGCCGCCCAGATAGGCGAACCCCAGCGAGGTCTGGGCACCGGGCACGCCCTTGGCCGCGGCCGCAGCAAAATGGCGGGCGGCCTTGCCGGCGCTTTTCTCAACCGCAATGCCTTCCTGATGCATCAGCCCAAGCTGATAGGCGGCCTGGGGGTGCCCCTGGTCTGCCGCGAGGGTAAAGAGCCGCGCGGCTTCGTCGAGGTTTCTCTCCTTGCCTCGCCCTGCGGCAAAGAGGGTGCCAAGATAATATTGCGCGTCCGCATTGCCGTTTTTCGCCGCGCTTTCGAACAGGCTGGCCGCGCGCTCAAGGTCCTTCGGACCGCCATGTCCAGTCGTATACATCATGCCGAGTTCGGCCTGGGCGGCGGGATGATCCTGCTCCGCCGCCGCTGCGAAGTAACGGCGCGCGGCTTCGGGGCTGCCGGCGGCGATCTGGTCATATTCCATGAGCATGCCGAGCGCGTATTGAGCGCCTGCATTGCCCTGGGCAGCTGCTTCGGCAAACCACTTTGCAGCCTCTTCCGGATCGGCCTCAATGCCTTCCCCATTGTTGTAGATCGAGCCGAGCATGAGCTGGGCCGTCACATTGCCCTGCCGGGCCAAGGGGAGTGCGGCAAGCCGCGCGGCTTCGAACTGTCCCGCGCGGTAGGCCGTGAGCGCCGGGCCCATCTTGTCGTCGGCGGCTGCGGTGCGTTCGGCGCGCGGCGAAGGGGCTACCTGGGCGGCGACGGATGTTGCGATGAGCGGCATGACAACTGCAAATGACAATGCCACCAAAAACCGTCTCATCGGGCAGCACTCTCTTCCGCCATAATGACGTTCAGCTTCCGCACGGCGGCCGCCGGACCATCTTCGTGCGCCCATACGCCGGAAGATACAGCCAGGAAATCTGCGCCGGCGCGAACGAGCGGTGCGGCGTTGGCCACCGTGATGCCTCCGATTGCGACACATGGCAGGACGAAGAGGTTCGCCCACCAGGTGAGGATTTCAGGTTCGGCCTTACTTATAGGGATTTTTGTGTCGGTTTCGTAAAAGGCACCGAACGCCACGTAATCCGCGCCTGCTTCTCCCGCTTCCATAGCCAGGTGTCGTGACGAATGGCAGGTGACGCCCACCGCCCTGTCGGGACCCACAAGCTTGCGGGCTTCTCTGCAGCTCATATCGTCCTGTCCGACATGAACACCGTCCGCATCGAGTTCGGCGGCAAGATCGGGACGGTCGTTGATGATGAAGGCAACGTCGCGCTCTCGCGCCAGCGGCATCAGTATCTCGGTCGCATAGCGGATATCGTCGGCGGCG
Source organism: Parvibaculum lavamentivorans DS-1 (assembly GCF_000017565.1). Taxonomy (NCBI): domain Bacteria; kingdom Pseudomonadati; phylum Pseudomonadota; class Alphaproteobacteria; order Hyphomicrobiales; family Parvibaculaceae; genus Parvibaculum; species Parvibaculum lavamentivorans. The sequence continues at coordinate 2,286,952 of NC_009719.1, forward strand.
GGCGGAGCCTCGTTGTCGCCCTTCAGGCGCAGCTGCAGGGAGGCCACGTCTCCGGCGTCGAGCGCAGCCTTGAAGGTGTCGGCAAAGGCGCGCGGCTCGAAGCGAGGCGGCGTTATGAGATAGAGGCGGCAGGCGGGGCGCTGATCTGGGTCTGACATGAAGGTGTTTTAGCTTGATGCGGGCCAAAAACAAAACGCCCCGCTCGCGGGCGAGCGGGGCGTCTGCGGTATCTGTAATGCCGGCTTCAGGCGGCTTTTTCCAGGGCGCTCTTCCAGTCGCCGAGCGCTGCGAGGCCGTTCATTTTTGCGCGGTGCAGGAATGCCTTCTGGCCGGCGGGAACATTCTCCGGCTTGCCGCTCCATGCTTTCAGCGGAGCCGCCTGCAATGCGCGGCCATAGGAGAAGGACATCTTCCAGGGGAAGCCGCCAATGGCATTCATCGCGTTCAGATGCGCTGTCGCATCCTCGTCCGACTGGCCGCCGGAAAGGAAGACGATGCCCGGAATGGCGGCGGGAACGGTCCGCTTGAAGCAGGCAATGGTTTTTTCGGCCACTTCCTCGACGCTCGCCTGCTTTCCGCACTTCTTGCCGGCAATCACCATGTTCGGCTTCAGGATCGTGCCTTCGAGATTTACCCGGTGCGCGCCGAGACGGTCGAAGAGGATGCGCAAGGTTTCCTCGGTTACCTCAAAGCAGCGGTCGATATCGTGTGCGCCATCCATCAGCACTTCCGGTTCCACGATCGGAACGATCTTTGCCTGCTGGCAAAGCGCCGCATACCGCGCGAGAGCCTCAGCATTGGCTTCGAGGCAGGTCCGCGTCGGAATGCCGTCGGCGATGTCGATGACGGCGCGCCATTTCGCAAAGCGGGCGCCGAGCTGGTAGTACTCCGCGAGCCGTGCATCGAGCCCGTCGAGACCTTCGGTGATCTTTTCGCCGGGGAAGCCGGGCATATCTTTCGCGCCCGCATCGACCTTGATCCCCGGAATGGCGCCGGCCTTTTTGATAAGGTCGACGAGCGGCGTGCCGTCCTTCGCCTTCTGGCGGATTGTCTCGTCGTAAAGGATCACGCCCGAAATGTGGTTCCGCATCGCCTCGTCGGTACGAAACAGCATCTCCCGGTAATCGCGGCGCGTATCCTCCGTCGATTCCACCTTGATGCTGTCAAAGCGCTTCTTGATCGTGCCGGAGCTTTCGTCGGCGGCCAGAATGCCTTTGCCCGGCGCAACCATCGCCTGTGCAATCGATTCAAGCGTCTCAGTCATGTGTCTATCCTCTTGATACCAGTCTTAACGTGGTTATCCGCGGCTCAGCGCCGCGACACCCGGCAGTTCAACGCCTTCCAGCCATTCGAGAAACGCGCCGCCCGCGGCGGAAACATATGTGAAATCCTCGGCGGCACCCGCTTCGTTGAGGGCGGCCACGGTGTCGCCGCCTCCACCGACGGAAATCAGTTCACCCTGTTTGCTGCGCATCGCGACGATGCGCGCGGCTTCCACGGTGCCGCGGTCAAAAGGCGGCACCTCGAAAGCGCCGAGCGGGCCATTCCAGACGACAGTCTTTGCGGTCTCGAAACGTCCGGCGAGATGGGTGACCGTGTCGGGCCCCACATCGAGGATCATCATGTCGTCCGGCACGGCGTCTACCGATACCGTCTTCGACGCGGCGCCTGCCTTGAACTCGGCGGCGACCACGACATCCGTCGGCAAAACGATATCGCAATGGGCCGCGCGGGCATTCGCGAGGATGTGGCGCGCGGTATCGAACAGGTCGGGCTCGCAGAGTGACTTGCCGACCTTCTTGCCCTGAGCGGCAAGGAACGTATTCGCCATGCCGCCGCCGATGACCAGCGCATCGACCTTTTTTACGAGATTGCCGAGCAGCGAGATCTTGGTTGAGATTTTCGCGCCACCGACGATGGCGACAACGGGGCGCTTCGGGTTGCCCAAAGCGGCGTCGAGCGCGGCGAGTTCCGCTTCCATGGCACGGCCGGCATAGGAGGGCAGAAAATGCGTGATGCCCTCGGTCGAGCCGTGAGCCCTGTGGGCGCAGGAAAAGGCGTCGTTGACGTAGACATTGCCGTTTCTCGCCAGCGCCTTGGCAAATGCCGGATCGTTGTTTTCCTCGCCCGCATGAAAGCGCGTGTTTTCGAGAACAAGAATGGTCCCCGGCTGCATGGCCTCAACGGCCCGCGACGCCACGTCTCCGATGCAGTCTTCGGCGAAGCCGACTTTGCTGCCGACAACGCTGCTCAAAGCCTCGGCAATCGGCTTGAGAGAATATTTGGCTTCCGGCGCGCCCTTGGGGCGTCCGAAATGAGAGAGCACGATCACACGTGCGCCCCTGCCGGCCAGCTCTTTCAAGGTCGGTGCGACGCGCTCAAGGCGCGTCGCATCCGAAACCTTGCCGTCCTGCATGGGCACGTTGAGGTCTGCGCGGATGAGAATCCGGAGACCGTCCAGGCCGACGGCGGCGAAGAGGTCGTCTAGCGTCTTGTAGTCGGCCATGAACGCACGCGGCTCCGGTCAGAGAAGCTTGCCCATGGCGACAGCGGTGTCGCCCATACGGTTCGAGAAGCCCCACTCATTGTCGTACCAGCTCAGCACGCGCACGAGCTTGCCGTCGATCACCTGCGTCTGCGTCAGATCGAAGGTGGAGGAGGCCGGGTTATGGTTGAAGTCGATCGAGACGTTCGGCTCGTTCGTCGTCGCGAGAATGCCTTTCAAGGGGCCCTTCGCGGCGGCGATGATGGCGGCGTTCACTTCTTCCGCCGTAGTCTTTTTCTTGGACGTGAAGACGAGGTCGATCACCGAGACGTTCGGAGTGGGTACGCGGATCGACGTGCCGTCGAGCTTGCCCTGGAGTTCCGGCAGCACGAGACCGACGGCCTTGGCGGCGCCAGTAGATGTCGGAATCATGGAGACGCCGGCGGCGCGGGCCCGGCGCGGGTCCTTGTGAAGCGTATCGACGGTGTTCTGGTCGCCCGTATAGGCGTGGATCGTCGTCATGTAGCCCTGTTCGATGCCACAGGCCTTGTGAAGGACCTGAGCAACGGGGGCGAGGCAGTTTGTGGTGCAGGAGGCGTTGGAGACGACCTTGTGGCTCTTCTTCAGGGCCGAGTGGTTCACACCGTATACGACCGTCAGATCCGAATTTTCGCCCGGTGCAGAGATCAGCACCTTCCTGGCGCCCGCCGTGAGGTGCGCCGCCGCCTTTTCACGGGCGGTGAAGAGACCCGTGCATTCGAGCGCGATATCGACGCCGAGGTCCTTCCAGGGGAGCTTCGCGGGATCGCGTTCGGCGAGCACTTTGATCGGACCGCGGCCGAGATCCATGGTCGACTTCGTCGTCTTGATCTTGCCGGGGAAGGGGCCGTGCACGCTGTCATATTTCAGCAGGAGGGCGTTCGCATCGACAGAGCCAAGATCGTTGATCGCTACGACTTCGATGTCCTTGCGGCCTGATTCCGCAATGGCGCGAAGCACAAGGCGCCCGATCCGACCGAATCCGTTAATCGCAACGCGCACTGCCATTTCTTCTGTCTCCTGAGCGTGAGTTAGGACTTTTCCTGGAGGCGTGCTTTCGCCGCTGCAACGGCCGCCTCGGGTGTAATGTTGAAGTGCTTGTAGAGTTCCGGCGCCGGTGCCGAAGCGCCGAAGCCCGTCATGCCGATAAAGTCGCCATCAGGGCCGATGTAACGGTCCCAACCATAGCGAACCGCGGCTTCTATCGCGATTTTCACCGTACCTTCGCCGAGCATTTCCTTCTGGAAATCGGGTGATTGCAGGTCGAAGAGATCGAGGCAGGGCATGGAGACGACGCGGGCCGGAATGCCCTCCTTCTCCAGCATCTGCTGCGCGGCGACGGCAATTTCAACTTCCGAACCGGTCGCGAGGAGCGAAACCTTTGCCTTGGAAGAAGCCGCCACCAATTCGTAGGCGCCGCGCGCGCAGAGGTTCTTTTCGGAGTTCTCGATACGCATGGCGGGCAGGTTCTGGCGCGACAGGGCAAGGATCGACGGGGCGTCCGCCGATTCCAGCGCAAGCTGCCAGCATTCAAGCGTTTCCACGGCATCCGCCGGACGGAAGACGAGAAGGTTCGGCATCGCCCGCAGGCTTGCCAGATGCTCGACCGGCTGATGCGTCGGGCCGTCTTCGCCGAGACCGATGCTGTCATGCGTCATTACATAGATGACGCGCTGGCCCATCAGGGCCGAGAGGCGAATGGCCGGACGGCAATAGTCGGTAAAGACGAGAAAGGTGCCCGAATAGGGAATGAAGCCCTTGTGCAGCGCCAGCCCGTTCATGGCGGCTGCCATGCCGTGTTCGCGAATACCGTAATGGATGAACGAACCGGAGAAATCCTCGGCCGTTACCGGCTGCTGGCCCTTCGAACGCGTATTGTTGGAGCCGGTGAGGTCCGCCGAGCCGCCAATCGTGTCGGGCAAGGCGGCGTTGATTACGTTGAGCGCTTCTTCGGACGACTTGCGGGTCGCCCATTTTGGCTTTTCGGCAACGAGTTTCTGCTTGAAGGCCGAGATCGCCTTGCCGAGTTCGGCCGGTAGGTCGCCAGCGATGCGGCGCTCGAAATCGATCCGCTTTTCGGCCGGAAGCGCCGCGAGCCGGTCTTCCCAGCCCTTTCGCGCTTTAACGTTGCGCAAACCTGCAATGCGCCAGGCGTCGAGGGTTTCGCTTGGAATGACGAAAGGCTCGGCCTGCCAATGCAGCAGTTCGCGGGCGAGCGAAATCTCTTCCTCGCCGAGCGGCGAACCGTGAGAAGAGGATTTGCCGCGCTTATTGGGCGAGCCATAGCCGATGACGGTCCGGCAGGCGATAAGGCTTGGCCTGTCCGCTTGCTGGGCCTTCTCGATAGCTGCCGTGATCTCGGCGGGGTTGTGGCCGTCGATCCGAACGGCATTCCAGCCGGCGGCCTCGAAGCGTTTCAGTGCATCGCCCGATTCCGACAGCGAAAGCGCGCCGTCGATGGTGATTTCATTGTCGTCATAGAGAACGATGAGCTTGGAAAGCTTCAGATGGCCCGCAAGGCCGATGGCCTCGTGGCTCACGCCTTCCATCAGGTCGCCGTCGGATGCCAGTACATAGGTAAAATGGTCGACGACCTCATCGCCGAAACGGGCGGCGAGCAGGCGCTCGGCCAGCGCCATGCCCACGGCCGTCGAAATGCCCTGTCCGAGCGGGCCCGTGGTCGTCTCCACGCCCGCTACATGGCCATATTCGGGATGGCCGGCAGTGATGGCGCCGAGCTGGCGGAAGTTCTTGATCTGCTCGATCGTCATATCCTCATAGCCGAGCAGATAATTCACGGCATAAAGAAGCATCGAGCCATGGCCAGCGGAGAGCACGAAGCGGTCGCGATCCGGCCAATCGGGCTGGCGCGGGTCGATCTTGAGAAACTTCGTGAAAAGGACGGTTGCGATGTCGGCTGCGCCCATCGGCATGCCGGGATGGCCTGAGTTGGCCTTCTGGACGGCATCCATCGCGAGCGCCCGGATGGCGTTTGCCATGGCGTCATGGGATGCGCCGGGCGCCTTGTCGGCGGCGGCGGAGGATTTTGCCTTCTCGGCGAGGGCAGACTTGTCTGTTGGCGTCATGTGTCACTCTATAGCCCAGACGGGCGCTGAGCGGGCAGGAGATCGCGGGTTGTCCGCGCCGGGCGAAAGCCGCGCTGAGGCTCAAATCGGGCCCTCCCGAGAGCGGCGCCACAATGACCACGGGACCCCCGGGAGTCAATGCCGGAATAGCCGCTTTGGCCCCGTTTTCGCGCATATCCGATTGCGCTTGCGCAGGGCCGGGCGGGGCGGCATCCAGGGTCGGCGTTGACCTGATTTCATACGCGCGCCTATCTTGACGCAGAGAGAGTGTCGGCCATTCCGATGGATCGGATGGCCACGACAAGAGAGCCGGATAAAGCATGAGCAAACTCGACGCTTCGATGGACCGCTTCTCAAGCGCGCTGGACCGGTTGGAGGCCACCATCAATCGGCAGGTGCTGCGGGCACAGGCGGCCAAGCGGCTTCAGGAGGAGGTCGAAACCCTGAAGGAAGACAGGGCTGAGCTGGCGGAGGAGCTCGATCAGCTGAAGTCGGAAGCACGGCGGCTCAACGAGCTCAACGAAAGAGCGTCCGAGACGCTGGCCGATGCTATCGAGGGGATTCGCGAGGTCCTCGCCGAAAGCTGAACAGGCCGGCAGGAAAGGAAAAAGCATGGGACAGGTCAAGGTCTCCATTAATGATCGATCCTACTCCGTCGCCTGCGGCGATGGCGAGGAAGCCCATGTGCGGGAACTGGCAAGCCACATAAACCGGCATGTCGTCAGCCTGGCTCAGGAAGTCGGGCAGGTGGGCGACGCCCGGCTCCTGCTGATGGCGGGGCTGCTTGTCGCGGATGAACTGTCGGACGCCCTTCAAAAGACAAAGCTTCTCGAACAGGAAATCGAGAGCCTGTCCGGCACACGTGCCTCCGCGCAGGAGCGGACGCGGGAGGCTGAGGAATCGCTCGCCGAAGTGCTGGATACTGCCGCCCGCCGCATCGAGGATCTGGCCAAACGCATCGAGGCCGCGTGATCTTCTTTCGCCGTTCCTGCGAGGCGGCCTTGACCTGCACCGGCATTGGACCACATAGAATGGTCACGGGATCTGCCCGGCGCGTTAGGAACACATACTCTCGGGGCCTTACGGTCCTCAAGGGAGCTGTCCCTGAGGGAGACTGTGGTCTTCTTCACACGGCGCCCACCTACGTTAGTAGGTCTCCGGGGAACGAAGTTCCGACGGCCGTGGCGGACCCACTTTCTCCCGATTTATCCGGTTATGTTTCATGAAGGCCGAAGCGAAGCAGCTTGCCCGGCGGGCGGCGCGGGAGCGGCGCGACGTGGCCAGTGCCGCGTTGGGGGCATCGGCGCCGGGCCTTATTGCCCGCCATTTCCTGCGCCATGTCCCGCTCTCCACCGGAAGCTGCATTGCGGGTTATGTCGCGATGATGGGCGAAGCAGACCCGGCCGAACTCATTGAACGTCTTTCCGCTCAAGGCCACGTTTGCGCGCTGCCTCGCGTCGCGGCCATGAATGAGCCGCTGGTATTCCATCGCTGGCGCGCCGGCAATGTGCTGCTGCCGGGCGCTCACGGAACGAGGGAACCCCAGCCCGATGCGCCGGTCTGCCGGCCGGATATCGTGCTTGTTCCCCTCCTCGCCTTCGATAGTGTCGGCCGGCGCCTCGGCTATGGCGGCGGCTATTATGACCGGACGCTGGCGGCGCTACGGGAGGACAGGGCAGGTGTGCTGGCGGTCGGGGTTGCGTTTTCCGCACAGGAAGCCCAAGACCTCCCCGAGGAACAATTCGATGAACGGCTCGATTGGGTCGTGACGGAAAAAGGGGCGCAGGCCTTTGGCAGCGCGTCTTCCAGAGGACAGGCATGAAGCTTCTATTCATGGGCGATATCGTGGGGCGGAGCGGACGTGACGCGCTTGTTGCGGAACTGCCGGTCCTTCGCCGAGAGCTCGCGCTCGATTTCGTCGTCATCAACGGAGAGAACGCAGCCGGCGGCTTCGGCATTACCGGCGCGATCTGCGACGACATCTTCGATGCCGGAGCCGATGTCATCACCCTCGGCAATCATTCGTGGGATCAGCGCGAGGCACTCGTCCATATCGAGCGCGAGCCGCGCCTCATCCGGCCCGCGAACTATCCGGCAGGCACGCCCGGCCGCGGCGCAACGCTTGTCGAGGCTGCCTCAGGCGCTCGCGTCCTCGTCGTCAATGCGCTAGGCCGGGTTTTCATGGAAGCACTCGATTGTCCGTTCGAGGCCGTGGAAAAGCAGATTGCCGCTTGTCCGCTGGGCGAGGGCGCGGATGCGATCATTGTCGATATGCATGCCGAGGCGACGTCGGAAAAAATGGCGATGGGTCATTTCTGCGACGGGCGTGTTTCGCTTGTAGTGGGCACGCACAGCCATGTGCCGACGGCGGATGCACAGGTGCTTCCGGGGGGCACGGCCTATCAGACGGATGCGGGCATGTGCGGCGACTACAACTCCGTCATCGGCATGGAGAAGGACGAGCCGCTCAACCGCTTTACCACGCGTATTCCGAGCGGACGTTTTCAGCCCGCTCTCGGTCCGGCAACACTTTGCGGAGTCTTCGTGGAGACGGATGCCGGCGGGCTGGCGACACGCATAGAGCCGGTTCGCATCGGCGGACGGCTCAAGCAGGTCCTGCCGGAGGTTTGACTGCCCATGCGGATCGTCATTGCAGGAAACTATAACGAGAAACGGGCGGGCGCGAACTACTACGCGACGGTGCGGAAGCTCACCAACGGCTTCATTCGCAACGGGCATCATGTCATGCCGTTCAGTGACCGGGATGTGGCGCGCGAAGTGCATCGATGGGGCATCGGCCGGGGGGGCGATGCATATGCAAACAGCCGCCTTGTCGACCTTTGCGATAATTTTGAACCCCATCTCCTCATTCTTTTTCATGCCGACAGAATATCCAACGACACGGTGCGCAAGATACGCAGCAGAATTCCGGGGCTAAGCGTTTCTGTCGTCAATCTCGATCCGATTTTCCTCCCCGAGAACCCGCCGCGCATCAAGCGGTTCGCCGAGGTTGCGGATACGACCTTCATCACGACCGCCGGAGAGAGGCTGAAGGAATTTGCGACCTCCACGCATGGCGTGGCGTTCATTCCCAACCCTGCCGATCCTTCCATAGAGACGCTGAAGGGATTTGCGCGCGAGGATCAGCCGTTCGATTTTCTGTGCACGATAGGCACAGAGCGGACGACGCCCTGGCGCGGCCAGATGATGCGGGACATAGAGGCGCGGGTTCCCGAAGCGCGATATTCGTTCCATGGTCTCGAAGGCAGGCCCTATCTGCAGGGCCGCGATTATCTGGAGGCGCTTTCATCCGCGAAGATGGGGCTGAACATCAACCGGGCCGACGATCATTATCTCTATTCGTCCGATCGCTTTGCGCAATATGCCGGAAATGGACTTCTCGTCTTCGTGGCGCGGTCGACAGGCTATGACGAAATTTTCTCCGATGAAGAATTCGTCTTTTTTCGCGATCTGGACGAGTTGGCGGACAAGCTGCGTTACTTTCTGAAAAACGATGGGGAGCGGCAGCGCATCGCCCGCAATGGGTATGAGCGTTACCACGCTTTTTTCAGCGAGCGGCTGGTGGCGCGCTACATAGAGGATGTGGCGATGAGGCGCCCGCTTTCGGAAGATTACGCCTGGCCCACGGAAGTTCACCGCTGACCTCTGGAAAAGCATCGCCCCGTCCATGCGCAGCCGAGGTGGGTGGAGGCGGCGGGGACGGGGCGGCTTGCCTTCGCTAGGCAGCGTCGGCGGACCGGTGCGCGAACTGGGCAAGACCGCGGACCGGTACTTCGAATGCCGCCGGTGGTGTGAAGGAGGTTGGGCGACCTCCGTTTGGTTCCGGCGACAGGGAGCAGTCTGACGGCGATTTGTTAAACACACGTTAAAAGGGTGTATTGTTGTTCACACACTTTATACGTGTATCTGGTTGCGCAATCCGGCATACTGGATTTTGACCGGGACGGCTTCTATAAAGGCGCCGAAATTCAGCGTGTCCTTAGGCGTTTGGAGGCGGAATGGCCGGCCACTCACAATTCAAGAACATCATGTACCGCAAGGGCGCGCAGGATAAGAAGCGCTCCAAGCTGTTCGCTAAGCTGGCCAAGGAAATTACCGTGGCGGCCAAGATGGGCCTGCCTGACCCTGAGTACAATCCGCGGTTGCGCGCGGCGATCCAGGCCGCCCGTGTCGAGAATATGCCCAAGGACAATATCGAGCGCGCGATCAAAAAGAGCTCGGACCAGGGTGGAGAAAACTACGAAGAAGTGCGGTACGAGGGCTTTGGGCCCGGCGGCATCGGTGTCATCGTCGAGACCCTGACCGACAATCGCAACCGCACGGCAGGCGAAGTGCGGTCGATCTTCACCAAGAATGGCGGCAATCTCGGCGAAACGGGCGCCGTCTCGTTCATGTTCGACCGGCTCGGCCTCATCGAATATCCGGCAGACGCCGCCAGTGCCGATGACATGATCGAGGCCGCGATCGAGGCGGGAGCCGATGATTGCCAGTCGGGCGAGGCAGGCCACGAACTCTATTGTGCGCCCGATGCACTGCATGAGGTGGCGCAAGGCCTTGAGTCGAAATTCGGCGAGGCGCGGGCGGCCCGCATCGTCTGGAAGCCGCAAAACACGATCGCACTCGAAGACGAAAAGGCCGAGACCGTCCTAAAAATGCTCGAAGCGCTGGACGACAACGACGATGTGCAGCAGGTTTATGCGAACTTCGAGATGTCCGATTCGCTGATGGAGAAGATGTCCGCCTGAGGTAATTGCCCGGCGCGTCACGCTCCAGCTTCCGGACATGACTGAACCCGACGGGCCAGGTCTCCAGCTTTGGGGGCGTGCCGGTCTGCAGGACCTTCCGATCATGCCGGTTTCGCTTACATATCTCGGCATCGATCCCGGCCTCACTGCCACGGGTTGGGGTGTGATAGGGATATCCGGTTCAAGGCTTACTCACATCGCCAATGGAACAATCACCTCCAACGCGCGGCTGAGCCTTGCCGAACGTCTGGTGCAGATCGAAGCGGGGCTGGTGCAGGTCATCCATGAACATGCGCCCGACGCTGCGGCAGTGGAGCAAGCCTTCGTCGCCAGAGATGCGTCGGCTGCATTGAAACTCGGACAGGCCCGAGCCATCGCGCTTCTCGTTTCGGCGCGGGCGGGACTCGCCGTGGCGGAATACGCACCAAACCATGTGAAAAAGTCCGTCGTCGGCGCCGGTCATGCCGACAAGAGCCAGATTCGTTTGATGGTCGAGATGCTGCTGCCAGGCGCGAAGGCCGGCAGCGAGCACGCGGCCGATGCGCTTGCGCTGGCGATTTGCCATGCGCATTCGGGCTCTGCGAATGAGCGCATCGCCGCGGCGCTGCTGCGGGCAGGAGCCGGACGATGATCGGCAAGCTCAGAGGTATCGTCGACTCGACAGGGGAGGACTGGGCGGTCATCGACGTGGGGGGCGTTGGCTATCACGTTACGTGCTCCAGCCGGACATTGCGCAATCTTCCACCGGCCGGAGGCGCCGTCACGCTCTCGATCGAAACCAAAGTCAGCGATGAAGCTATAAGACTGATCGGCTTCACGACCGACAGTGAGCGCGAATGGTTTCGACTGCTTCTCGCGGTACAAGGTGTCGGCACCCGCGTTGCGCTCGGCGTGCTTGGCACGCTGGCACCTGCAGACCTCGCCCGTGCTATTGCACTCGATGACAAGAAAGCCGTATCGGCGGCGCCAGGTGTAGGGCCTAAGGTCGCTGCGCGGATTGTGACAGAACTGAAAGACAAGGTGCCTGACAGCATGGGCCTTTCAGCCGCACTTGAAGTTGGCGTCAATGGCGAGGCCGTTTCGTCTGTCTCCGCGCCGGCACGGGACGCTGTCTCTGCACTCGTCAATCTCGGATATCCGCAGGCGCAGGCAATGGGCGCGGTCGCAGCCGCAGCGAAGCGACTGGATGATGCGGCCAGCACCGAACAGTTGATCCGTCATGGTCTGAAGGAGCTGGCGCGATGACGGATCGCATCGTCGGGGCGGCGAAGCGCGAGGAAGACGAACTGGAGCGCTCGCTGCGGCCGCAGGTTCTTTCCGACTTCGTTGGCCAAGCCCGCGCCAGGGAAAATCTTGCGGTCTTTATCGAAGCCGCGCGGACCAGGGCGGAGGCGCTCGATCATGTGCTGTTTGCCGGTCCGCCCGGCCTCGGCAAAACAACGCTGGCACAGATCGTTGCGCGGGAACTTGGCGTCAACTTCCGGGCGACTTCCGGGCCGGTAATCTCAAAGGCTGGCGATCTTGCGGCTCTGCTCACAAATCTAGAGCCGCGCGACGTGCTCTTCATCGACGAAATTCATCGTCTCTCTCCGGCGGTCGAGGAAATTCTTTATCCGGCAATGGAAGATTTTCAGCTCGATCTCATCATCGGCGAGGGGCCGGGAGCGCGGTCCGTCCGGATCGAACTGGCGCCGTTCACACTGATCGGCGCCACGACACGCACAGGTCTTCTCACGACACCTTTGCGCGACCGCTTTGGCATTCCGGTGCGCCTCCATTTCTATGAAGTAGCAGAGCTGGAAGGCATCGTGCGGCGTGGAGCAAGTGTACTTGGCGTTGCGATGACACCGGATGGCGCACACGAAATTGCGCGCCGGGCGCGGGGCACACCGCGTGTCGCCGGAAGGCTTCTTCGCCGCGTGCGCGACTTTGCATCTGTCGAAGGTGTGAAGTCGATCGATGCAAAGGCGGCGGACAAGGCGTTGCAACGGTTGGAAGTTGACGAGCTCGGCCTCGATGCGCTGGATCATCGCTATCTGCGCTGCATCGCTGTCAGCTTTTCCGGGGGGCCGGTTGGAGTGGAAACAATTGCCGCCTCGCTTTCGGAACCGCGAGATGCAATCGAGGAGATCATCGAGCCCTATCTTATTCAGCAGGGTCTCGTAAACCGTACGCCGCGAGGGCGGACGCTGACACCGGCTGCCTTTGCGCATATCGGCGTTGCCCTACCTGCCGGGCGGTCAGGCGAGCCGGGGCAGGCCCGGTTGTTCGATGGCGATGAGGAGAATGGGTCGGCATGAGCAACTGGCCTGATCTTGCCGGCCGGATCGAGGGGCAGGTGCACAAGCTGCCGATCCGCGTCTATTACGAAGACACCGACTTTTCCGGTATCGTTTACCACGCCAATTATCTGAAATTCGCGGAACGGGGGCGATCGGATTTTCTGCGCCTCGCCGGCGTTCATCACACCGACCTTTTCGAGGGCGAAGACCCCGTCGCCTTTGCCATCCATCGTATGGAGATCGATTTCCTCAAACCGGCTCGTATTGACGAGCGGCTTGAGGTGCATACGCGCTATGTCAGGGCGAGCGGCGCGCGAATTGAGGCGGAACAGGAGATCTGGCGCCTGAGCGGCGACGCTCCCGACGTGATCTGGCGTGCTCGCGTGCTTGCCGCGGTGCTTGATGTGGGTGGACGGCCGCGCCGGCTGCCAGCCGCTGTACGAGAGGCCTTGGCTCCTTTGGTGGTGGCTTCGGCCGCCGGTCCGGGGTGACGTGCTCCTGGCACCATTACCGTAACCGCTCTGCAACACCTGATCGCTAAGCTCTTGAGTCCGCGACCCGAATCCGAGGCTGTGCCACGGTAATGACATAATTGAACGACTAACTTCGGCCTCAATTTGGGGGCACACATGCAACAGTGGGGCGCAACGGGTAGGACCCCGGCTGCTTAAGCCGCGCCTGTCATGTGCCGCTCCCTGCATTGCGTCCGAGAGCACGGAGAGGCAAGTAAATGGATCCCGTCACCACTACACAGGTGATTACAGAAACCACGGTTGACGCCGTCCCGCTGGATTTTTCCATGTGGGGCTTGTTTCTGCGCGCCGACCTTGTCGTCAAGCTGGTCATGTTGGGGTTGCTCTTCGCCTCCGTCTGGTCTTGGGCGATTATTTTCGACAAATGGTGGCGTTTCGCGCGCGTTGAGCGCCGCGCCGACCAGTTTGAACGGATTTTCTGGTCGGGCCGGTCGCTTGATGAGCTCTATCAGGAAATGGGCCATCGCCCGCAGCATCCGCTATCCGCGCTCTTTATCGCCGCGATGCGGGAATGGCGCCGCTCGCAGGATGTCGTGGCAAGTTCCTTTGTCGGGCTCAAGGAGCGGGTGGACAAGGTGATGCAGGTCACGATCAGCCGGGAAATGATGAACCTCGAAAGCAGGCTTCTCTTTCTGGCGACGGTCGGATCGGTGGCACCCTTCATCGGCCTGTTCGGTACGGTCTGGGGCATCATGAATTCCTTCCAGTCGATTGCGATCAGCCGCGACACAAATCTCGCGGTGGTCGCACCGGGCATCGCGGAAGCACTGTTCGCGACAGCTCTCGGTCTCGTTGCCGCTATTCCCGCCGTCGTCGCCTATAACCGCTTCTCCAATCAGTCGTCGCGGATCGGTCAGCGCATGGAGAGCTTCGCGGATGAATTCTCCGCGATCCTCTCACGGCAGCTCGACGAGAGAGGCTGATCCAATGGCGATGTCCGTCGGAGGCAAGAAGTCTGGGCGTGGACGGTTTGCACGCCAGCCTATGTCAGAGATCAACGTGACGCCGGTCGTCGACGTCATGCTCGTGCTCCTTATCGTCTTCATGGTGGCGGCGCCGTTGCTCACTGTGGGTGTGCCCGTCGATCTGCCGAAGACACAGGCAGCGCCCATTTCCGGCGACAACGAACCGCTCACGATCACGATCAACGGTGAGGGAACGATCTTCGTGCAGGAAACGCAGGTCGAAGCGGATGCGCTGGTGGAGCAACTTCTGGCGATCGCGGAGAATGGCTACGAGCAGCGCATCTTCGTGCGCGCGGATAGCGGGATCAGTTACGGGAAGGTCATGGACGTGATGGGCCGTATAAGCTCATCGGGTTTTTCAAAGGTCGGTCTCGTAACGGAGACGGACACCGCGCCGGCGAAGAAGCCGGGCGCCAATTAAGCGGCGAGAATGCGTAATTCGGTTTTTCTCTCTGTCGCGGCACATTTTCTGGTCGTGGCGCTGGCGCTTGTGGCGTTCCCCTCTCCGGAGGAACTGCCTCTGGTGCAGACGCGCGCGTTGCCGGTCGAGCTTGTGACGATCGACGAGGTGACGAACCTGAAACGGTTGCAGAAAACCGAGAAGCCGAAACCCGTCGAAGAGCCGGAACCGCCGAAGCCCGTCGAACCGGAAAAGCCGAAGGCCGAGCCGAAGCCGCAGCCCGCGCCGGCACCACCGCCTCCGCCCGAGGAAAAGGTCGAACCTATTCCGGACAAGGAGGCTGAAAAAAAAGAGCCGCCGAAGCCGGTGGAAAAGAAAGTCGAAAAACCGAAGCCTCCGCAGAAGCAACCGGAGCCGAAAAAGGCTTTCGATCCGAACCAGATAGCCGCGTTGCTCGACAAGACGCCCGATACGTCGTCGAAACCGCAGCCGCAGGAACAGGCCGAGGAAGAATTCGATTCGCCGGTTACCGACGATCCGAGCGCCGCGCTGACGATGAGCGAAATCGATGCGTTCAAGGTGCAAATGCGGCGCTGCTGGAGCGTTCCGGCGGGCGCGCCCGATGCGGAACAGCTGATCGTCAAGATCAAGGTCTATCTCAACCAGGATGGATCGCTCGCCGCACCGCCGGAACTGCGGGACAAGACGAAGCTTGTCACGGGTGGAAGCTACTATAGGGCGGCCGCCGACTCTGCGATGCGTGCGATCCGGCTTTGCCAGCCTTTCAAGATGCCGGCAGAGAAATACACAAGTTGGCGTGAGATAGATCTCAATTTTGATCCAAGAGAAATGCTGGGCGGCTAGGCCCCACCTCCGGGAGAAGATGCAATGATGGATGTTCAGACGGTCCGGCGCGGAAACGCGGTTCAGAGTCTCATGTCGAAGCTCATCCTGCCATTGGTCATGGCGGTGGCTTTCGCTTTGCCGGCGCGGGCGGCACTGCAGATCGACATTACCCAGGGCAACGTCGATCCGTTGCCGATTGCCATCACCGATTTTGTCGGTGAAGGGTCTGTCGGCGCCGACATGTCGGCTGTCATAAGCAACAATCTGGAGCGCTCGGGACTCTTCCGGCCCTTGCCGAAAGCGTCTTTCATCGAAAAAGTTTCCGACATCAATGTCCAGCCGCGCTTCGGCGACTGGCGCGTCATCAATTCCCAGGCGCTGGTGACGGGGCAGACGCGAATGGAAGCCGATGGCCGTCTCCGCGTGGAGTTCAGGCTTTGGGATGTGCTCGGCGAGCAGCAGCTTACCGGTCTACAGTTTTTCACCACGCCCGATAACTGGCGCCGCGTCGCACATCTTATTTCCGATGCGATCTACAAGCGGCTCACGGGCGAGGATGGATATTTTGACACGCGTATTGTCTATGTATCCGAAACGGGACCTAAAAACGCGCGTGTGAAGCGCCTCACGATCATGGATCAGGATGGGCACAACCCGCGCATGCTGACGCGCGGCAACGAGCTTGTGCTGACCCCCCGCTTCAGCCCCAACTCCCAGGAAATCACCTATCTCGCCTACCGGAACAACCAGCCGCGAGTTTACGTCCTCGACATCGAGACGGGGCAGCAGGAAGTGGTAGGCGAATTTCCCGGCATGACCTTCGCGCCGCGTTTTTCGCCGGACGGACAGCGCATCATCATGAGCCTTCAACGCGGCGGGAATTCCGACATCTACACCATGGATCTCCGGAGCCGCCAGGTTGTGCGTCTCACCAATACGGCGGCCATCGACACGGCGCCGAGTTATTCGCCGGATGGCCGGCAGATTACCTTTGAATCGGACCGAGGCGGTTCGCAGCAGATTTACGTCATGGATGCGAGTGGCTCGAATCAGCGCCGTATCAGCTTCGGGCAGGGCAGCTATGCCACGCCCGTCTGGTCGCCGCGCGGCGATCTCATCGCCTTCACCAAGATAACAGGCGGCCGGTTCGTGATTGGCGTCATGCGGCCCGACGGTACCGGCGAACGCGTGCTGACGGATGGCTTCCACAATGAGGGGCCGACATGGGCTCCCAATGGCCGTGTTCTGATGTTTTTCCGTGAAACGCGGGGCGCACAGGGCGGGCCAAGCCTCTGGTCGGTCGATGTTACCGGATATAACGAGCGCCCGTCGCCAACGCCGACGTTTGCCTCGGACCCGGCCTGGTCGCCGCGGATACAGTAGAAACGGGGCCGGTTGCGCCTGAAGCCCGGTTTTTGCTTTGTCGCATGATGTAAAAATGTCACGTGACCTTGGTCGAAAAGTGCCGTGTTATCGTTGGTTCTTGTCTATTCTTCGGTGGTGTGGCTAATATCGTGTTGCGGTACAGCAACCCCCAGCGTCGGCCAATTGCGGGCGACGTGTTCCGGACCGGAACGAATTCGGGTTCGGGAAAGTTTTATGCATGGCACGCCTCCGGGGTAATCGGGAAGAGCCCGGTTTTACTGCGGGGGCCGCACGTGCGAGAGTGTCAAATCAATTGAGCGCTGAGGCGCCATGGCCGCTGAGATCAAAAGGAGATCACCCGAATGAAGTCCCCGAATGCTGGCCTGCGGTTCGCCGCTGTGGCTGCTGCTTTTCTGATGTTGGCCGCGTGCAGCTCGACCGATGATTCTGCCAACGCCAATCCGTCTTCGTCTTCTTCCGGCCAGATCACGCCTGGTTCGCAGGAAGACCTGGTTGCCAATGTTGGCGACCGCGTGTTCTTCGACACGGACCAGTCCTCGCTGAGCGACGAAGCCCGTGCGACCCTGCAGCGTCAGGCTGCATGGATGCAGCTCTACCCGAACCTCACCTTCACCGTCGAAGGTCATGCCGACGAGCGCGGCACCCGCGAGTACAACCTTGCGCTGGGTGGCCGTCGTGCCAACTCCGCGAAGGATTACCTCGTGAGCCTCGGCGTCGATGGCGGCCGTCTCAACACCGTGTCCTACGGCAAAGAGCGTCCGGTGTGCCTCGACTCGAACGAGAACTGCTGGGCCCAGAACCGTCGCGCTGTGACGGTCGTAGCGTCCGGCGCCGCGAGCTAAACCGTTCGTCAAGATCCGGTTTTGCGAAACAATGAAGCGCTCTTCCGCCTCGCGGAAGGGCGCTTTTTGTTCAATGACGACCGCTGTTTACGCGCCGTAATTTGGTCGTACTTGGACTTAAGATAGCGTCTCGATTTGAAATTCGAACGGGAGGTTCGATTGCGGCCTGATCGTCACTCATCAAAGTTCTTTTTTGCCGTCGCCGCGCTGGGCTTGCCTATTCTTATTGCCGGCTCCGCCATCGCGCAGTCGAGCGATACCGATCTGCGTTCCATCGGTAACAGGCTGGACCGCATCGAACGCGAGATTTCCGACATTCAGCGCCAGTCTTATGGCGGCGGCGGAACGGGCGCGCCTACGCCGATCGGCAGCGGCGCAAATGCAGCCGACCTGGAAACGCGCCTTACCCAGCTCGAAGATCAGGTACGCATGCTGACGGGACGTCTGGAAGAAGCCAGCCACCGTGCGGAGCAGGCGACGAAAGAGCTTCAGACCTTCAAGGCTGACGTGGAGCTTCGCTTCCAGGATCTGCAGGACGGTGGCGCAGCGTCTGTCGGCGCCGCGACGTCAGGCGGTGAGGATAAAACCACGCCAGCGTCCGAAAGCACGCTTGGCGCCCAGCCGAGCGGTCAGGCAAGCGGCGCCGGGGAAGCGGCGTCCGCTCAGTCCGTGTTGCCGAGCGGTACGCCGCAGACTCAATACGACTTTGCCATAGACTTGATGAAGCGGGGCCAGTACCCGCAAGCACGCACTGCCTTTCTGGAGTTCCTCCAGCTTCACCCCAAGCACGAGTTGGCGGGGAACGCGCAATACTGGCTTGGCGAAACCTATTATGCCGAGAACAACTACAAGCAGGCAGGCGATGCTTTTCTCAACGGCTATACAACCTATGCGTCGAGCAGCAAGGCACCGGACAGTCTTCTAAAGCTCGGCATGAGCCTCTCGGCTCTTGGCAACACCGACGCGGCCTGTACGGTATGGGGCGAGCTCGGCTCGCGCTTTCCCCAGGCTTCGCCGTCCATCGTGGCGCGTGCCAAGCTCGAGCGTCAAAAGGCGGGCTGCTGAGCCGCAGCCGCCAATCTAATCGGAGGGCAGGGACATGAGCGCGCAGGATAAAACCGCGCGGACAATGTCATCTCCCGTTTCGCCGGCTGAATTTTCCACCCGTCTTTCCGTTCTCAAGCCCTCGAAGAAAATCGCCATCGCCTTTTCAGGCGGTCCGGATTCGTTGGCGTTGCTCATTCTCGCTGCGGAGTGGGCGAAGAAACGCCGCGGGATTTCCCTTGTCGCGTTTACCGTCGATCACGGCCTTCGCGCCGCGTCGGCTGCCGAAGCAAAGGCCGCGGCCCGTCTTTCGGACGAGCTGGGCGTTCCCCATCGCACTCTAAAGTGGCGTGGCGTAAAGCCCGCCAAGGGTATTCAGGCAGCGGCCCGCGATGCGCGGTATGCCTTGTTGCTTGCCGCCTGCCGTTCCTTCGGAGCGGGTGATCTTCTGGTCGCGCATCATCTTGAAGATCAGGCAGAGACCTTCCTGCTGCGCCTGGCGCGCGGCAGCGGCGTCGACGGGCTCGCCGCCATGCCCCGGGCAAGACCGCTTTCCGACGAAGAGCCGGCAGTGCGGCTCCTCCGGCCACTTATCGACCTGCCCCGGTCGCGGCTCCTTGCGACCGTGGCGCGGGCGGGGCTCACCGCGATCCACGATCCCAGCAACGAAAATGAGCGATTCGATCGTGTAAAGGCGCGCAAGGCGCTCGCCCTTCTCGCTCCGCTGGGTCTCGATGCTGCCCGTCTTGCCCGCACGGCGGAGCATATGGCGCGCGCGCGTCTGGCGCTGGAGGATGAGACGGCGGCGCTGTTGCGCACTCACGCCGTTCTTTCGTCTTTCGGTCATGTGGAGATCAACATGGCTGCCTTCCTTGCCGCTCCTGCGGAGATCGGCCTGCGCGTTCTCGGCGCTCTCTGCCGCATTGTCGGCGGTGGCGGATACGGGCCGCGTATGGAGGGGCTGGAAGAGGTCTATCAGGCTGCGGGAACAGGAACTCTTGGAAAGGGCCGGACCCTTCATGGGGTGAAGCTTGCGGCCTCTCGCGGCTCTCTCGTCGCCACACGGGAATTGGAGGCGGCAAAGAAGTCGCCAGCGATCATTCTGAAAGCGGGAGAGGAAGGGCTTTGGGACCGCCGTTTCGACATTCGCTTGAAGAAGGCACCACGTGGGGCGGTTTATGAGGTTCGGGCGCTTGGGTCCAACGGGCTCGCCGCCTTGAAAGCGGCCGGCATTCCGCTTCCAAAGGGGCAGAGATCCATACTTTTGCCCCTGCCGGGGCTGTGGCGGGAGGGGCGTTTAGCCATCGCGCCCCATTTAGGGACACTCGACCCTGCGGTTCAAGCGGAAGCCAATTTCCATCAAGGTGGCTTCGCCGGACGGGGATAAACCTCAAAGCCAAGGAAAGCTGGGCAAGAATGCCTCTGTCTGCTTCTTCTTGGGCACTTGGTAAACCTTTCTATGGTCACTATGTTCTTCTAGATTAGAAACGGTCGAGAAGCGGGACTGGATGGCATATCCCCTGCAGAGCGATTGCCTGTCATCAGGTGAGAAAAGGTAGAGACCTTGTCCAATTTCAAGAATTTCGCAGTCTGGGTGCTGGGGGCGCTGTTGCTGATCGCCCTCTTCAATCTTTTCCAGAGCCCCGCGCCGCAGGATGGCGCTGGCACGGAGATTACCTTCTCGCGTCTCTTGTCCGACGTCGACGCCGGTAGCGTCAGCGATGTGACGATCCAGGGCGAGAAGATCACCGGTACCTATTCGGATGGACGCAAGTTCTCCACCTATGCGCCTTCGGATCCCTCGCTGGTCGATCGCCTCTACAACAAGGGTGTCGCGATCACAGCGAAACCTTCCGACGAGAACGTGCCCTCGTTGCTGGGCGTCCTCGTCTCGTGGTTTCCGATGCTGCTGCTCATCGCAGTGTGGATTTTCTTCATGCGCCAGATGCAGGGTGGCGGCGGCAAGGCCATGGGCTTCGGCAAGTCCAAGGCGAAGCTCCTCACCGAGCGTCATGGCCGCGTGATGTTCGACGATGTCGCGGGTATCGACGAAGCGAAGGACGATCTCACCGAGATCGTCGACTTCCTGCGCGATCCGGCCAAGTTCCAGCGCCTCGGCGGACGTATCCCGAAGGGCGTGCTGCTCGTCGGTCCTCCCGGCACGGGTAAGACGCTTCTTGCGCGCGCCATCGCGGGCGAGGCGAACGTACCCTTCTTCACGATTTCCGGCTCCGACTTCGTCGAGATGTTCGTGGGCGTCGGTGCATCTCGTGTACGCGACATGTTCGAGCAGGCGAAGAAGAATGCGCCCTGCATCATCTTCATCGACGAAATCGACGCCGTCGGCCGTCATCGCGGTGCCGGTCTCGGTGGCGGCAATGACGAGCGCGAGCAGACGCTGAACCAGTTGCTGGTCGAGATGGATGGTTTCGAGCCGAATGAGGGCATCATCCTCATCGCCGCGACCAACCGGCCGGACGTGCTCGATCCCGCGCTGCTGCGGCCGGGCCGCTTCGACCGTCAGGTCGTCGTGCCGAACCCGGATGTCGTCGGTCGCGAAAAGATCCTGAAGGTTCACATGAAAAAGGTGCCGCTGGCGCCGGATGTCGAGCCGCGTACGATTGCGCGCGGGACGCCGGGCTTCTCGGGTGCCGATCTCGCAAACCTCGTCAACGAGGCTGCGCTTATGGCTGCGCGCCGCGGCAAGCGCCTCGTCACCATGGCGGAGTTCGAGGACGCAAAAGACAAGGTCATGATGGGCGCGGAACGCCGCTCCATGGTCATGACGGAAGAAGAGAAGAAGCTGACCGCCTATCACGAAGGCGGCCACGCGCTCGTTGCGCTTCACATGCCGGCTTCCGATCCGATCCACAAGGCAACCATCATTCCGCGCGGCCGTGCGCTTGGTATGGTCATGCGCCTGCCGGAGCGGGACCAGATTTCGGTCACGCGCGAAAAGCTCCAGGCCGACCTCGCGGTCGCGATGGGCGGGCGTATCGCCGAAGAGCTGATCTTCGGTCACGGCAAGGTGACGTCCGGTGCCTCTTCCGACATTGCGATGGCGACGAAGATGGCGAAGGCGATGGTTACGCGCTGGGGCATGAGCGACAAGCTCGGGCCGCTTGCCTATGGCGAGAATGAGGAAGAAGTATTCCTCGGCCATTCCGTGGCCCGCCAGCAGAACATGTCGGAAGAAACGCAGCGCCTGATCGACTCCGAAGTCCGGGTGATCGTCGAAGGCGGCTACAACACCGCCAAGCAGGTCCTGACGGATCACATCGATGAGCTTCATACGATCGCGAAGGGTCTCCTCGAATATGAGACGCTTTCGGGCGACGAGATCATCAACCTGCTCAAGGGCGAGCCGCCGGTGCGCGATCGCGGCGAGCCGACGAAGCCGGTCGAAGGGCCGATTTCGGCAGTGCCGGTCACGGGCAACAAGCCGAGCGATGGCCCGCTGGGTGCGCCGCCTGCTCCTCAGGGGACATAACACTCTGCACGGCAGAACCGGTTCAAAGATAAAAGGGAGGCTTCGCAGCCTCCCTTTTCCTTTGTCCGGCGTCTCCCGATGCCGTCAGTGCTGCTTCTCCGGCAGCTTCAGAACAAGTCCGTCGAGCGTGTCGCTTAGCGTGATCTGGCAGGCGAGGCGGCTGTTCTCATTCACGTCCTCGGCGAATTCCAGCATGCTCTTTTCCAGGCCTTCTGCCGCCGGTCCCGTCTTCCCTATCCAATCCGGGTCGACATAGACATGGCAGGTAGCGCAGGCGGCTGCCCCGCCGCAGTCACCGTCGATGCCGGGCACGCCGTTCTTCACCGCGGCTTCCATCGCCGAGATGCCGGTATCGGCCTCCACCAGATATTCCCTGCCGTTCGCTTCTACATATTTAACGCGAGGCATATGTCGTTTCCTCAGGCATGCAGCCGCACGGGCATGCTCGCGTAGCCGCGAACAAAGTTGGAGCGGGTGCGCACGGGCTCGCTCGTGACTTCGATGCGGCTGAAGCGCTTCAGGATTTCCTCCCAGAGAATCTTCAGCTGCATTTCAGCAAGGCGATTGCCGACGCAGCGGTGGACGCCGAAGCCGAAGGAGAGATGCTGGCGCGGACGTTCGCGGTCGATAATGAAATCGTCGGGCTGGATAATTACATCCTTATCGCGGTTACCGGAGACGTACCACATCACCACCTTGTCGCCCTTGCGAATGGTCTTGCCGCCGACTTCGGCGTCGGCAAGGGCGGTGCGGCGCATATGCGCGAGCGGCGTCTGCCAGCGAATGGTCTCCGACACCATGCTGTCGATAAGACCGTGGTTGGCTTTCAGCTTTGCGAATTCCGCCGGGTTCTGGTGCAGTGCGAGGACGCCGCCCGTCATGGAATTGCGCGTCGTGTCGTTGCCGCCGACGATGAGCAGCAGCACATTGCCCAGGTAATTCTGCGGGGTCATGTCGTGAGTGGCGGGGGAATGGGCCATCATGGAAACCAGGTCCATGCCCGGCTTCTCCATGCGCTCGTTCCAGAGTCCCTGGAAGCATTCGGCGCATTCCATGATCTCGCTCGTGCGCTGCTCCCAGCTGTCGACGATGCCGCTGCCGGGTTCGGCGGTCGCGACATCCGACCAGCGGGTGAGTTTTGAGCGTTCCTCGAAAGGAAAATCGAACAAGGTTGCGAGCATTTGCGTCGTCAGTTCGATGGAAACGGCCGGCACCCAGTCGAATTCCTCGCCGACAGGCAAGCCATCAAGTACCCGGCCAACGCGTTCGCGGATCGTCCCTTCCAGGTTTGCAAGGTTTGCCGGCGCGACGATGGGGCTCACGGCTTTCCGCTGCCCGTCATGCTTCGGCGGGTCCATGGCGATGAAGTTCGGCAGGTCAATCGACCCTTCGCCGCTGCTTTTCTGGATGCCGTCCTCAATGATGATGCCGCCAAGTCCGGCTTCGGACGAAAACACCTGGTGGTTCGTGTCGACCGCCATGATGTCCTTGTATTTGGTGATGGACCAATAGGGGCCATAGGCGCTGTCGGCGCAAAAGTGCACCGGGTCTTCCCGCCTCAACCGCGCGAAATAGGCGCCTTCTGCGTTGCGTTCAAAAAGCTCCGGTTTGCTCACGTCGATCTGGTCGAGGGATAGCGCATAGGGATCGTCGATCCCGGCCGGCGCAGCGGCGGAAGCAGTAGCGGTCATGGCGGTTCCTCCCGGCAGTGAATTCGATGTCTCTCCGTCCTCACTATTGAGTATATTATCAATAGCTATTAAGTGAAGAGTCAATATGGGTAGAAAAAACCCATCTTCGGCTCCCTTGGACCGCCCTCTCTGTCTATAATGCGGCGCGGAAATCCGCCGATTCCTGAATGGAGAGATATGTGACAAGAGCCGCCGCAATGCCCCGGACAAGGCTTCAGCCGGAAGCCCGCCGGGCCCAGCTCCTGCAGTGCGCTCTCGGGGCGCTGGCAGAGCATGGCGTCGCGCGGGCAACCCATTCCCATGTGGCGGAACGGGCGGGGGTCTCCGTTTCCGCCGTTCATTCCTATTTCCGTACGCGCGAAGATCTCGTTTCCGCGGTCCTCGACGAGGTCGAGGCTTATCTCGTCGATATCGTCTCCACCTCGCTCGGCGGCCCGAAAACCGTTCACGACGCGCTGGTAATGCTTCCCGTTCGCTTTGCCGACGATGCGCGCGAGAAGCCGGATATGCTCAAGGTTTGGCTCGACTGGAGCACGGGCGTCCGGGAGGATGTCTGGCCGCGCTACATGGAGGTGCTTGAAAACCTGCACGGCATTGCGCAGAAGGTCTTTGCCCGCGGTAAGCGAGAGGGCCTTCTCCCGGAGACGCTCAATGCGCGCGCGGCTGCCCGCATTTATCTCGGCGGCGGCCATACCGTGGCGCTGATGCAGTTCGCGGGCGCAAGCCGGCGCGAACTCGATGCCCTGATCGAACAGCTTGTGCGAGGCGTCATGGGCGTGGGTCCGGATGTCGTCCTCCCCTCGGATTTCTAGGTCTCCGCCTCGCCGCGTTGCGGAGCCTGTGCTAGAAACCACGCATGTTCCAACGCCCGCGCATCTTCGGCATCGTCAACATCACACCGGATTCCTTTTCGGATGGCGGGAAGTATTTCGCTGCCGATGCGGCCATTGAGCATGCACGAAACCTGGCCTCGAACGGTGCCGATGTCATCGATCTTGGCCCCGCTTCGTCCAATCCGGATGCGGTTCCCGTGCCCCCGGCGGAAGAAATCCGCCGCCTCGGCCCTGTGATCGAGGCACTTGCCGGGGACGGTATTCCCCTCTCGGTCGACAGCTTCCATGTCGAAACACAGGCCTTCGCCCTCGCGCATGGTGCAGCCTATCTCAACGATATTCAGGGCTTCGCAGAGCCCGCCGACTATCCGGCGCTCGCGGCCACCGACGCCCGTCTCGTTCTCATGCATTCGATCCAGGGGCGCGGCAATGCCGATCGGCGTTCCGCGCCTGAAGGCGATATTCTAGACCATATCGGACGTTTCTTCGAAGCCCGGCTGGCGGCGCTGGAGCAGGCCGGCATCGCCCGGGCGCGCGTCATTCTCGATCCAGGCATGGGTTTTTTTGTCGGGCCGCGGCCCGAGACGTCTTTTTCGATTCTGGCCCGGCTAGGTGAGCTGAAGGAACGGTTCGGCCTGCCGGTCTTCATATCCGTATCGCGCAAATCCTTCCTTCGCGCCGTTACCGGCCGTGCGCCGGGCGAGGCCGGTGCCGCCACGCTGGCGGCCGAGCTCATGGCCGCCCTGAACGGCGCCGATTTCATCCGGACCCACGAGCCCGCACCGCTTCTGGACGCGTTTTCGGTCGCCGCCTGTGTCGAGGCGGGACGCTCCCAGGGCCAATGAAAGATTTGGCAAGAAAACTTTAACTGCAACAGGCGCATAGAATCCTATATTCGCCACATATCGTTTGGATAAGAGTGTCGTTAGGGGGCGTGCCGGGGCCGTGGGGGCAGTTGGCAGGTCAGCGTGAGACACAGACCAAGACAGGGCGCGAGGACCGTTCACTTCATGCCGCGTAAATATTTCGGCACCGATGGCATCCGGGGCACTGCCAATACCGGACACATGACCGCGGAAACCGCGCTGCGTGTCGGCATGGCCGCCGGTCGCGTATTCCGCCGCGGCGAGCATCGTCACCGCGTGGTGATCGGCAAGGACACGCGCCTGTCGGGCTATATGCTCGAGCCCGCGCTTACCGCCGGCTTCACCTCAATGGGAATGGATGTTTTCCTGTTCGGCCCGTTGCCGACGCCCGCCGTCGCCATGCTGACGCGTTCGCTTCGCGCCGATCTCGGCGTCATGATTTCAGCCTCGCATAATTCGTTCGAGGATAACGGCATCAAGCTTTTCGGCCCGGACGGCTTCAAGCTTTCCGATGAAGTCGAGCTTGCCATCGAACATCACATGGACAACGGCCTTGCGGACAATCTCGCCGGCTCGCGCGGTCTCGGCCGTGCGAAGCGTATCGAGGATGCGCAGGCGCGCTACATCGAACATGTGAAGCACACCTTTCCGAAACAGCAGACGCTCGAAGGTTTGCGCATCGTCATTGATTGCGCCAATGGCGCCGCATACAAGGTCGCGCCTGAAGTGCTCTGGGAGCTGGGCGCAGAGGTCGTCACCGTCGGCACCGAGCCCAACGGGTTTAACATCAATGAAGATTGCGGCTCCACCGCGCCGGAACGCATGTGCGCGGCTGTGCTGGAGCGTCGCGCCGATATCGGCATTGCGCTTGATGGCGACGCCGATCGCGTCATCATCGCCGATGAGCGCGGCAAGGTTATCGACGGCGACCAGATCATGGGCCTCGTCGCCCGCCACTGGAAAGAGATGGGCACGCTCTCCGCGCCCGGTATCGTCGCCACCGTCATGTCCAATCTGGGTCTTGAGCGCTATCTCGGGTCGCTCGGCCTCGATCTCGTGCGCACGCAAGTCGGCGACCGCTACGTCGTCGAGCATATGCGAGAGCATGGCTATAATGTCGGCGGCGAACAGTCCGGCCATATTGTGCTGAAGGATTTTTCCACCACGGGCGATGGTCTTATCGCCGCGCTGCAGGTGCTGGCGGTATTGAAGGCCGGAGACAAGCCGGTCAGCGAGATCTGCCACCTTTTCGACCCCTTGCCCCAGCTTCTCAAGAATATCCGCTTCAAGCGCGGTGAGCCGCTGAAGGACAAGGACGTGCAAGAGGCAATCCGCGAGGGCGAATCCCGGCTCGGCAAGACGGGGCGCCTCGTCATCCGCAAATCCGGCACGGAGCCTCTGATCCGCGTGATGGGCGAGGGGGACGACGAAAAACTCGTCACCTCCGTCGTCAACGACATCGCCGCCGTGATCGAGCATAATGCGGCCTGATTTTCGGCCGCACCAGCTCGGGTTCATTGCATGATTTCTCTTCCTCAGGGCCGCGTATTGATCGTGGCGGGTTCCGATTCAGGCGGCGGCGCAGGCATCCAGGCCGACATCAAAAGCGTCTCCGCCATGGGCGGCTTTGCCATGACCGCCGTCACTGCGATCACGGTTCAGAATACACTCGGCGTTCACGGCATTCATGAAGTGCCGGTGGATGTTGTCGTAGCGCAGATGAAAGCGGTGATGGAGGATATCGGCGCCGACGCCGTGAAGACCGGTATGTTGCACAGCGCGGAAATCGTCGAAGCCGTTGCCGCACAGCTCTCCGAGGAAAACGCGCCGGGCTTTCTCGTCGTCGATCCCGTCATGATCGCGAAAGGCGGCGCCGCGCTTCTTGAAGGGTCGGCTGTTGCGGCGCTCAAGGAAGTGCTGATCCCGCTCGCCACGCTCATAACGCCCAATGTGCCGGAAGCCGAAGTTCTCACCGGTCGCAGCATCACCGATCTTGCAAGCCAGAAGGCGGCGGCGGATGCGCTTCTCGGTCTCGGCTGCGATGCCGTGCTGCTCAAAGGCGGGCATCTTTCCGGCGACACATTGTTCGACGTACTGGCGACGCAGGAAACGGTCCACACCTTCTCCTCGCCCCGCATAGACACGCGGCACACGCATGGCACGGGCTGCGCTCTTGCTTCGGCGATCGCTGCGCTTCTGGCCCAGGGCGTGGAGCTGACGGCGGCGGTCGAGGCTGCGCGCGACTACATTCACGAAGCCATCCGCACCGCACCGGGCTTCGGCAAAGGGCACGGCCCGTTGAATTTTCTCGCGGCTATGGATGACGCCGTCGCGATTGACGAAGACGATGAGCCGGTCTCACGCCACTAGCGACGAAGAAATCGGCCCCGCGTCAAGCAGTTCACTCACGATGCCAAGCCCGGCCGCCAGTTCCTCTCTCGATTGCGGCTGGCCAATGGCGAGCCGTACATGACGCGAGGCGCGGTCGGTGCGGCCCACCATGAAATCCTCTCCGGCGGCGATGGCGACGCCGCGCGCCCGCGCCGCTTCCACGAAGACATGTGCGTGCCATGTATCCGGCAGGGCCATCCAAACGTAAAGTGAAGCTGGATGCGCGGCGAGTTTCCGTCCCTTCAGTGCAGCGGCGGCGATTTCGTGCCGCGCGCACATTTCCTCCCGCAGTTTTCCGGTCAGCATTGTCCCGTCGCCATTTTCCATCAGGCGTGTGGCAAGCCGCGCCATCAGCGGCGGCACTGTCTGGCCGAATGCATGGTTGATCGCTCGCGTGCGCTCGAGCATGGCGGCGGGCGGCTTCAGAAAACCGACACGCAGCCCGCAGCCGACCGACTTCGCGAGGCTCGTCACGTAATAGGTCTGCTCCGGCAGGATATGCGCGATGGGAACGGGACGTTCCGGCGCCAGGGCGCCGTAAACATCGTCCTCGATAATCGCGAATTCATGGCGCCGTGCGATTTCCGCGATCTCGCGCCGTCTTTCTTCGCTCATGATCGCGCTGGTAGGGTTCTGCAACGTAGGAACGATGAAGAGCGCCGCCGGTCTCGTTTCGCTTGCCGCGCGGGAGAGCGCGCCGGGTTCAATTCCTTCGCCGTCAATATCCACGGGCGATACGCGCCGCCCCAGCAGCGTCGCCTGGACCACCATGGCTTGATAGGTGAGTGCTTCCGTCAGAATGGTGTCGCCGGGTTCGGTTGCCGAAAGTATCGCGGCGAGAATGCCCTGTTGCGCACCCGAGCAGATAATCAGTTCGTCCGCCTGCGGTTTGTAATCTCCATGCGCAAGCCATGCCGCCGCTGCCTCTCTCTGCCGTGCATCGCCGCCGGGTGTCAGGTAGCTGTTGAAAAGGGAGGGCGCATCCTGAGGCTGCGGTTCGGCCAACAGCTCTGTCATGACCGCGCGGATGACTTCCGTCTGGCCGGCGGGCGGGGCGTAGGCTGCTTTCATCGCGGCCTGGGTCGTATCCGGGATCGTCAGAAACGCCGCCGAGCCGACGCCTGATGACGCGGCCTTCCCGGTCGGTGCTCCCAGCACAAAGGTGCCGCGTCCGACCTCGCCGGATACTTCGCCTCGGCTTGCCGCCAGTGCATAGGCGCGCGAGACCGTGCCGACCGTCACGCCGAGTTCATAGGCGAGGTCGCGTAGCGGCGGCAGCTTGGTGCCGGGAAGCAGCGTCCCCATCTTGATCGCATCGCGAAGCGCATCCGCGATGGCGCGGTAGCGGGGACCGGGGCGGGCTTCTATGCCGGCGGCATGAAATGGGGAAATTGTCATGGTAACAATAAACTCATTGAACCTGTACGTGCATTCAATCATCTTCCTTTGATGGTGACAATATCCATATTTCGGCCATTTCTCGACCGGAACATGCTTATTGTATCGATACAATTCTGGAGCGGGAAATGAAGGCGGTTCTATATCAGGTCGATGCATTCGCGGATCGCGTTTTCGAGGGCAATCCTGCGGCGGTCGTGCCGCTCGATACCTGGCCTGCGGATGATGTGATGCAGGCGATCGCTGCCGAGAACAATCTCGCTGAGACGGCCTTCTTCGCGTCCGAAGGGGAGGGCTATCGCCTGCGCTGGTTCACGCCCACTGTCGAAGTCGATCTTTGCGGCCATGCGACGCTCGCCTCCGCCCATGTCCTTTTCACGCATCTCGGCTATGCGAAACCCGAGATCCGCTTCGAGACGCGGAGCGGCACGCTCGTCGTGAAGCGTGAGGGCGACAGGCTTGCGATGGATTTCCCCGCTGCGAAGCCGAAGCCCTTGCCCGCGCCGAACGGCATTGCCGAGGTGCTCGGTGCAAAGCCGCTTCTGTGGCTGAAGACGTCGAACCTCATGGCCGTCTTCGACAGTGCTGACGACGTCGCCGCACTGAAGCCTGACTTTCCCGCGCTCGGCCGCCTGCTCACGCCGCTCAATGCCGGGCTCATCGCGACGGCGCCGGGAAGCGACGGCGTCGATTTCGTCTCGCGCTTCTTCGCCCCGTCGCACGGGATCGACGAGGACCCGGTCACGGGTTCGGCGCATTGCACCAGCGTTCCCTATTGGGCAAGGAAGCTCGGCAAGAAGGACCTCGTTGCGCGGCAGGTATCGAAACGCGGCGGCACGCTTTGGTGCAGCGATGCGGGTGAGCGCGTCGTCATTCGCGGACGCTGTGCCGACTATATGAAGGCAGAAATTTCCATCTGATCTCTTCTTCCCTTTCGGGTTGCAATCATGCCAATCGAAACGCTGCTGCTCGGTGCCGTCTTCGTCGCCACAATGAGTTTCACGCCCGGTCCCGCCAATTTGAGTCTGCTTTCAGTTGGCGCATCGCTCGGCCTGTCGCGCGCGCTGCCTTATCTTTTCGGCGTTTGGCTCGGCGGTCTTTTCGTCATCACGGCAGGGGCGCTTGGTCTCGGCGCGCTGCTTATGACGCTGCCGGAGGTGTTTTTCGCGCTGAAGCTCATGGGCTTTGCCTATATCTGCTGGCTTGCATGGCGCCTTGCGCGCGCGGGTTTCGGGGGGCCTTCGCATGAGGTTGCGCCGTCCTTCTGGGCGGGCGTCGCTCTTCATCCGGTCAATCCCAAGGCTTATGTGCAGACGGTCATGGTCTTCACCGCTTTCATCGTGCCGGACATTTCATATGCGCCGCAGGCATTGGCACTTGTGGCGGTCAGCATGGTCTTGATGATGATGGCGACATCGCTTTGGGGCATGGGCGGCAATGCGATCCGGCTTTTCGTGCGCGACCAGCGGGTCATGCGCGGCATCGCCATTGCGGCATCGGCTTTCATGGTGGTCAGCGTCGCTGCTGCGCTCGCCGTCTAGTCTGCATCGCGTTTCCATTCGCTGAGCGCAATGCCCGCAAGAATCAGAGCGAGGCCGATGATGACGGTGAACCTCAACTCCTCGCTGAAAAGAGCATAACCGGCCACCGCCGCGAATACCGGCACCAGATAATTCGTGAGCGAAACAAAAGTGGGGCCGGTCCGGTCGATCAGCTTGAAAAAGACGACAGCCGCCATGCCGGTCGCGAAGACGCCAAGGCCGGCCAGTCCGAGCAGCGATGCTGTGCTCGCCTCCAGCAATTCGGCAGGTGGCGTCATCACGGCCGAAACGGCACTGCCCATGACGGCGCCTGCCAGCATCACGCCCGACGATTTCGCGAGCAGCGGCATGTCGGGCGCGAGCCGCGCGAGTACGTTGTTGCAGGCGAAGAAGACCGCCCCCGTCAGGACCGCCAGTTGCGCCAGAAGCGTTTCGCCTAGGTTGAAATCCATCAAGGCGCCGGGGCCGATCACGATGACGAGCCCGGCAAAGCCGGTGACGAAGCCGATGAGCCGTAGTGGCGTGATGCGCTCGTCGGGGAGAAAAAACCTGGCGATCAGAAGTGTCGCGAGCGGCGTGAAGCCGATAAGGATTCCAGCGAGCGCCGAGGAGATATGCTGTTGGCCCCAGCTTATCGCGAAGAAGGGCGCGATGTTGCCGACCAGCGCCAGCGCGGCGAGCCAGCCCCAGTTTCGCGGGTTTCTCGGAAAGTGCTCCCGCGCCAGGGCGGCCACCGGCAGCAGAAGCAAGGCCGCCGCCGCAAGCCGTCCGGCCATGGTCCATTCGGGTGCGATGGTTTCGACCGCGATCTTGGCGAAGGCGAAGGCCGAGCCCCACAGGACGACGAGGGCGGCCAGCATCAGCCAGTTTGTGGTTTTTCGAGAGTGCAAGGGCGATTCCCCGGTTGCGCGCGGGCGGAGCGTCCGGCGGAACCGGCTCTTGCCCTTGTTAATGCCGCAGAACTCTGCGGGTTCCATCCTTCGCGGCGATCCGCCCTGGGCACGTCATTTGACTTGGAGAACGGCTGGGCATATACGCGTCGGCGGGACACCCCTCCCCACCGAGGGGCAGCTATCTGAGAGGATAGGTTGCAAATGACTATCGAACGTCCGGCTGTGCGTCCGGCCAATCCGCACTTCTCTTCCGGCCCCTGCGCCAAGCGCCCCGGCTGGTCCATCGAAAAACTTGAACATGCCCTTGTCGGGCGCAGCCACCGGTCCAAGCCGGGCAAGGCGCGCCTCGTCGACGCCATCGAGAAGACGCGTGCCATTCTCGGCGTGCCGGCGGATTACAAGATCGGCATCGTTCCCGCTTCCGATACCGGCGCCGTCGAAATGGCGCTCTGGTCGCTTCTCGGCGCGCGCGGCGTCGACCTCCTTGCCTGGGAAAGTTTCGGCGCGGGCTGGGTCTCCGACGTCGTCAAGCAGCTCAAGCTGAAAGATGCGCGGACGCTGAAAGCCGATTACGGCCAGCTGCCCGATCTTACGGAAGTCAATTTCGACAATGACATCGTCTTCACATGGAACGGCACGACGTCCGGCGTCCGCGTTCCGAACGGCGACTGGATACCGGCCGACCGCAAGGGCCTCACAATCTGCGACGCGACTTCCGCCGCCTTCGCGCAGGACCTGCCCTGGTCGAAGCTCGATGTCGTCACCTATTCCTGGCAGAAGGTTTTGGGCGGTGAGGCCGCGCATGGCATGCTGATCCTCAGCCCGCGCGCCGTCGAACGCCTCGAAAGCTATACGCCGGCCTGGCCGATGCCGAAAATCTTCCGCATGACGAAGGGCGGCAAGCTCATCGACGGCATCTTCAAGGGCGAGACGATCAACACGCCTTCCATGATCTGTGTCGAGGATTATCTCGATGCGCTGGGCTGGTCGGAATCGATCGGCGGGCTCAAGTCTCTCATCGGCCGGGCGGATGCAAATGCCGCCGTCATCGCCGAATGGGTTGGCCGCACGCCCTGGGTGGAATTCCTCGCCGAGAACATCGAGACGCGCTCCAACACTTCCGTCTGCCTCAAGATCGTGGACAAGCGCATCACCGCGCTCAGCGACGACGAGCAGATCGCCTTCGCCAAGAAGATCGCCGATCTTCTCGACAAGGAAGGCGTCGCCAATGACATCGCGGGCTACCGGGATGCACCGGCGGGCCTGCGCATCTGGGCAGGCGCGACGATCGAGGCGACCGATATGCGCGCCCTGATGCCCTGGCTCGATTGGGCGTTCGCGGAAGCGCTCTCCTCGCTCCAGACAGCGGCTTAATTCCATTTCCTTTCGGTCCTGACCTTGCAAGCATCGCTTGCGGGTCAGGCACCCGCTCAACCAGGAGGCTCTTATGCCCAAGGTTCTGATTTCCGATCAGCTTTCCCCCGCCGCCGTGCAGATCTTCAAGGATCGCGGTCTTGAAGTAGATGTGAAGACCGGTCTCGACCGCGACGAACTCATCAAGATCATCGGCGATTATGATGGCCTCGCCATCCGCTCGGCCACCAAGGTCACGCCGCCGGTTCTCGCCGCCGCGAAGAAGCTGAAGGTCGTTGGCCGCGCCGGCATCGGCGTGGACAATGTCGATCTTCCGGCCGCCACCGCCGCCGGCGTTATCGTCATGAACACACCTTTCGGCAATTCGATCACGACCGCCGAACATGCGATCGCCATGATGTTCGCGCTCGCCCGCGACATTCCGCAGGCGAATGCCTCGACCCATGCAGGCAAGTGGGAAAAGTCGAAATTCATGGGCGTCGAAGTCACCGGCAAGGTGCTCGGCATCATCGGCTGCGGCAATATCGGCTCCATCGTGGCCGATCGCGGCATTGGCCTGCGCATGAAAGTCATCGCCTTCGACCCCTTCCTCACGCCGGAGCGCGCGCAGGATATGGGTGTGGAGAAGGTCGAGCTTGAAGACCTCCTCAAGCGTGCCGACTTCATTACCCTCCACACGCCGCTCACCGACAAGACGCGCAATATTCTCAACGCGGAAAACCTCGCCAAGTGCAAGAAGGGCGTCCGCATCGTCAATTGCGCGCGCGGCGGTCTCATCGTCGAATCCGATCTCAAGGCGGCCATTGAAAGCGGCCATGTCGCGGGCGCGGCGCTCGACGTGTTCGAGGAAGAGCCCGCGAAGTCGAACCCGCTCTTCGGCATGGACCAGGTCATCTGCACGCCGCATCTCGGCGCCTCCACCAATGAAGCGCAGGAAAATGTCGCGTTGCAGGTCGCCGAGCAGATGGCGGATTACCTCCTCACCGGCGCCGTCACCAATTCGATCAACGTGCCCGCCGTCTCGGCGGAAGAAGCGCCGAAGCTCACACCCTTCCTCACGCTTGCGCAGCAGCTCGGCTCCTTCGCCGGCCAGCTCACGGAAAGCGGCATTTCCGAAGTCACCATCGAATATGCAGGCGACGTCGCGGAAATGAATACCCGCGTGCTCACCAATGCCGCTCTTACCGGGCTCCTCAAGCCGCAGCTCGAGGACGTCAACATGGTGTCCGCTCCCGTCATCGCCAAGGACCGCAATATCAAGGTCTCGGAAGTGAAGCGCGAGCAGCAGGGCGCCTACGAAACCTATATCCGTCTCATCGTGAAGACGGAGCGTCAGGAACGTTCGGTTGCCGGCACGGTGTTCTCGGGTGGCCTCCCGCGCCTCATCCAGATCAAGAGCGTGAACATGGAAGCAGCTCTCGGGCGGCACATGCTCTATGTGACGAACCTCGACAAGCCGGGCTTCATCGGTGCGCTCGGTTCGACGCTCGGCAAGGCGGGTATCAACATCGCCAACTTCAATCTCGGCCGCGAGAAGGCCGGTGGCGATGCCATCTGCCTCATCGAGGTCGATGCCGATGTGCCTGCCGCGACGCTCGCCGAAATCCAGGCCCTGCCGCATGTCGTGCAGGTGAAGGCGCTGAGCTTCTGATTCTCCGTATAACCGGAAACAGCAACGGCGGGTCTTCGGGCCCGCCGTTTTTATTATCCCGTGGCCTCTCGCGCCCGGGTGCCATCTGGCTCTAGATTGTCAGTATTGTTGGCGTCCCGGGGGGTGGATATGGAAGACCTGTTCAGGGACGCGCGTCTCGCGCGTCTTTTGGAGTATTGGCGTGGCAAGAGGGGAAACCGCCCGGCGCCCGCCCGCTCCAACATCAAGCCGATGGAGCTTGGTCCGCTAGTATCCATCATCCACCTCATAGACGTTCACCGGGATCCTCTCGGTTTCTGCCACCGGCTTGTCGGCGCGGAGATCGTTGACAGGGTGGGGCGCGACGTAACGGGGAAATGGGTGGACGAGACGCTCTATGGCCCTGCCACCAATGAAGTCTTCGATGGCCTCGCCGCGGTCGCGTGGGAAGTGCGGCCCTATCGCCGGCTGGCGCGGCTCGATTGGCATGACCGGCCCTGGATCGCCATGGAATCCCTTGAAATGCCGCTCCTCGATGAAGATGGCCGGGTCAACATGATCCTGCGGGGGGCAAGTCACTTCACGGTCGGCGCCGATTGGGGCGTTGCCCGCCGCATGAGCTGGCCCATCGGCGTCTAGCGTTTGCGTATGCTCTCCGCTGGTAACACTCTCTTAACCATCCGAACGTGACACTTCTCCCGTTGAGTAGCAGAAATGCCGGGGGGCAAAATGGATTTGGAAAGCGCAGGCTTTCACGACGTTCGGCTGGAGCGGCTTTATGCCTATTGGCTGAAAAAGAAAGGCGATCTTGTCGCGCCGATGCGGCGGGACCTCGATCCGGCGGAAATAAAACCTTTTCTGCCGATCCTCAATCTTCTCGATGTGCGCCGCGAGCCGCTGGGCTTTCAGCATCGTCTTGTCGGCACTGAAATCGTCGACAGGGTTGGCCGCGACGCCACCGGCCAATGGGTCGATGAGGGCCTCTATGGCGACGGGGCGTCCCGCATATTTGACGGGTTAAGGCTGATCGTCGATGAGGTGCGTCCCTTCAGGCGGCTTTCCCGTCTCGACTGGCACACGCGAAACTGGCTGGGCATGGAGGCGGTGGAAATGCCGCTGATCGACGAAACAGGCGCCGTCATAAAGATATTGCGGGGCGCGAGCTATTTCGTCGCCGCCGAAGCGGCTGCCGACATGCGGTGCGCTGTCTTTCCGCTGGCGGCCTGATCTAGCTGCCGTCGCCGCATTTCGGGATCGTCAGGTCAGGCGGCAATATTGTCGTTTCGTCGCCACAGGCACGCGCCAGTTGCTCGTTTTTGAGACCGGTGGCGCGGGTGAAGTCCGCGCCACGAAGGTCGGTGCCGGTGAAGTCCACGCGACCGAGAAAGGCATGGCGGAAATTCGCGCCGCGCGCATCCGCGTCCGCAAAGGTCAGGTTCTTCACATATTCGAGCATGCGCAGATTGGCGCGTTGCAGGTTCGCGCCGGTGAAATCCGCATCATGCACGCGTACGGCATCGAGCCTTGTGTCGGAAAGGTCCGCCCCGCGCAGGCTCGCGCCCAGCAATACAGCGCCCGCCATGTTGGCACCCGCGAAATTCGCGCCGTCCAGCTTCGCGCGATTGAAGTGAACCCCCGTCATGTCGACGCCGCGAAAGCTCGCGCCCCGCATGTCCGAGTCTTGAAGGGCGGCGAGGCGCAGGAACTGCCCGTCGAAATTCGCACCGGCGAGGTTGCACCCCTCGCAATTGATGATCGACTTGTATTGCGTGGCGACGATTTCATCGCGCAGCGCCTGCACGGCGGCCGTGGGTTCCGCCATTGCAGGTGCCAGCGGGCCAATCGCCGCCGCCAGCAACACAGGCAGGATGGACTTCAACCTGGTCAATTTGTTCAATCCGTTCACTCGAAGCGGGTGGTGATGGGTGTGCCGCGTTTCAGCGTCTTCGTCACCGGCGTCTTTTCGATGATGTCCCGGATCCGTTCCATCTGTTCTTCCGTCGGCTTCTCGCTGAAGGAGATGACGCGCTCGATGCTCTCATTGCCGTCCCTGTCGCGCTTGAATGCAAGGTCCGCCGTGATCGTGCCGAGCGCGAAGCCCTTGCGGTCGGAATACATGCGCAACGTCGCCGAGGAACAGGCGGCAAGAGACGCCAGCAGCAGTTCGTAGGGCGCCGGTCCCTTGTCGGTTCCGTGATTATTCGTCGGCTCGTCCGCTGTCATCCTGTGCTGCCGCGCTTCGATCTCCTGGAAGACGCCGCTTGTGCTCGTCAGGTGAACGCTCGTCGCCATACTCTTCTCCTCAACGCTCGGGCAGGGGAACAAATTCCGTTTCGCCGGGCACCGGTTTGAAGCGTCCCTGCGCCCAGTCTTCCTTCGCCTGTTCCAGCCTTTCGCGGCTCGACGAGACGAAATTCCACCAGATGTAGCGCGAGCCTTCCATGGCCGCGCCGCCGAGCAGCATGATGCGCGAGGGCTGAGCCGCCGTCACGGTAATCCTGTCGCCGGGGCGGAAAATCAGCATTTGCGATGCTTCGAAGGTCTCGCCAGCGATCGTCACCGCGCCTTCGGCCACATAGACCGCGCGTTCCTCGTAGTCGGTGTCGAGCGGCACGCTCTTGCCCGCCTCCAGCGACACGTCGGCATAGAACCAGTCGGAAAGTGTCTTCACCGGTGAGCGTTTGCCGAATACATCGCCCGCGATCACCCGTGCGGTCACGCCGTCGCTCTCCACCACAGGCAGGCGGTCGGCGCTGAAATGCTCGAAGCCCGGCGCTGTCTCCTCCAGCGCCTTCGGCAGCGCCACCCAGCTCTGGATTCCCGAAACGCGCTGGCCGCTGGCCCGCTGGATGTCGGGCGTGCGCTCCGAATGCACAATGCCGCGCCCCGCCGTCATCAGGTTCATGGCGCCGGGCAGGATTTCCAGCGCATTGCCCTCGCTGTCCCGATGCATGATCGCGCCATCGAAAAGATAGGTGACGGTCGCAAGGCCGATATGCGGATGCGGCCGCACATCCATGCCTTGCCCCGGCGCTTGTATCGCCGGGCCCATCTGGTCGAAGAAGATGAAGGGCCCCACCATCTGCCGCTTGCCATGCGGCAGCGCGCGCCGAACCTCGAAATCTCCGATGTCGCGGGCGCGGGGCACGATCACGAGCTCCAGCGCCTCGCAGGATTTGCGGTCTCCCGCCACGGGGTCTTTATCGGGCAGCCAGCTCATGGGAACGCTCCTTCTGTTACACTGTCTGGATAATGGCGCAGGCCGCCCCGTCCTTCTTGTGAGATTCCGTCATATCCGACCCGCCAACAAGGTGGAAGCCGGCCAAAGCCCTTCCCATCGGCCTCCCGATCGGATAGACAATGCCAAAGCCCCCGGCCCAAAAGGCCAAGGGGGCTTTCGGCTTGTCTGGGGGTCTGCGTGAGGCGCGGGCCAGGGCGGGCATCCACCTCCTAAGGCTTTGAATAATATGGCAAATGTGGCGGTAGTCGGCTCCCAGTGGGGAGACGAGGGCAAGGGCAAGATCGTGGATTGGCTGTCGGAGCGCGCCGATGTCGTGGTGCGCTTCCAGGGCGGTCACAATGCGGGCCATACGCTCGTCATCGACGGCGTCACCTACAAGCTGTCGCTGCTGCCCTCCGGCATCGTCCGCAAGGGCAAGCTGTCGATCCTCGGCAATGGCGTGGTGCTCGATCCCTGGGCCTTCGCGAAGGAAGTGGACGAGATCGCCTCCAAGGGCGTTGCCGTCACGCCGGACAATCTCAAGATCGCGGAAAACGCCGTCCTCATCCTGCCGGTTCACCGCGAGCTGGACGAGATGCGCGAAGGGGCGAATTCCGGCGTCAAGATCGGCACGACCAAGCGCGGCATCGGCCCGGCCTATGAAGACAAGGCCGGCCGCCGCGCCATCCGCGTCATCGACCTCGCCGATCCGTCGACACTCACCATCAAGGTCGAGGGCCTGCTCGCGCATCACAATGCGCTGCGCCGGGGCAACCGCCTCGAGGAGCTGGAAGCCGGCCCCATCGTCGAGGCGCTGAAGGAAATCGCGCCGCGCGTGCTCCCCTTTGTCGCCCCCGTCTGGAACGTGCTCGACGAGGCGAAGCGCAAGGGCCAGCGCATTCTTTTCGAGGGTGCGCAGGGCACCATGCTCGACGTCGATCACGGCACCTATCCCTTCGTCACCTCGTCGAACACCGTGGCGGGGCAGGCGGCGGGCGGCTCCGGCGTCGGTCCGGGCGCCATCGGTTTCGTGCTCGGCATCACCAAGGCCTATACGACGCGTGTCGGCGAGGGCCCGTTCCCGACCGAGCTTACCGATGAAGTCGGCCAGCGCCTCGGCGAGCGCGGCCATGAGTTCGGCACGGTCACTGGCCGCAAGCGCCGCTGCGGCTGGTTCGACGCCGTCATGGTCCGTCAGGCGATCAAGACCGGCGGCATCACCGGCATCGCGCTCACGAAGCTCGACGTGCTGGACGGTTTCGACGAGATCAAGGTCTGCACGAGTTACGAGATCGACGGCAAGCTGGTCGATCATTTGCCCGCAGGCATGGACGCGCAGGCAAAGGTCACGCCGATCTACGAAACGCTTGAAGGGTGGAAAGACAGCACCCAGGGCGCGCGCTCATGGGCGCAACTGCCAGCGGCGGCCGTCAAATATGTGCGCTACGTGGAAGAGCTGATCGAAGCCCCCGTTGCACTACTCTCGACCTCGCCGGAGCGTGACGACACGATCCTGATGAAGGATCCGTTCGAGGATTGAGGCGGTCATCATTACAAACAAAAAGGGCGCCGGGAGAAATTCCGGCGCCCTTCTTTTATCCGTATACGCTCTGTCAGGTGTTCTGCAGCAACGCGATGAAGATCAGCGCGTAGCCGATCACGCCGCCGAGCCAGCAGATGGTGCGGATGCCCGCCACGGTCCATCCCGCCACATAGACGATGGCGTAGAGGATGCGCGCGATGATGAAAATCTGTGCGCCGAGGATGCTGAGCTCCGTGCTGACGCCGACGAGATGCGCCGGTATCGCGATCGAGGCATAGATCAGCAGGTTTTCGAGATGGTTGATGTAGGCGCGGCGTGCGCGGGCGCCCCATCCGGTCGTCGTCGCGGGGACGTCGCGGTTACCGATGCCCCAGCCCATGCCCATTGCCGAGACGTTGGCATTGGCTGAAAGCAAGATCAATATAAAGAGAAGTACGCCGCCCCAGACGAGCGACCAGAGTTCCATAGTCATGGGATGTTCCCTCCCGGTTGTTTGCCACCGGGAAAGAGATTAGGCCCGATTCGGGCCTCCGCGCATCCGGAACTTCATCCGTGGACGGAAACGAATCAATCCTCACTCACGCCCCTGCCATTCCTTCGGGCGGGGTTATTCCGTCAGCACGGTCAGCAGCGCCTTGTCGAACAGCGGTACCATGCAAAGCACGATGCCGATGGTCGCGATCTGCCAGATGAAGGTTCTGATCCAGGGCAGGCCGACTGCATAGGCCGGTACATAGGCAAGCCGCCCCCAGAAATAGACCTGCGCGCCGATCTCGCTCCATTGGTTCGAGCGTTCGGTGGCATAGACGGCAAGGATAACCGCCGCGAAGATCGGAAAAGTTTCGAAGAAGTTGCGGAGCGCGCGCTCCATGCGCCCGGCAAGGCCGGCTGCAGGCCGATGCTCGTCCCGCGCGCCCACGGTATAGGAATTCCCTTCCTGCGCCTTGTAGGCAAAGCTCTGCGCGCCCACCTGCACGAGCCCCAGCACGGCGGCCCAGAACAGCATCGCGATTTCGACGGTCATCGGCGTTCCCCCAATTGCTTTGTCCTACCGTCCCATCAATCTATACGCCTCTTTCATCAGCCGCACGGTCTTCTCCGCTGCCGGCTCCGCCTTCGACAGCCGCGCTGCCTGCCCGGACCAGAGTTGCATCAGTTCCGCGCGGTTCGCCTTTGCGCTCGCGGTCGTCAGTTGCGCGACCATCGGCCGCTGCGCCGGGAAGGGCGCGGCGTCGCGCTCATGCGCATGCATGTCTTCCGTCAGCCGGTTGCGGATGGCGCGGGCCGGGCGGCCGGAGAATATTTTCGTCACCACGGTCGAATGGTCGGATGCTTCGGAAAGCGCCTTCCTATGCACGGGATGCACATTCGCTTCCGGGCAGGCGAGATAGGCCGTGCCGAGCTGCACGCCGGCCGCGCCCAGCATGAAGGCCGCCGCGATCCCCCGCGCGTCGCCGATGCCGCCTGCCGCGATCACCGGCACATTCACCGCGTCCACGACCTGCGGCACCAGCGCCATGGTGCCCACCGTTCCGAGATCGACATGATCGAGAAACGTGCCGCGATGTCCGCCCGCCTCGTGGCCCTGAGCGATGATGGCGTCGGCGCCGCCGCTTTCGAGCGCGCGCGCTTCCGCCGCCGTCGTCGCGCTGCCGAGCACGGCCATGCCCGCCTCCTTCAGCCGCTCCACGATCTCCCGCGCGGGCAAGCCGAAATGGAAGCTCGCCACGCGTGGCCGAAGCTCCAGCAGCAGTTCCAGCATCTCCTCGTTGAAAGCGGGCGCCGGCACGGAAGGCGCGGGCACATCGCCGAGGCCAAGCTCCGCATAGAAAGGCGCCAGCGCCTGCTGCATGGGCCCCGCGTCATAGCCATCGAGCTTCGGCTCGTCATGGACGAAAAAATTGAGGTTGAAGCTCTGATTGGTGAGCTGGCGCAGCGCCGCCGTCTCCTGGCGCACCTGTTCGAGCTTCATCATCGCGGTGCCGAGCGCGCCGAGCCCGCCCGCATTCGACACGGAGGCCGCCAGTTCCGGTGTCGAGGCGCCCGCCATGGGCGCCAGCAGGATCGGCAGGTCGATACCCAGAAGCCCGGTCAGCGCAGCGATCTTGTCCATGTCGTCTCTCCCTGATTTGGCCCCGCTAACCCTTTACCTCAAACGCGCGAGGAGTCACACTCGCTCCATTCCGAGGGGGGCCGGCTGCAGCCGGCTGAGATGGTCCTGACGCGGGCCCACCACCCTTAGAACCTGATCCGGGTCATGCCGGCGAAGGGACGGGAAGCTTGTCGTCATTTCACATCCCGCCCTTTCTCCGTCGCGATCCGCCATTCACGGGGAGGGAGCGATGATTTTCTGGCGCTGGATTGCGGGGCTCCTCGGTGCCTCGCTGATGATCGGCGAGACGATCCGAAGCTGGGGCATGGGCCGGCCCTTCCTGTTCGTCGCCGACGATTTCTTCATCGGCATTCCGCTCGTCGTCACCGCCGTCCTGATGGCGCGGGACACGGTGGCGCGCCGCGCCGCCTTCGCGGGCGCCTGGGGCGCCACCGCCGGCATGCTTTATCCGAGCTTCTTCGGCAAGCTCGTCGAGCCGACGGAGGCTGCCGCCGCCGCGACCAACATCCCCTTCGATTTTCTGACAACGATCATCGGCATCGCCTTCGCGACGGCGCTTGCCGGCCTCGTCGCCGCCGTCGCGCTCAAAGGCGCCAAGGAGTAATTCATGAACGTCCACACCCCCCGCAAGGATGAAGCCCTCACCGTCACCACGGGCCCGCTTCCCGCCAGCACGAAAATCTTCACCGCGCCGGAAGGCTTTCCCGGTCTGAAAGTCCCCTTCCGCGAAATCGCGCTGCATCCTTCCGCCAAGGAGCCGCCGGTGCGCGTCTATGATACGTCGGGGCCCTACACGGACCCGACAGCGCAAATCGATCTCGAACGGGGCCTGCCGCGCACCCGCGAGGCCTGGCTCGAAGCGCGCGGCGGCACGGAGCTATACGAAGGCCGCGATGTGAAGCCGGAAGACAATGGCAATGTCGGCGAAAAACATCTCGCCCGCGCCTTCCCCGTCCGGAACCTTCCGCGCCGCGGTCTCCCCGGCCATCCGGTCACGCAATATGAATTCGCGAAGGCCGGCATCGTCACCGCCGAAATGGCCTATATCGCCGAGCGCGAGAATATGGGCCGCAAGCAGGCCGCCGCCAATGCCGCACACAGGATCGCGGAAGGCGAGAGCTTCGGCGCCGATATTCCGGAATTCATCACGCCGGAATTCGTGCGCGATGAAGTCGCCGCGGGCCGCGCCATCATTCCGTCCAATATCAATCACCCGGAACTCGAGCCGATGATCATCGGCCGCAATTTCCTCGTGAAGATCAATGCGAATATCGGCAACTCCGCCGTCGCCTCGTCGGTCGCGGAAGAAGTCGACAAGATGGTCTGGGCGATCCGCTGGGGCGCCGACAATGTCATGGACCTCTCGACCGGCCGCAACATCCACAACACGCGCGAATGGATCATCCGCAATTCGCCGGTGCCCATCGGCACAGTGCCGATCTATCAGGCGCTGGAAAAGGTCGACGGCATCGCCGAGAACCTCACCTGGGAGGTCTACCGCGACACGCTGATCGAGCAGGCGGAGCAGGGCGTCGATTATTTCACCATCCATGCGGGTGTCCGCCTCGCCTATGTGCCGCTCACGGCGAAGCGCGTGACGGGCATTGTCTCGCGCGGCGGCTCCATCATGGCGAAGTGGTGCCTCGCGCATCACAAGGAGAGTTTCCTCTACACCCACTTCGAGGAAATCTGCGACATCATGCGCCAATACGATGTGTCGTTCTCGCTGGGCGACGGTTTGCGTCCCGGCTCCATCGCGGACGCGAATGACGAGGCGCAATTTGCCGAACTCGAAACGCTGGGCGAGCTCACGCAGATCGCGTGGGCCAAGGGCTGCCAGGTGATGATCGAAGGCCCCGGTCATGTGCCGATGCACAAGATCAAGGTCAACATGGACAAGCAGCTGAAGCATTGCGGCGGCGCGCCCTTCTATACGCTCGGGCCGCTCACCACCGACATCGCGCCGGGCTACGACCACATCACGTCCGGCATCGGCGCGGCCATGATCGGCTGGTTCGGCTGCGCCATGCTCTGCTACGTCACGCCGAAGGAACATCTCGGCCTGCCGGACAGGGCGGACGTGAAGGAAGGCGTCATCACCTACAAGATCGCGGCGCATGCGGCGGACCTCGCCAAGGGCCACCCGGCCGCGCAGCTTCGCGACGACGCGCTTTCGCGCGCGCG
Organism: Parvibaculum lavamentivorans DS-1; assembly: GCF_000017565.1. Classification (NCBI taxonomy): domain Bacteria; kingdom Pseudomonadati; phylum Pseudomonadota; class Alphaproteobacteria; order Hyphomicrobiales; family Parvibaculaceae; genus Parvibaculum; species Parvibaculum lavamentivorans. The sequence goes on from NC_009719.1 coordinate 2,330,793, forward strand.
GTTCGAGTTCCGCTGGGAGGACCAGTTCAACCTCGCGCTCGACCCCGAACGCGCGAAAGAGTTCCACGACCGCACGCTGCCGAAGGAAGCGCACAAGGTCGCGCATTTCTGCTCCATGTGCGGCCCGAAATTCTGCTCGATGAAAATCACGCAGGAAGTCCGTGACTATGCGGAAAGCGGCATGGCCGACATGGCGTCCGAATTCCGCAATTCCGGCGGCGAGATTTATCTCGAAGAAGCGGACGCGGCGGTGAAGGCATCGAACAGGGCGCTGGGCGGCAAGGCGGCGGAGTAGGGCGTTTTCCCCTCTCTTCTCTGTCATTGCCGGGCCCTCCTTAATAATCAAGGAGGCCGGCAATCCAGAAGCCGCGTTAGCGGCGTCAAGAAAGACTCTTCCTGTCTCTGCAAACGACGCCAACACTCCCGTCCCTCACCCTGGACCCCCGGGTCAAGCCCGGGGGTGACGGGGTTGTTGTTATGCCCGCAAAAAAAACAGATGTCACCCCGGCGCCTGTCCCGGCGAAAGCCGGGAACCGCCGGGGCCCATGGGCGGATGACAAAACCTTCATAGCCAAAAACAGATCGTCTAAACTCTCCGCACCCGCCACAAACCGCAGCCTCCCATGACCGATCCCGCACGCGCCATTCCCGTCCTCGCCTCGCTCGATCTCGCGCAGTCGAAACTCTTCTACGAAGAGAAACTCGGCTTCAAAGTTGAACTCTTCGGCGACTACATGATCGCGCGCCGCGACGAGATGGAAATCCATTTCTGGCTCGCCAATGACCGCATCTATCCCGAAGGCACCTCCTGCTACATAAGGGGCGGGCAGGTGCCCGCGCTCTACGAGGAATATGCGCGGAAGGGCATCGGCAAGGCCCCGATAGACGGCGAGCGCATTTCGGATTTCGCCGTGCGTCCCTGGGGCATGAAGGAATTCTATGTCTGGGATCCGCATGGCAATCTGCTGAAATTCGGCATGTCAGCAGACGAAGCGTAATGGCTTTCCGGCGAAACACGCGCGGCGAGAAGTTGCCGGATGTTCTCGTGCCCGGCCTCGATGTCGTCTTTGTCGGCACGGCGCCGTCGCGCCGTTCCGCCGCCCTCGGCGCCTATTACGCCCATCCCGGCAACCGGTTCTGGCCGGCACTTTTTGAGACCGGCATCACGCCGCGCCTCTACCAGCCGCATGAATATGCCGAACTCATCCATCTCGGCATCGGCTTCACCGACATGGCGAAGCGCGCCTCCGGCATGGATCACGAGATCGACCCGGCACTGTTCGAGGTCGAGCGTTTTGAAAAGGAAATCCTGCGCTGCCGCCCGCGCGCCGTCGCCTTCACTTCGAAGAAGGCCGCGAGCGTATGGATGGGCGTGCCGACAGGCCGCCTTCTCCACGGCCACCAGCCGCGCCGCCCCGGCTTCCCGGAAGTCTTCGTGCTCTCGTCCCCCTCCGGCGCCGCGCGGCGAAGCTGGAGCATCGAGCCGTGGGCAGGGCTTGCCCGGTTTCTCGGAAGAGCGAAGAGTTAGAAGACGTCACGCCAACTTCGTCATTGCGAGGAGCGCCGCAGGCGCGACGAAGCAATCCAGGGGCGGCAGCTCATGCGTTGCGGCCCTGGATTGCTTCGCTCCCTTACGGTCGCTCGCAATGACGGATTTATTTTTGGGGCTTAAGCCGCCGCGCTCTCCGCGCGCGCCTTCCCCTGCACCCCGCGAATGAGCCGCCCCGGCAGTTCCCCCGTCGGCTCGTCATTCTCCGCCACGATGACACCGGAAAGCACCGTCGCGCGGTAGCCCTTCGCGCCCTGCCAGAGGCGTCGGCCGCCCGCCGGCAGGTCGAAGCGCATTTCGGGATGGGTGAAGGAAAGGTTCTCGAAGTCGATCACGTTCAGATCGGCCTTCATGCCGGGCGCAAGCACGCCCCGGTCGTAAAGCCCGTATTGTTCCGCCGTGTCCTTCGTCTGGATGCGGATGATCTCCTCGATGGGCAGCTTCGGCCCCCTTGTCCGGTCCCGCGCCCAATGCGTCAGCATGAAGGTCGGCGTGCCGCCGTCGCAGATCGCGCCGACATGGGCGCCGCCATCGGCAAGGCTGAGGCCGGTCTGCGGGTGGCGCAGCGTTTCCTCGATCGCCGTGTAGTCGTTGGTCGAATAGCCGAACAGCGGAAAATAAAGCATCGCCTGCCCGTCATTCATCATCATCGCGTCATAGGCGAGTTCGGTGGGCGTCTTGCCCTCGCGCCTTGCCACGGCGGCCACGCTGTCATCCGGCGAAGGCTCGTAATTCTCGCGCGCGCCCATCGGATACATCTTGTGAAATGACGTCGTGATGAAAGTGCCGAAAGCGCCGAGCTTGTCGACATTCTTCCCGCCGGTGATTTCTGCGCGCACCTTCGGGTCCTTCAGCTTCTCGATTCGCTCCGCGAAAGGCATCTGCGCGTAAGGCCGGTATTCCGGGAAGCCGATAAAGGGATGCACGGAGGTCTGCCAGCCCATCAGCAGGCCGACCGGCCGTCCCGAATGCTGGCCGCGAATATTGGTCACGCCTTCGGCGCGCGCCCGGTCGAGATGCGCCAGCATCTTTTTATAAAGGTCCGGCGCCTCATCGATCTGCTGCACCTGGAAGGTGACCATGCGGCCGGTCTCCTTCGCCATTTTCAACATCCAGTCGAATTCCTGTTCCATCTCGCGATGCGTCGCCGCGATCTGGAAAACGCCGGACCCGTGTTCCTTCAGCGCATCGGCGATGCCGAAAAGCTCGTCATTCGCCGCCAGTGTGCCGGGCACCGGGTCGCCCTTCAGCGTGTTGTGGAGGTCGGTCCGCGAGGTCGAGAAGCCGAGCGCGCCCGCCTTCATCGCCTCATAGGTGAGGTCGCGCATTTGTCTGATGTCGTCCGCCGTCGCCGGTTCATTGTCGATGCCGCGCGCGCCCATCACATAGACGCGCAGCGCGCAATGCGGCATCTGCGTGCCGATATCGGCGGCATAGCGGCGCTTGTCCAGCGCATCGAGAAATTCCGGGAAGCTTTCCCATTCCCATTTGATGCCCTCGTGCATCGCCGCGCCCGGAATGTCCTCCACCGCTTCCATGAGGTCGATGAGTTCGCTCCGCGCCTCCGGCTTCACCGGCGCGAAACCGACGCCGCAATTCCCCATGACGACGGTCGTCACGCCATGCTGCGAGGACGGCGTGAGCCAGGGGTCCCATGTCGCCTGCGCATCGTAATGGGTGTGGATGTCGACGAAGCCCGGCGTGACGAGCAGCCCCTGCGCATCGATCTCGCGGCGGCCCGTGCCTTCCACCTTGCCCACCGCCGAAATCTTGCCGCCATCAATGGCCACATCGCCGGTAAAAGGCTTCGCGCCCGTCCCGTCGACAATGGTGCCGCCCCGGATCACGAGATCATGCTCGGCCATGATGCCAATTCTCCCTGAATTTCCTGTTCTTTCGGGCAGTTTGCCCGGCGTGCGAGCCAAGGGCAAGGCGGGCGGAAAGGCTGGACAAATCTCCGTTCATACCGCCTTAACGTTGCTTTCGTGTCATGCTGCTTCCGCTGCACTTCGGGAGCTGAAAAATGGAGACTGCCACGCTGAGGGACCGGCTTCTATGGGCGGTGTTTTTTCTCTGTGTCGTGGCGCTGTTCGGTCTAGGGCGAGTGGAGCTTGCGCAGATTGAAGCGCAGTCGGTGGTACGGGTCACCCTTGGCCTTCCGCAGACTTTCTTTGTTTTTCTTCTGATTCTGTGGCTGGCGTTGTTGCTCCTTTCGGGAGCCGCCAGAGAGGACGAGGATGTGCAATGGGGCTCCGTGGTCCTTTTTGGTGTCGTAGGCGCCGCGCTGAGTATCATTCCGGGTTTCTATCTGGTGTTTATCGCAGGCGAGGGCGGGCCCTTCTGGTTCGTCCCTATAGCCTTTCTGCTGATCGGGCTCCCAGCCGCGCTCGCGCAATTTTGGCTTCACCCTGAATTTCACGGCCACCGCTATAAGATCGCTTTGGTGCATCTGGCTACTCCGATGCTCTACTACCTGCTTGCCTTAGTCGAACCGAAAAGCGCTTTTCTCACGTCTTCGCCTCTTGGGGCGTTTGCTTTGTCCCTTGCCGTTGTCCCCTATGCCGCCATGCTTTTCGTTGGAGCGACGAAGCGCCTTCTTCCTTCGGCAGGAAGGGTCGCATTGCTGGGCGCCGTTCTCGTCTGGCTGCCCTTCTCAATCGCGCTGATGCCACATCACGGCCCGTTGAAAAGTATCGTCTGGCCGGTCGTTGCTATCGTCGAACACGCGACACCGGCAGAGAAACAAGCTGCCCTCGAGAGTTTGCAGGGAAGGCTCCTTGCCGGCGATATGGTGTGTGTCGGCGATGGTTATTATCGCTTCCGCGGCGTTACCTATGCCAACGTTCATCCGGTTCTGACAACGCGGTTGGCCGAATGCGTGCGTACGGCGAACATTGCTCTTCTGGCTCGGGAGCTTGGGTTTCGTACCGCACCGCCTGGCGCCAAGGTTTCCCTACATCTGTCCGGCGTCCCTGCCCGCAGAGACACATGCCTCAAACAGCCTGAGCGTTCGATCTGCGACAGGCGTTTTCATCTCCATGATATTTCCGGCAGCTTCGAGATCGTTCGCTCCAGCGACAGTCTGGCGGAGAGGGCCTTTGCCTCGGATGCCGAAGTGAAGGCAGCCATTGAAGCGTGGCTTGAACGATCCCGTGTTTCTGAACGCACCGTCCCGAGCGGATTGGCCAAACGCTGATGGAGCCATCCTCGGTTCCAGGCGTTATGTGAAGGGAACCGCGCGGGGCAGCGCGGGAGTTACTTGGGGGAATGGATGACGCGTCCCGGCTTTCTGCCGCTCATTTTCGGGCTTTCTCTGCTACTTGCCGCCTGCGCTTCCGTGCGGCAAGACCCGTCGCTTGCGCCCGGTGCCGCGCTGGCCAAGCCGGAGGAGACCGCGCTCTGGCATGCGCTGGTGCCGCCGGAGGAAGCCGCCCGGGGCCATTCCGGCTTCTTCTTCCTCGAAGGCGGGCTCGACGCCTATGAGACGCGCCTTCTCGCCATCGAATCGGCGGCGCGCACTATCGATCTTCAATATTACATCTGGGATTTCGACGGCAGCGGCCGCGCCATCAGCGAGGCGCTCTTTCGCGCGGCGGAGCGTGGCGTCCATGTCCGCGCGCTGGTCGATGGCTATCTGGTCGACAATGACTCCGAGCCGCTGAAGCAGATCGTCAATCATCCCAATATCGACGTGCGCATCTACAATGCCTTCCGCACCTCCTTCTGGCCGCGTTATCTGCGCTACGGCGAATTGCTGATCGACTTTCCGCGCCTCAATCAGCGCATGCACAACAAGATCATCGCGGTCGACAATACCGTCGCCATCGTCGGCGGGCGCAATGTGAACGACACTTATTTCGCGCTCGACGGGGATCATTATTTCCTCGACCTCGATGTCGTCATCGCCGGTCCGCTGACGAAGGACGTGTCCGCGAGCTTCGATGCCTTCTGGAACAGTCCCTATGCCGTTCCGGTCGAGCATTTCGTGGAAGACGAGACCATTCCCTTCAGCTTCGCCACTGTCTGGAACGAGATTTTCGCCTATGACATGGAGGCCTTTCCGTTGCCGCGCCGCCTCGAGGTCATGGAGCTGGCGGAAAAATATATCGCGCTGGAGAAGCGTTTCGTCTGGGCGCCCGCGTCGCTCGTGCTCACCGCGCCCGGTCCCGTCTTTCAGGATATCGCCGTGCCGCCCGGTCAGCAGATCGAAACCGCGATGCTCTCTCATATCGCCTCGGCGGAGCGGGAAGTCCTGATCCAGAACCCCTATGTGATGATGACGGAGCCCCGTGCCGCGGTGCTTGCCGATGCGCAGGCGCGCGGCGTGCGCACCATCCTTCAGACCAATTCGCTCGCCTCGCATGATTCCGCGCTCGTCCATTACGGTTTCGTGCGCGACAGGAAGAAGTTTATGGGGAACGGCGTCGCGCTTTACGAGCTGAAGCCCCGCCCGGATAACAGCAGGAACATGCCCGGCATCGGCCTCACGCCGGAAAAGACCACGCTCCACTCGAAGACCATCGTCTTCGACCGCCGCTATGTGTTGGTCGGCTCCTTCAATCTCGATCCCCGCTCCATCGACTACAACTCCGAAATCGGCATCCTGATCGAAAGCCCCAAGCTCGCCTCGCGCGTCGCCGGGGCCATCGAGGTCGATCTCGCGCCGGAGAACAGCTGGCGGGTGGTCGGGGACGGGGAGGGGGGTATCGTCTGGCTGGACGAGACCGAGACGCCGCCGCTCCGCCTCGACACCGAGCCGGAGACGAGCTTCGTCGAACGGATTCCCGTCTGGCTCGGCTATGTCCTGCCCATCGACCACCTGCTGTAAGGCGATGCCGGCCCGTGCCGATCGCGATATTGGCTCTTGGTGCCGCGCCGCTGTCCGGGTCAAATCCGGGTCTCGCAACGAGGTCCGCAATGTCCAACGATGAAGCCGCCAATCTTGCAGCCGCCAACCTCGCCGTCGTCCGGCGTTATGCCGAGGCATGGGAGAAAGGCGACCTCGCGGCGATTGTCGCCTGCTATCACGACGATTTCACGCTCCACTACGGCGGCGCCCATTCGCTTGCCGGCACGCATGCGGGAAAGCCGGCCGCGCTCGCGGCGCTTGCCGAGTTCAGCAAGCGCACCGGCCGCAAGCTGGTCGCGATCCTCGACGTCATGGCCGGGCAGGAGCGTGCCGTCGTGATCGCGCGCGAGCATTTCGACAATGGCGCGCTCATCGCCGATGTCGAGCGCGTGCTCGTCTACCGGATCGCGGACGGGCTCTTGCGCGAATGCTGGCTCCACGATGCCGACCAGCCGCTGATCGACCGGCTTCTCGCGGTTTCGTGATCCCGCCCCGGTCCCGGCGCCTTTTGCGGGCGGGCGGCAATCCCCATATACTGGGTCAAACCCCCAACAATGGGAGGCGTCCCCCATGTTCAATCTCCGCAAGAAGACCGAAATGCCCGCGCCCGGCGAGGCGCTTCCCGGCCGCGATTTCGCGATCCCGACCGCGTCGCGCCATTTCGTCAACGGCGCGGACCTCAAGGGCCCCTATCCCGAAGGCAGCGAAACGGCGATCTTCGGCCTTGGCTGCTTCTGGGGCGCGGAACGGAAATTCTGGGAGTTGCCCGGCGTCCATGTGACGGCGGTGGGCTATGCCGGCGGCTATTCGCCGAACCCCACCTATGAGGAAGTCTGTTCCGGGCGCACCGGCCACAACGAAGTCGTGCTCGTCGTCTACGATCCGAAGAAGGTGAGCTACGAGGCGCTGCTGAAGACCTTCTGGGAAAGCCACAACCCGACGCAAGGCATGCGCCAGGGCAATGATGTCGGCACGCAATACCGCTCCGGCATCTATGTGACGAGCCCCGCCCAGCGCGAAGCCGCGGAAAGCTCCCGGGCCGCCTATGAGGCCGAGCTCCGCAAGCAGGGCTATGACGTCATCACGACGGAAATCCTCGACGCGCCGGAATTCTATTTCGCCGAGGACTACCACCAGCAATATCTCGCGAAAAACCCCGCCGGCTATTGCGGCCTCGGCGGCACCGGCGTTTCGTGCCCGATAGGCACCGGCGTCAACGCGGCCTAGCGGGTGGACGTTGGCGAGGGCGCGCCGCGCGGCAGGCCGCAATGCAGGCATTTTCTCGCGAGTGGGTTGCCGCACCACCACGTCATGAAGAACTGATTGTTGCAACGAGGGCAACGAAACCAGGAATACCAGATACCGACGGCGAGAAATGCGCCCATCCATGAGATGCCGATGACGAAGAAGAGGTTCTCGCCCAGCGCTGCTCCGAAGGCATTGAGAACTGCCGTCGCAATTAGGGAAAGCAGTACGACACCGGGCAGATATCCTGCGAAGACCGCCAGAAGAATGAGCCTTCTTCGGCGCATGTCAGCCCAGGCGGCCTCGTAATCAGCATTCTCGACCATCGGATGTTCCCCCTTGCGGGGAAGATTAGCACAGGGAAGTGCGGCGTCAGCGCGGACCGGGCTTACCCGCGGGGCTTAATCCGGCAGCGTCGGGCCGTTTGGCTTGGCGCTGCCGTCGATGAAGAGCGAGAATTTCCGCAGGCCTTCCACCTGCGCGAAGCAGGTGTTGAGGATGACGAGGATCGGCACCGCCAGCACCGCGCCGATGACGCCCCACATCCAGCCCCAGAAGACGATGGAGATGAAGACCACCGCCGCGTTCAGCGTATGCCGCCGGCCGAGCACCGACGGCGTCACGAATTGCGACTCGATGAGGTTGCAGAGGAAATAGGCGGCGGGCGCGAGCAGGGCATGGCCGACGCTGTCGAAGGTCATGAAGGCGACGAAGCCCGTCAGCGCCATGCCGGCCAGCGCGCCCGCATAGGGAATGAAGTTCAAGAGCGCGGCGGCGAAGCCCCAGAGCAGCGCGTTGGGCAGCCCGATTGCCCACATGGAAAGGCCGATGGCGACGCCGAGCCCCGCATTGATGAGGCTGATCGAGAACAGATAGGTCGAGATTTCGCGCTCGATGCTTCTGAGGATGCGCCGCGCGCGCTCCTTGTCGGTCAGCCGCTTGGCCGAGCGGATGATGCGGTCGCGCAGGAGTTCGCCGGTCGCCAGCAGGAAATAGAGCAGCACGATGAAGATGAGGATCGAGGCGCCCTTCTGCCCGGCCACTTCCATCGCCTGCGCGACAAGCCCTTCGTCCCGCACCACGACCTCGCGCGGTGCATCGTCCGCCCGCGTCATTTCCTCGACCTGCTTCGAGGCGCGCCGCATCGCCGCCATCGGCTCGGAGAGCTCGCGCGACTTCTCCTCGAACTCCTCGATTGCGGCGGGAATACGCGCCGTCCATTCGGCCGCCGGTTCCGCCAGAAGATAGACCGATCCCGCCAGCGCGCCGATCAGTGTCGCCACGATGATCGAGGCGGAAAGCGCGTCGGGCAGGAAGCGCAAGGGCGCCGCCCGCATCAGCGGCATGAAGATGAAACTGCCGACCACCGCCGCCGTAATCGGCGCGACGAGGTTCTGCGCGAGATAGGCCGTATAGAGGATGGCGAGCACGGCGAGGATCGCCAGCGCCGTTTCCGCCCGCATGATGCGCGCGCGGCGTCCCGGCGTGAATCCGCCCGCCGCTTCCGTGCCGCGTTCGGCGTCAGTCTCCGGCACTCTGGCTCCCCCGCATTGAAAGGCGGCCATGAAAAAGGCCGCACCATAATAACGGGCGGCCTCTTCCTTGGTTCCTTCGCTGGCTCACACGCCGGCCAGCGCGTCCCGCCTTGCGTCCGCATCGGCGCGCATGGCGTTTTTCATGGCTTTCTGCAGCTTCTCGAAGGCGCGCACCTCGATCTGGCGCACGCGCTCTCGGCTGATGCCATATTCCTGGCTGAGGTCTTCCAGCGTCGCCGGCTCGTCCTTCAGCCTGCGCTCCGTCAGAATGTGCATCTCGCGCTCGTTCAGCGTCGCCATGGCGGCGGCCAGCATTTCGCGGCGCTGGTCCAGCTCCTCGGCCTCGCCCAGCGTCGCTTCCTGATCGGCGGTGTCGTCCACCAGCCAGTCCTGCCACTCGCCGCCTTCCGAGTCCTGCCGCAAGGGTGCGTTCAGCGAATTGTCGGGGCCGGAAAGCCGCCGGTTCATCGAGATCACCTCGTCCTCGGTCACGCCGAGCCGGTCGGAAATCACCTTCACCTGTTCGGGGTGGAGGTCGCCTTCCTCGATCGCCTGGATCTGGCCCTTCACCTTGCGGAGATTGAAGAAGAGCTTCTTCTGCGCCGCGGTCGTGCCCATTTTCACGAGCGACCATGACCGCAGGATATATTCCTGGATCGAGGCGCGGATCCACCACATGGCATAGGTCGCAAGCCGGAAGCCGCGCTCCGGCTCGAAGCGCTTCACCGCCTGCATCAGGCCCACATTGCCTTCCGAGATCACCTCGCCGATCGGCAGCCCATAGCCGCGATAGCCCATGGCGATCTTCGCCACGAGGCGGAGATGCGACGTCACAAGCTGGTGCGCCGCCTCGGTGTCCTCATGCTCCCGCCAGCGTTTGGCGAGCATGTATTCCTCCTGCGGCTCCAGCATCGGAAACTTGCGGATTTCCTGCAGGTAGCGCGACAGCGAGCCCTCCGGGTTAGGCGCGGGCGCGAGCCGCGTCCCCGGCGCCTTCACCAGCGCCCTCGGCGCCTTGGGCGCCTTTTCGGCGGCCTTGCCTGCTGTTTTCTCTGTCTTGGCCTCGGCCATGGCAAACCCCTGATCCGGCCCGGTCCCCGGGCCCATCGGTCCAATACCCGACATAATACGTCGGATTATCAAACGCGTGAATGCGGCAAAAAGCTTGAACGTCCCCGCCGCGAACGATGTTCCGAACCTGACAGCCCCCAAGGCAAAAAAGGTCCGGCCGAGAGCGTATATGGGGAGGAATGGGGCGGGGAAAAGGGGGGCGGGCTCAGCTCAATTGTCCCCAGCCGCCGCCCTTTTCCGTGAAATAGTCCCGCTCCCTGGTCGCCAGCTTGAGCCCAAGCAGGTCCGCAAGCTGCGAGATTTCGCGGCCGATCAGATCGTCGAAATCCTTCAATCCATGCGAAGGCAGCACAGCCGTCTGCCTGTCCAGCTCCGCCAGCATCGGCCCGACTTCACCCTCGATGAAGCGCCGCTGCGCCGTCGCCGTGCCCGGCCCGAAAGCCGCCATGAAAGCGGCGATGTCGCCCGCCGTCACCGTGTCGAAGCGGTCGGCGGCGCCGATCCTGAAGGCCAGCTCGTCGGTATAGCGCCCGGTCAGCCGCACGGGTTGCAGGTCGTAAAGCGGCGCAAGGCGCGGTATAGGCCCCGTGTCGTAAAGCAGCGCATGGTTCTTCGCGTGATTGTCGTTATTGCCGATCGCGAGATTGAAAAACGCCGACACCATGAAGCTGCGCTTGTCTCTTGCCGGCGCGGCGGTGCGGCCGAGCAGGTCTGAAACGGCGGTGGCCGCGAAGCGCAATTCTGCCGTTCCGTTGCGCTCATATTTGAGGCGAGCAGGCAGGCCCAATGCCTGACAGAAATCTTCCTGGTGGATGCGCGTCACGCTATTGACGTCGATGCGGCGGTCGAAGCGCAAGCTCAACAAGCCGGCTTCGTCGTCGAGTTTGAATTCCGCCGGTATGGCGACCTCGAGCCCCACGGCATGCGCCAGTCGCGTGGCAACGGCTTCCAGCAACACTTCGCGTGCCAGTCGGCGCTCCGGCACCTTCAATATATGCGTCGTCGGCACGCGCAGGCCGGGCTTCGGCAGGCCGAAACGGCCCTTCGCGATTTCTGTCAGCGCGATCTTGCGCTGCACGCCTGCAACCGGCGACGGGTCTTTTATGGCGTCCGGTAAGGGCAACTTGTCTGCGAGGCGGCGCATGATATCGATGAGTTCCTCGCGCGGCAGTTCGTCGTAATCCGTGGCGAGGTTACCCGGAACCTTGACCGGGCCGCTTCCCGGCGGCAGGCAACTGATCGCGCCCGCGCAGTCGCCGCCGACAAAACTCAGCAGGCCGACAATGTCGTCGCGGGCGATACGTTCGCGGTCCATCGTCTGCTGAAGCTGATCGTTTTCCTGTAGCAGGTTGTCGAAAAAGGCGCGTGACTCGACATCGCCGTAAGGTTCCTCGCGCAGCGGCAGGGACAACGAGAGCGGCATGGCGTCGGTGCGCGCGAGATAGTCTGGCGTATAAGCGAAGCGGCAGCCGCCATCCTTGCGCGCCAGATGCCCGAGTGGAATGTCGGCGGCTTCCAAGCGCACGTCCAGAATGTCGGGCTGTGCGGCACTCATCGCTTGCGCGCCACAAGGTCGACGCCGAGCGCCTGACACACCTTCAGTACACGTCCTATTTCGAGCGTCGCCTTGCCGTTTTCCAGTTCCGACACGAAACGCCGGCCCACACCCGCCATGTCGGCCAGTTCTTGCTGGGAGAGGTCTTTGGTGATGCGGGCGGTTCTGACGAGATCGCCAAGATTCCTGAACGACTGGATTGGGGTTTCGGGCTTCGGGCTTGTGGACGTTGCCAGCGGGGCCAGGAGTTCGGCCAAGGGGGCGGGGGAGGCGGTCGCCACGCTTGTAACGGCGAGGTCGTCCAGCAATCCTGCTCTCCCGGTCTTCCTGCCGCGGCTTGTCATGAGGTGTGCTCCCGTTCGGGAGCATACTGGCATTCTGAGGCCTCAATGTCAATTAATGATCCCGAACGGGATCAAGTTGGCAAAGGACGGCGCCGACCGGTCGATCTGCTCCCGTTCGGGATCAGATTATGTCGCCTTCTTCTTCGCTCGTGCCTCCACATCGACCTTCAGGTGTCCCGTCATCGCCTCGAAGATTGCGGCGAGATTGTCCATGCTTGGGTTGCCCCGGCTCGACAACATGCGGTGAAGGCTTTTCGGCGGTATGCCGGTAAGTGCGGAAAGCTCCTCGAAGCCGAGCGTGCCGTTCACGATATCCCGCAGCATCAGACGCGCGACTTCCGGTTCGCCGCCGAGAAAGACAGTCGCCGCTTCCGTCAGCGCCCCGCGCGCGAAAGCGGGGTCGCGGCGGATGCGCTCGACAATGGTTTGGCTTGCGTCACGGGTCAGCATGGCAGGTCTCGTCGGGTCGAGGTTCGCCCAACTCTATCCTGTCCAAGATCGTTCGACTACGGAGTAATGCCACCCTCAAACCGTCATGGCCCGCCTTATGCGGGCCATCCACGTCTTTAGGATTAGTTCGCACTTCCAGGTACGTCATTGCGAGGAGCATAGCGACGAAGCAATCCAGTCTTTACGATGTGGTTTCTGGATTGCTTCGCTTCGCTCGCAATGACGAGAGGAAAACGTGGATGGCCCGCATAAAGCGGGCCATGACGGCGGGCGGGGGCGTAACCCCAAGCGAAGCTCTGCGTCTCTGCGCCTCTGCGTGCAAACCCTTGCGGACTCGCATCCGCATCACGTTGCGGCAGCCCCTCACCCTTCCGCCGTCTGGCGACGGCTCCCTCCCTCTCCCCGACGGGGCGAGGGGCTGTTGCCCTTCGCTTGCGCTTCGGGCGTTCGGGACTTGAAAAGGTCCACCGGACCTTTTCATTTGCTGCGCAAACCGTCCCTCACCCCCTCCAACGCCCTCACCAGCTCCTGCATATCCTCCGGCAACGGAGCATCAAAGCTCATCTTCTCTCCTGCCACCGGATGCTCAAAGCCCAGATGATGCGCGTGCAGCGCCTGGCGGTTCAGCCGTTCCAGCGCGGCTTGCGCTTCCGGCGAGAGTTTCGATTTGCGGCTTTTCATCCCCGTGCCATAGGTCGCGTCGCCGAGCAGCGGGTGGCCGAGTGCCGTCATGTGAACGCGGATCTGGTGGGTGCGGCCGGTTTCGAGGCGGCATTCGACTTCGGCCACCAGCCCGTCGGCATAATCCGTCTTCACCGTATAATGCGTGATGGCGATGCGGCCGCCGGTTTCCTCGCCCCGGTCGCGCACCGTCGCCATCTTCGAGCGGTTATGGCTTGAGCGCGCGATGTTCGCGTCGACTGTTCCCTTGCGCGTCTGCGGCACGCCCCATGTGAGCGCCGTATAGGCGCGCGTCAGTTTGCCGTCGCGGCCATGCGCGGCGAATTGCGCGGAGAGGCCCTGATGCGCGCGGTCCGTCTTCGCGACGACCATCAGCCCGCTCGTCTCCTTGTCGAGCCGGTGGACGATGCCCGGCCGCTTCTCGCCGCCGATGCCCGAAAGCGTCTCGCCGCAATGCGCGACCAGCGCGTTCACCAGCGTCATGTCCGGGTTGCCGGGCGCGGGATGGACGACGAGCCCCGCCGGCTTCATCACCACGATGAGGTCGGCATCCTCGTAAACGATTTCGAGCGGGATCGCCTGTCCCGCGGGCTTTGCGGGCGTCGGCGGCGGCACCGAGACGGAGAGGCGCTCGCCCGCCTTCACGCGGTAGGAGGGATCGGTGAGGAGCTTCGGCGCGCCCGCCTTCTCCTCGCGCGAGACCTGCCCCTGTTCGATCAGCTGGCGCATCCGCGCGCGAGAGAGCGTTGCGGGCGCGTCGCCTTCGCCCTTGTCCCCCAGCGCCTCCGTGAGATACTTGTCGAGCCGCGCGCCCGCATCCTCCGCCGTTACAGTCACGGCGCGCGTCTCCGCTTCGGCGCGGGGGCTTTCATTCAGCGTTTCAGGAGCGATCGACATCATGGCCGAGGATACAACATCGCAGCGCGAAGCGCCGCAATCCGTCGCAGCCGGCGGGCCGGACCTTCGCAAGCTGAAGCGCGCCATGGCCATCATGTCGGCTGTGCTGGTGCTGAGCTTCATGGTCGTCATCGCCGCCTTTGTCTGGCGGCTCAGCGGTTCGGGCAGCCGCGAGGCGGCGCTGCCCTCGGGCGACCAATTCGGCGTCTCGCGCATCGCCGTCGCGCCGGGCGAGACCGTCCGCTCCGTCACGCTCGATGAAGAGCGCATCGCCGTCCATGTCGGCAGCGACGGCGCCGAGGCCATCATCATCATCAATGTGAAGACCGGCGAAGAGCTCGGCCGCATCCTCCTCACCCCCATGTCCGGCTTCGCCGCGCGGGAGTAGGGCAGGGGATAGAAAATCGCGGCGGGGATAAGAAACGGCGGGGGAGGATAACTTCCTTCCCACCCCCCCTAGGGGGAGGGTCGATAAAATTCCCGTCCGGGAATTTTTCGGGGCGGGGGCACCGCCCTCACCCCACTCACCGCCCGCGAACCGAGCCCATCCAGAAACCGGGGATTACTTGTTTCACTCAGTTCCTCAACCCCCTCGAAAAAGCGGGCGGGGACAAGTGCGCGCAAAGCGGCGCGGGAGACGCTTCGGCATGGCCGAAAGCGGTTCATGACGGTCTCGTGACAGTTCGATGACAGTTAAACCGGGGACAAGCCGCTGGCGGCCGTGTCTGTCAGCAATATCAATGATTTGGGAGGGGGAGGGTGCCGCCGGCGCCGGGGGAGGAGGGAGGATGGCACCGGCGGCATTCTGAAAGTCAGGTCGGGGAGGAGGATCGACCGACGTTTCGTGAGGTGAATATCGCCTCGGAATGACAGTTTGTCAATTGCCATTCTATTGCATTGCAAAAACTTCACGTAGTTTGGGATGCGAACGAAAATCATCGTAAGTCATTGATATTACTTGTATAAAATTGGATAATGCGGAGCGCCAGCCCGCGAAAATACGTTGGGTGCGGTCGAATGACGCAGCGCAGAAATTCATTTTTAGGGGCTGTGCCCTAGGAAAAAACGGGGCTTTGAGGATTGCTCTTGCGCGGATTCCGCAACCGTCCTAAAAGACGGCCGATCCGGCTTGTCCCCTTCGTCTAGCGGTTAGGACATCGCCCTCTCACG
Source organism: Parvibaculum lavamentivorans DS-1 (assembly GCF_000017565.1). NCBI lineage: Bacteria > Pseudomonadati > Pseudomonadota > Alphaproteobacteria > Hyphomicrobiales > Parvibaculaceae > Parvibaculum > Parvibaculum lavamentivorans. Next base: position 2,346,139 of record NC_009719.1, read on the forward strand.
GCGAAAACAGGGGTTCGATTCCCCTAGGGGATACCAGATTCTTCCAGCAAAATCAGTTGGTTACAGGTTGCTGAAAAAGCGGTCCATGCCGCTTTCGCCTTCGGCCCGGTAGCCCATTCCGGCCAGCAGGGCCGCCAGGGGCGCATACTGAGACGGTCCTGACTCGATTTGCAGGCTGGCCTTGTTGCGCGTCAGGAAATTCCGCATGCCTTCAAGCGCCCGCTGCTCGTGGCCCTCGACATCCATCTTGATAAAAACTCTTCTGTTTTCAATGGGATAGTGGTCGTCGAAGCGGATCACGGGGACCGTAATCTGGCGGTCGAACTTTCTCTTGTCGCTCCTTATCCCGGTGCCGAGCTGTGAATGGATGGTGCTGTCCGCATAAACGGTCATCGTCGCTTCGCCATTCTCGTCGCTCAGCGCGGCTTGGCGGGCGGTCACTATGTCGCTGAATTCATTGAGGAAAATGTTGCCGCAAAGCTGGTTATGGCTCTCCGGCTGCGGCTCGAAGGCGATGGTCTCGATCGGGCCGGCGCGGCGGTTGAGGTCGATAGCGTAAAGGCCGAGATTGGCGCCTACGTCTATGAAAAGATTGAGCTTTTTGTCCCGGATTTCGGCTGCCGCCCGCTCCCGCAGGGCGCGTTCCCAGTTCAGGCCGCCCATCATCTTCTGGTCCAGCCGGTTCCTTTTCGAGAGCAGGAACCGGCAGCCCTCATGGCTGACAATCGACATCTCTCCATGCCGGACAGCGTTGAGCCGCTTCAGAAAACTTGCTTTTATATCAGTCACTTATGTCGTCCCGGGGGGCTCAGATATAGGCGGTAACAACCTGAATGGCGAGGGCGGCCAGCGCGCCGAGCCACAGCACCGCCGTCGACAGCAGGCCGATGGTGAAGCCGGTCGAGCGCTTCAGCGCCTCGGCATAATAGCCGCGGGCGTAAACCACTCTGCCGATTGGATAAATCACGCCGACCAGTGCCGCCCACATGTCGCCGAAGATCAGCGCGAAGAGCCAGAGCGCCGGCAGGAAGATCAGCAGCCCCTCGGTCGTGTTGCCATGCACGCGCATGACGCGCAGAAAATCATCGGGGCCATCCGTGCGCGGGGCGGAAATATTGTGTGCTGCCCGTGCCTTACCGACTTTGTAGGCCATCCAGAAATAGACAGCCAGCGTGATCAGCATGACCAGGCCGGTCAGCGGATATGCGAAATTCATCATGGCGGTTCTCCCCAATCCAGTGCCCTGCATCAAGAAGATCAGCTTGTTCTGATTCCGGCAAATAAAAGAAGGGCTTGGCCCTATTGGGGGGCGACGCCGGCTTCCAGTGCGCGGATGCGCGCGGCGAGGGTGAGGTCGCCGATTAGGGCGTCGCCATTGGTCTCGGGGCCGGCTTCGGCGCGGTTTTCCGCCATTTCCGGCTCGGCTGTGTTGTCCAGTTCCTCGAGCAGCGAGGCCTTCACCTCGGCCAGCGTGCGCGCATCCGCGTCGCGCTCATCGTCCGGGTAGGGCTCAAGTGCTTGTGCCGTAACGCTTTTCGGATTTTCCGGCGCGGCTGCGGGGCGCAGTTCCGCAGTCAGCCGGGCGGCCGTTGCGGACAGGTTCTGCAGGTGGGTGCGCGCTTCCTCGTGGCGGCGCGCTTCGTCTGCGATTGCCTGTTCGAGGGTGGCGAGTTCCGCTCCGATGGCGGCAGCCTGGGTGTCGCGGGTCGCTAACTCGGCCTTCAACTTGCTGATTTCATTCGTCAAAGAGCGCGCTTCCGCGATCAGGCGGTTGTTGTCGCGGGCCAGTTCATTGTTGGCATCGGCGAGTTCGCGCCGTTCCGCGCGGAGGCTTTCGATTTCCGCATGAAGCGGGGCGGCGTCGCGTTCCTGCCGTTGCAGCATCGCATCCAGATCCGCGGATCTGGCGGAAATGCTGCCATTCTCATCCAGCCGCCGGGTCGTCACGGTCACCGCGCGGCGCCACACGAACTGCGCCGCGATGATCGCGAACAGCGTCGCGATGAAAAAGCCGAGCGCCATCAGCATCAGACTTTCGATCATCGGATCCTCCGGGGCGCCCGCTTCAGCGGTCTGTCAGGTGGCGGAAAAACTGCGCAAGACTGCCAGAAAAGGTTTCAGGCTGCCACCTTGCAAGCGTTGTCCGGCGTGTTTCCCGCGCCTTCTGCGTCAGAAGGGCAACCACTCGCGGCTCTTCGTATATTTCAGGTAGCCGACCGAGGCGCCGAGGCGGAGGCCGACGCCCGATCGCATGGGGGCAAGCACTATGTCGTCGCGCTGCTGGTAGTTGATGCCGATGCCGCCCACCAGATAGGCGCTGCCCTCGACGCCGGGGAATCGCTGATAGATCGTTTCGCCGTTGGGCAGATTGTAGACGAGGGTGAAAACCTTGACCGCATTGCCGCCGAAATCCCAGCCCGCACTCGGTCCCTGCCAGTAAACCCGCTGCCGCGTACCGTTTTTCATCACGAGCTCGCCCTGGCCATAGCGCAGGCCGATAACGAAGGCACCGCTCGCTTCCTCGCCCTTGATATAGGCATTGGGCTCGCCATAGCGTTCAAACACGGTGTTTACGGCATCGGCGAGACCCTTGGAGACGGCGCCGAAGAAGTCGCCCGCTTCCTTGACGATTTCCCCTTCCTTGTAGGTATCCGATTGCGGCTGCTGATTTGTCTGCGCCAAAGCAGGGACGGCGGCAAAGACGAGAGCGAAAAAAAGAAGCGCGCCAGCGGCCATATGCCAGATGCGAGGGTCGGCATGCGCTGTGGCAGCTTTCGCGTGGACGTCTGTCTCGTTGGAGCGTACCTGGCTTGGAGTGGTCTTCATCTATGCTTCCTTCAATTTCCTGTATCTGCCCGCCATCGAATCGCCGCCAACTCGTGCGAAAGTTTATCGCATAATCCGTAGACGGCAGCCGGGACGATATTGGCGATGCAGGATGGCAAAACGGTGACCGGAAATAGGCAAGCGTACTTGCAGCAGGAAATGGACCCTGCCTCATGCTGAAGTCCTGGCGGCGCCGGATCGCGTTCATTTTCCTCATGCTGCTTGCCCTGGCGGGTGCGGCCGCAGTCTATGTCTGGATTGAACGCGCTTCGCTCGCGGAAAAGGTTATCGGGCGCGTATTAGCGGCGCGTGGTATTGCCCCCGTTTCCTTCAGTGTCGGTTTCATCGGCTTCCGGAGCATTTCGCTTTACGACATCGTAGTGGGTGAGCCCGAGGATCCGGATGCCGAGGCTGACAGCATCACCATCGCCTATGCGCCAGGCGAGTTGCTTTCCGGCAGTGTCCGTTCAATTGAAGTCGGTGAATTGAAGCTCCGGGCCAAAGTGGCAGATGGGGAGCTTTCGCTCGGCGCGCTCGATCCGTTACTCGCAGGTGAGGGCGGAGGAGGGGCATTTGAGGTGCCGCCTGCTCAAATCGAAAACATCCTTGGCAGGCTTGAGACGAGCGCCGGCACATTTCTCTTGAGCGGTGCTCTGGACATCCGGCCGGAAGGAGAGGGGCTTCTTGCATCCACGGATGCGCTTGAGATTGCGGAGACCGTGGGGCCGCCGCGCTTTGCACCGATCATCCTGTCGGGCGTCTTGAAGCTCGATAAGGGAATGATGTCATTCGACGCCGCCGCCGCGATCGCGCGGCCGGACGCCTCGCCCGTTCCGATTCTTCAAGCCGAAGGCAGCTACGACACGGCGGACAAATCCGGCAGTGCAGTCGCCAAGGGAGCCGTATCATTCACGGAAGGTGGCGTTACGCCGGCAACCTTGTCGCCGATGCTCGAGCGCTTCTATCTCGATATCGAAGGGAGGGTGTCCTATCGGGCGGATATTGAAGTTGTCTCGGGCAGAGCGGAGGTTGCCGCAGAAGCCGATCTCGACAGGTTGTCGCTCAGGCAGACGGCTGCGGGCTCGGCCGTTTTTTCGGGGCCAGTCCGGTTCTCTACGGTTCTTGGCGGGGCAGATGGCAGCGAGGCCTCGCCGCTTCGCGTCGAACTCGATGCCGTTCGGGTCGAGGATCTTGCGAGGCCCAACCGCTTCGCACCGCTTACGATAGAGGGGCCTATCGAATTTCTGCAGCCTGTCCTTAGCGCCCGTCTGATTGCGCGCAGCGCGTTACCTGCAATTCGCGGTGCGAGGCTGGGCGAGCTGACGGCGCAATACGATATAGCGGCCGGGAAGGGGAATTTGCGCGCGAGCGGCAATCTGGAGTTCGCGCCCGGGCGGCTTGAGCTTCAGACCGTCCTGCCTTTGCTTCGAGGCAGTGTCACGCGCATGAGCGGCAAGATGAGTTACACGGCCGAGGCCACACTCTCTGATCGCGGCGTGACAAGTTCTGCGCGGGCAACGGTGTCCAATCTCGGTTTTGTCACAACCGCGGCCACCGCGGAAGGCGTCGAAGGGAATGTGCGTCTCGCAAGCCTCTTGCCGCTGCGGACCCAAGGCGTTCAAACGCTACGGATAAAACGACTCCAGGCCGGGGTGCCCCTTTCCGACGGGGCGATCTCATTTGACTTCAACAGGGAAGGTTTGAGACTTGTCGACGCGACATGGCCGTTTGCCAAGGGGAAACTCATATTGGTTTCATCGGGGGGAGCGATCACGGCGTCCAATGCGGAGTTCATCCTGACTGTTCAGGATATCGACCTTGCAGCACTTATTGAACTTGTCGAGGTGCCGGGGCTGAGGGCGACAGGCCACATCAGCGGAAAGGTTCCGGTAGCTATCCGGAACGGCGATCCAATTCTGCTCGATGGAAAAGTGGCGGCGCAGGATGATGGCATCATAACTTACAAGAGCGCCGCTACAGATGCCGCACCTACCGAGCAGACAAAACTTCTCACCGATGCCTTGCGCAACTTTCATTACACGGAGCTATCTGGCGGCTTGTCCGGCAATGCGAACGGAGATCTTGTTCTGGCGCTTGCGTTGCGCGGTGCCAATCCGGACCTCTATGACGGATATCCGTTCGCCATCAATGTGAAGCTGGAAGGATCGCTTGCGGAAGTATTGCGACGTGGTACCGTTGGCTTCAGTCCCATTGAGCTTATCAAACAGGAGCCGGAGCCGGCGTTGACGCCTCCTGCCAAAAAGATGGAGCCATGAGCTTGCAAGAAACGAAAGCCATTGGAGTGGTTTCCTTCAGCCGAGGCGCTCTGCTTGCTGTGGCGGCATCAATGCTGCTCGCCGCTTGCAATCCGACGGTGAAGATCGAAGCGCCGGACAAGCCCATCGAGATCAATCTGAACGTCAAGATCGAGCAGGAAGTGCGGGTCAAGGTAGACCGCGATCTCGACGACCTGCTGGAATCAAATCCTGATCTGTTCTGAGGAAGAACATGCACCTTTTTCCGAAATCCATACTCGCGATGCTGATGCTGGCGGCTTCCGTCTTTGCCGCCGCACCTGCTTTGGCCATCGATCTCGATTCAGCCAAAGCCCAGGGGCTGGTCGGCGAGCAGCTGACCGGTTACATCGGCATTGTCACAGCCAGCCCAACGCCCGAGGTCAGGACGATGGTGAATGAGATCAATCTGCGCCGGCGCGCCTCCTATCAGGAGATTGCCGCAAAGACTCCGGGGGCGACTTTGAACGCTGTTGAAAAGCTTGCCGCGGAGAAGCTCATCGCCAAAACTCCCTCCGGGCAATATGTCCAGAACGCGGCCGGCCAGTGGGTGAAGAAGCCCTGATCGCGTATCGTTCCGGTACGATGGCGCGCGCTGAAGGAACGCTTTTTCAGCATTCTGTCTCCCGGTGGGGCGATCAACTGCCATTTCTGCCGGTTGTCCGGCTATCAGCCGCGGCATAACGCTTGCAATTCCAGTTCCGACCAGCTTTTCCGCCTGCATTTAATTTGCGTGGCGGGGTCGGCGCGGACCTCCGATGGTCGGGGGGCCAGTTCGCCGGTTTGCGCCGACCGGCTTGGTCGCCTCCGTTGGCCTCGACAGCACCAGACTCCGGACCGGAATTTCCGGTCCGGAGCTCAGGAGGCTCTCCGTAATTTCACATGAAGCTAAGCCGGTGCGCCCCGGGCCACGAAGAACGGGTTATCGAGCCCGCGCTCGGTTTTGCCATAGATGAGCGGCGTACCATCAAGCTGGGTCACGCTGCCGCCTGCGGAAAGCAGAACTGCGTGACCGGCGGCGGTGTCCCACTCCATCGTACGTCCGTGCCGCGGATAGAGGTCTGCCTCGCCGGCGGCAATCAGGCAAAATTTCAGCGATGAGCCCGCAGCGAGGAATTCTTTCACCTTGTAGAGATTGAGATATTCATCGGTCTTAGTGTCGCGATGCGTACGGCTTGCGATCACGACCAGCCCATCGGCGTCCGGCTTGCGGGCAGCGATCCGGCGCGGGGCTTCTCCGGCCGCAGCGCGGCTACCCGGGGCGATGATCTGTTCGAAGGCTTCGCCGGCGCCATATCCGAAAAACATGCGTTCCTTGGCCGGCGCGTAGACCACCCCGGCGACCGGCAGTCTGTCCTCGATCAGTGCGATGTTGACCGTGAATTCGCCGTTCTTGTTGACGAACTCCTTGGTACCGTCGAGCGGATCCACGAGAAAGAAGCGGTTGCCGAATTCGGGAACATATCCTCCGGAGGCTGCTTCCTCCGAGACGACCGGGACTTCCGGCATTGTCTCTTTAAGGCCCGCAAGGATCAGCGCCTCAGCGTCGCGATCGGCGGCGGTAACGGGGCTGTTGTCGTCCTTCCGGATGACTTCAAAATCGGTCCGGTAGTGGTCCATAATCGCTTCGCCGGCGGCCAGCGCAATGCGGCGAAGTTCATCCGTAAGGGCGGCTCGGCTGGAAGTCAGTGTCGTCACATCGAAATCCTTGGCTGGTACGGGCGGAACGGAGGGAAAATCGGCGTGGGCGAAGGGGCAGGAAGGTAGAGAGGCCTCCCCCCCCTTTGGACACCGGGGCTGGCATTGAACGGCCTGCGATGCTATCAGGCTTTCTAGGGTTTTCGGGGTTCTAGGGCAATGGATATGAGCGAAACGAACGATGTCTCCGCGCTGGAGCTCGCAGCGTTGATGTGCAGCCGTGTTTGTCACGACGTGATCAGTCCGGTCGGTGCTATTATCAACGGGCTTGAGGTGCTGGCGGATGACGACGATCCGGAGATGAAGGCTCACGCCATGGAGCTCATCACGAAGAGCGCGGCACAGGCCTCCGCCAAGCTGCAATTCGCAAGGCTGTGTTTCGGCGCGGCGGGTTCGGCGAGCGCCGAACTGGACCTGCAGGACGCAAAAGCCGTCGCCGAGGGGCTGATGATGGGCGAGCGCGCGGCGCTGACCTGGAATGCGCCCGCGGCGACGATAGGCAAGGACTATGTAAAGCTGTTGCTCAACATGATCCTTATCGGCATGGCGGCTATTCCTCGGGGCGGCGAGGTTGCCGTATCGGTAGATGGCGAGCTGGCAAAGCCGACATTGCGTATTCGTTCGACCGGTCAGGCTGCTCGTATCCCCGAAGAGACGGCAAAGTTTCTCGGTGGCAGATCGCCCGATCGCTTTCTCGATGCAAGGGCGGCCCAGCCCTATTTTACGGGGCTGGTCGCCCGCTCACTCGGGCTTTCCATCGACGCCCGCATGGACGGCGAGGCATTTGTGATCGAAGCATCATTTGTCGATAGCGGCGCCGGCGTCTGACGCGGAGCGCCCAAATTCCAGATAAAAAAAGGGACGTCCCCCCGGACGTCCCTTTTTCATGCCGCAACGCGTTGCCGGATCAGGCAGACGCCTTGGCAGGCATGTTCCCCTCGGCCGGGTCGCGCAGCACGTAGCCCCGTCCCCACACGGTTTCGATGTAGTGATCGCCGCCCGTCGAAGCTGCGAGCTTCTTACGGAGCTTGCAGATGAAGACGTCGATAATCTTGAGTTCCGGCTCGTCCATGCCGCCATAGAGATGGTTCAGGAACATCTCCTTGGTCAGCGTCGTGCCTTTGCGGAGCGAGAGCAGCTCCAGCATCTGATATTCCTTGCCGGTCAGATGAACCCGGTTGTTTTCCACTTCGACGGTCTTCGTGTCGAGGTTGACGGTCAACTTGCCGGTGTTGATGACCGATTGCGAGTGGCCCTTGGAACGGCGGACAACGGCATGAATGCGCGCCACCAGTTCGTCTTTGTGAAAGGGCTTGGTCATGTAGTCATCGGCGCCGAAGCCCAGGCCGCGGACCTTGTTCTCGATCCCGGCGAGGCCGGAGAGAATGAGGATCGGGGTGGTGATCTTGCCAACCCGCAGCGACTTCAGAACCTCATATCCGCTCATATCGGGGAGATTCAGGTCGAGGAGGATGATGTCGTAATCGTAAAGCTTACCGAGATCGACCCCTTCTTCACCGAGGTCGGTGGTGTACACATTGAAACCATCCGACTTGAGCATCAGCTCGATGCTCTGCGCTGTCGCGCTGTCGTCTTCGATGAGCAGAACTCTCATTGGTCCCCCTCTCGGCGATCGGAAACTGCCAGTCGCCAGCGGTTTGGTTAATCCATGTTTTGGACCTTAAGGCGATTTGGTTAACAAAGGTTAATCGGAATGAAAAAAATTCAGAAAAATTTATGCATCGGATTCTAAGTGCTTGGTGTGATTCAATTTTCTGAATCCAGAATCGTGAAGATCGCCGCCCGGCGGGGAAAAAATGGCTTCGAGCGGGCAATGGCAGGTCCGTTTCGACAGCTAAACCGGCCGTCAGGGTTTACGCGGTCTTAAAGTCTTTCGGGACATTATCCCCATGGAACCGGCCCCGGCTGCTGTTCCACGTTAATCCGGCGGCAATCGCCGCTCAGATGGGGACTTGAGTCCGGTGCAGGCACTACTGGCTGAAATAGGCGCGCTCGCGGACGTGAAACATTACGGCCGTGTCGTCAGCATTCAGGGGCTGATGGTCGAGGTGGCCGGGCCGCTCCATGCCATGGGTGTGGGGAGCAGGCTCAACGTTTCCAACCGTGCCGGCGAGGAAGTGATCTGCGAGGTTGTCGGATTTCGCGACAACAAGGCGCTTTGTCTGCCATTTGGCGCGCTTGCGGGCATAGGCGTCGGGTGCAAGGCGGTACTTTCATCGGAAGAGCCGCACGTATATCCCTCCAGCGCCTGGCTGGGCCGCGTCGTCAACGCGATGGGCGAGCCGATGGACGGCAAGGGACCAATCGCACAAGGCGCACAACCTTATCTGTTGCGCAATATGCCGCCGCCCGCTCATACGCGCCAGCGAGTGCGTGGCAAGATCGATCTGGGCGTGCGCGCGCTGAATACCTTCACAACATGCTGCCGTGGGCAGCGTATGGGTATTTTCGCCGGGTCCGGCGTCGGCAAGTCTGTTCTGCTTTCGATGCTTGCCCGCAACACGGCTTGCGACGTTTCCGTGATTGGCCTTATTGGCGAGCGCGGCCGTGAGGTTCAGGAATTTATTGAAGATGACCTCGGACCGGAGGGGCTGGCCCGTTCGGTCGTCGTCGTGGCGACATCGGATGAGCCCGCCTTGATGCGCCGACAGGCCGCTTATCTCACGCTTAGCCTGGCCGAATATTTTCGCGATCGCGACCAGAATGTCCTTTGCATGATGGACAGCGTCACCCGCTTTGCCGTCGCTCAGCGCGAGATAGGGCTTTCCACCGGCGAACCGCCGACGAGCAAGGGCTATACGCCGACCGTTTTTGCCGAGTTGCCGAAACTTCTTGAGCGGGCAGGGCCGGGCACGGGGAGCGGCAACATAACCGGGCTCTTCACCGTCCTGGTCGATGGCGACGACCATAACGAGCCCGTCGCCGACGCCGTGCGCTCAATCCTCGACGGACATATCGTAATGGAGCGTTCGATTGCGGAACGCGGACGTTATCCGGCGATCAACGTGCTGAAATCCGTTTCGCGGACCATGCCGGACTGCAATGAAGCGGAAGAAAACGAGCTGATCCGGCGCGCCCGCGCGCTTATGGCCACTTATGACGACATGGAAGAACTGATCCGGCTGGGCGCTTATCGTCCAGGGTCAGATCCGCAGGTCGATGAGGCCATCTTCTATCAGCCGGCACTGGAAGCATTTCTGGCGCAGAACAAGCATGATGCGAGCAGTCTCGCCGAAGGCTACAGCGCGCTCGCCGCGGTTTTGGCAAACCGCCCCCGGATATCCGAGGAGACTGAGTGATGCGTAACCGCGAGTCTCTCATCCGGCTCCACAAATTTCAGGTTGATGAGAAGCGCCGGAAGGTCGCTGAACTCGAGCTCATGTTGTCAGAGTTTCGACAGCGTGAACGCGACCTCGAAGCACAAGTGGAGGCGGAGCAGCGGAAAGCCGGCATTTCGGATGTTGCGCATTTCGCCTACCCAATGTTCGCCAAATCCGTCATCCGCCGGCGGGAGAACATTCTGGAATCGATAGACGGGATCGAGCGGCAACTTGAAGCAGCGAAAGAGGAGCTCTCCGGCGCCTTTCGCGAACTCAAGAAGTACGAGTTGCTGGAAGGCAGCCGCAAGCGCAAGGTTCACAAGGAAGCAATGCGTGTGGAGCAGGCGGAACTCGACGAAGTATCGCTTTCGATCCACCGCCGTCATTAGGCTCACCTAGCGGCGCGTCCCCCCTTTCTCTTCGTTGAATGCACGCTAGAATGACCGCTTGCACAACAGAAAGCGGTCAACGCCCATGCCTTCGTTCGACATTGTCTCCAAAACCGATTTTGCCGAGATCGATAACGCGCTTCAGAATGTGACGCGCGAAATCAGCCAGCGGTACGACTTCAAGGGCGCGCACTGCACGGTGGAGCGGAAGGATCAGGAGCTGACGATTAATGCAGATGACGATCTGAAGCTAAAGCAGATGCATGAATTGCTGCAGGGGCATTTGGCCCGCCGAAACGTCGAGGCAGGGGTTCTGGATTACAAGGAACCGGAGAAGGCGGCCGGGCAAAGCGTGCGCCAAAAGGTGGCAATCCGCGATGGGCTCGACAAGGAGCTTGCGAAGCGGATTGTAAAGGACATCAAGGGATCCGGCCTGAAGGTTCAAGTCGCCATTCAGGGTGACGAGCTGAGAGTCTCGGGAAAGAAACGAGACGACCTCCAGGCCGTAATCCAGTTTGTGAAGGGGCTGAAGATCGAGCAGCCCCTGCAATATGAAAATTTCCGCGACTAGCCGCGGAAGAAGAGCCGCCGAACGAGATAGATCAGGCTGATGGCGATCAGATAACCGACGAAGCGGATAGCCACCAGTTTGAGAACCTCGAGATCAAGATAATCCGGCAGCGGGTTGGCAGCGCCCGCGTAGAAGTTGCGGCCGATGTTCACAAGTTCATGGACCACCGTGGCGCCAAGCGCGAACACAACGATCCTGTTATAGCGGTTCATGATGATGGCCGCGATCAGGGCGATAACCAGCCCCTGGATCGAATTGACCGTGTCGAATCCCATCCGCGCCCATGCGAGCGCCTGGTTCAGATACTCTGTTAGTTCCATCTTGTCCCCCTCAAGCATTATCACCCGCGAGAGCCCCTCTCCCGGGTATGTCGTAGAAACCCTTGCCACCACGCAGGGCCGTCTACGAGATATCGGGTGAGGTTATCTCAAAATGAGACAAGGTCTAGCTATTTGGTTCACCGAACCGTCAGCATGCGTCGCAAGATTGTCATGAGGAAAGTCCGGGGGAATGGATTTCCTGCTTCGTTTTTGCTGAGAACGCAGCTTTTCCGCTGTTTGTCCTCCGCGCGATACGGCGGATGGCAAGGCAGCGAGACGTGGTTAACAAAGGTGCTGTTCGACAGAGTCCTCCTGGCCGTGCTCCCGATTACACGCTGCCGACTGTGCGCAAGCGGACTCGCGGGTGGATTTCGTTCTGCGACATGACAAAGGTCTGCGGCCGGAAGCGCTCGATGATGGACCTTACATAGGGCCTCACGCCGGGGCTTGTCAGCAAGACGGGGACTTCGCCGGCGCGAGCTGCGTCTTCGAACCGATCGCGCACGTTTGCAATGAAGTCCTGAAGCACGGAGGGCTGCATCGCCAGCTGCTTTTCCTCGCCAGCCCCGACCAGAGATTCAGCGAAAGCCTGTTCCCAACGCGGTGACAAGGTAATGAGCGGCACTGCGTTATCCGCATCCGAATGGGCGGCGCAAATCTGACGGGCAAGGCGAGCGCGGACGTGCTCGGTGATAAGAGTCAGACTCTGCGTGTGGCCGACCGCTTCGGCGATGCCTTCCATGATCGTCGCAAGATCGCGGATCGAGATACGTTCGTTGAGCAGTGTCTGAAGCACACGCTGAATACCGGTGACGGTGATTTGTGACGGCACAAGATCCTCGACGAGTTTCTTATGTTCCTTGCCGAGTTCATCGAGAAGCTTCTGCACTTCCGCGTAAGACAGAAGATCCGCCATGTTGTCTTTAATGATCTCCGTCAGATGCGTGGTGAGCACCGTCGGTGGATCGACGACGGTATATCCGCGGAACGATGCTTCCTCACGCAAGCCCTCGTCGATCCATGTTGCGGGGAGCCCGAAGGCAGGCTCTGTCGTGTGAAGGCCGGGAAGCTGAATCTGGCTGCCATGCGGGTCCATGACCAGCAGCTGGCCGACATAAACATCACCCCGGCCGGATTCGACTTCTTTCACGCGGATCACGTAGCTGTTCGCGTCGATCTGAACATTGTCGAGAATGCGTACCGACGGCATCACGAAGCCCATGTCGCTTGCGATCTGGCGCCGCAGAGCCTTGATCTGTTCCGTGAGCTTCTGATGATCCTTCCCATTGATGAGGGGCAGGAGAGCGTAGCCGATTTCCAGGCGGAGTTCGTCCATCTTCAGCGCCGTGCCAATGGGCTCTTCGGCAACGGGCGCGGCGTCGGCTTCTTTTGCTTCGGCCACCGCTATCTCATCGGCACGTTCTCTTCGAGACTTTGTCAGATAGAACGCCAAGCCACCTGTAGCGCCAGCGAGGGCCAGGAAGGGGACCGCCGGCAGGCCCGGAAGCAGCGCCATGGTGCCCATGACAAACGAAGACATCCCCAGCGCCTGAGGATATCCCGACAATTGCTCGAAAAGGGCCTCATCGGCTGCGCCTTCGACGCCGGCCTTCGACACGAGGAGGCCTGCGGCCGTCGACACGATGAGGGCCGGTATCTGGCTCACCAGGCCGTCGCCAACAGTCAGCAGCGTATAAGTGTGAGCAGCATCGCCAAATCCCATGTCGTTTTGAGCGACGCCGACGATAATGCCACCAACAACATTGATGAAGGTGATGAGCAGTCCGGCGATCGCATCGCCACGTACGAACTTCGATGCACCATCCATGGCGCCGAAGAATGAGCTTTCATTCTCGAGGTCGGAGCGGCGCGTACGGGCTTCCTTCTCGTCAATCAATCCGGCGGACAAATCGGCATCGATTGCCATTTGCTTGCCTGGCATGGCATCCAACGTGAAGCGCGCCGCGACTTCCGCGATACGGCCCGAGCCCTTTGTGATGACTACAAAGTTCACAATCACCAGGATCGCGAACACGATCACACCAATGACGAAATTGCCCTGCATGACGAAGTTGCCGAAGGCCTCGATGACCTTGCCGGCGCTTTCGGTTCCTTCGTGGCCGTGGCCAAGGATCAGGCGAGTAGAGGCGAGATTGAGCGCAAGGCGCAGCATCGTCGCGATAAGAAGGACAGTTGGAAACGCGCTGAACTCGAGAGGCTTTTGAATAAACAGAGCCGTCATCAGCACAAGCACAGAAAAGGTAATCGAGATCGCGAGCGAGAAATCCAGCAAGAAGGCCGGTAGCGGCAGGATCAGAACCACAATGATGGCAATCACGCCGAAGGCGAGGGCGAGATCGCCGCGCTTGGCAATATCTGTCAGCAGGCTGCCGGGGGTCATGCCGGCAAGCCCGAGACCGCCAAGCAGCCCCTTTTTTCCTGCTGCGCTACTCGCGTCGCTCATTCAGTGCATTCCCCGGATTTGCAGCAGTTTCAACCGAAATAGGCGCGGACTTCGCCCGGTGTAGGCACGGGAACGCCTTGTTCGCCGTATTCCTTGAGCTTGTTCCGCAGCGTCCGGATAGAGATGCCAAGAATGTTGGCTGCATGAGTGCGATTGCCGAGACAGTGATCGAGGGTCTGCAGGATAAGATCCTGCTCCACTTCGGCTACCGTTTTGCCGACAAAGGCGCGCGAAGCCGCCTCGGCCGCGCTGGCAGCTTTGTATGCAACACCATCAAGAGCCGCATCCTCGAGCCTTGTTCCGTCCGGAAGGCGGATTGCTTCCACATCGATCTCGCTCCCTGTTGTGAGGAGAACGGCGCGATGCATCGTATTCTCGAGTTCACGCACGTTGCCGGCCCATTGATGCCGGGTCAGAAAGCGACGGGCCTCCACGGAGATCGGCTTAGGAGAAAGGCCGTTGGTCTTTGCGTAGCGGACGGCGAAGTGATCCGCGAGAGCCAGGACGTCGGCAGAGCGCTCGCGCAGGGGCGGCAGCTGCAGGTTCACAACGTTGAGTCGGTAAAACAGATCCTCGCGGAAGCGCCCAGCCCGAGCCTCCGCCTGCAGGTTCCTGTTGGAGGTCGCGATAATGCGGATGTTTACCTTCACCGGTGTCTTTCCGCCGACACGGTCAATCTCGCGCTCCTGGATTGCGCGCAGAAGCTTGGCCTGCAGACGGATGTCCATTTCGCTGATTTCGTCGAGAAGAAGAGTGCCGCCGTCTGCCTCTTCAAACTTGCCGATGCGGCGTGCCACGGCCCCGGTAAAGGCGCCCTTTTCATGCCCGAAAAGCTCGGACTCCAGAAGGTTTTCCGGAATTGCGGCGCAGTTGACCGAAATGAATGGCTTGTCGCGGCGAAGTGAATGGCTATGGACATAACGAGCCATAACTTCCTTGCCGGTGCCGGACTCTCCGGTGATCAGGATAGAAGCTTCGGAGGTTGCCACCTGGTCGGCGAGCTTGACGACGCTCGCCATTTTTGGGTCCTGAAAGATCAGCGCGTGGCTTTCGTCCGCCACGGCAGCCAGGACGGCGGCAATGAGCTCTGCATCGGGCGGCAGCGGTATGTATTCCTTCGCGCCGGCGCGGATAGCGTTGACGGCCGCGCGCGCGTCGGTTTCGACGCCGCAGGCAACCACGGGAATGCAAATATGCTCGACCTGAAGGCGGGCGATGAGGTCCGCGATGTCGGCCGCAACGTCCACCATCATAAGGTCCGCGCCGCGACCCGCGCGCAGCGCATCGATCGCCTGATTGACGGTTTCCGTGTGGGTGACCTTGGCGCCCTTCGACATCGCCATTTTCGTGGCGGTTGAGAGCTGTCCGTTGAGTGTTCCGACGATCAGAAGGCGCATTTGCGGCTCCTCTACTTTCTATTCTGGCTTTTTACCGGGCGGTCATTGATCTGAGGCGATCAGCTCACGCCGCCTTTGACGATTTCGGTCATCGTGACGCCGAGGCGATCATCCACGACCACAACTTCGCCGCGTGCGACCAATCGGTCATTGACGTAGATATCGATGGCTTCTCCGACCTTGCGATCAAGTTCCACGATGGCGCCCCGACCGAGCTTGAGCAGATTTGACACCTCGATGTGAGTCTTGCCGAGCACGGCAGAGACGTTAACCGGCACATCGAATACAGCTTCGAGATCCTGGGCGGTGCGAACCTGTTCTTCTTCATGCTCGCTCGGGCCGGCCTCGGCCGGAGGCAAGCTGTCGATGTTGGCGAGATCCGGAAGGGCGACTTCTTCGTCCTGGTCGGCCATGCTATGGACTCCTTCAGTGTTCGTTATTGAGGTCGATCCCGTCCGGCAACGCGGCTTTCGGGCATGGCAAGGGTTTCGGTATTTTTGTCAGGCGCGGAAATCGTTTCGATATAACGGCTGACGATCTCGCAAACTTCTTTCTCGATTTCCGCAAGATCGCGGACAACGCCGCCATCTGCCCATTCCACCACGCAATCGCCTTCTTTCATGGAGGGCTCGCCGAGAAGTATTATGCGGCCGGAGAGGCCGCGCTCCATCGCCATGCGATCAACGATTTCCTTCAGCCGTTCGACGAGCGTCGACGATACGCGAAGGAGAATGTGCGGTTCACGATTCAGGTGCGTGAGGCAATCGCGGAGTACCGCTTCAATTTCAGCAGTGGGGCATGTGGCTATGAGCGCCGGAGCGAACTTGCGTGCGGCTTCCAATGCGAGTGCTGCGGCTTCCTTCTTAGTGCTGGCGGTGTGCGCGCTCAGTGCAGTGAGAAGGCTGGCGGCGTTCTCCGCAAGCTGGCTCATCGCATGCGTGACTTCTCTGTCGGAGCGCGCGATTGCATCAGTTTCACCCGCCGCGTAGCCGGAGGCATAAGCTTCGTTGCGAATCTTCTCGATGTCCGCTTCAGCCAGGCCCTGAGGCGCATTGTCCCGCGAGGCCGGCCGAGCCGATGCTTCGCCGAAATGCGTATCAAAGGTGAATTTCACTGCCTGTTTCATATCGACTGCTCGGTTACCTGACGACCACATCAGCGCTTAGTAGATAAGTTCGTTATCGGCGCCTTCGGCGGCGATCATGATTTCGCCCTTGTTGGCGAGATCCTTGGCGACGTTGACCATGTTCATTTGGGCCTCGTCGACGTCCTTCAATCGGACAGGGCCCATCATTTCCATATCTTCCCGCAGAATTTTCGCGGCGCGTTCCGACATGTTCGCAAAGAAGAGGTCGCGCAATGCATCCGATGCGCCCTTCAATGCGATGCCGAGCTTGTTCTTGTCCACGGCGCGAAGAAGCGTCTGAACGGAGCCGGGATCGAGCCTGCCGAGGTCCTCGAAGGTGAACATCAGAGCCTTGATACGATCCGCGGATTCGCGTGCACGCTCTTCAAGGGCCGCAAGGAAGCGGCCCTCCGTCTGCCGGTCGAAATTGTTGAAAATCTCGGCCATCAGCTCGTGGCTGTCACGGCGATTGGTGCGAGAGAGGTTCGACATGAATTCGGAACGAAGCGTTTGTTCCACCTTGTCGAGGATTTCCTTTTGTACCGACTCCATGCGCAGCATGCGCGTCACGACCTCAAGGGCGAAGTCCTCCGGCAGACAGCCCAGGACGCGTGCGGCGTGTTCGGGCCGAATCTTGGTCAGGACGACAGCGACGGTCTGCGGATACTCATTCTTGAGATAGCTGGCCAACACGGCTTCGTTCACGTTGCCGAGCTTTTCCCACATGGTCCGGCCTGCGGGGCCTCGAATCTCGTCCATAACGGAATTCACCCGGTCTTCCGGCAGGAAGCGAAGGAGCAATCGTTCCGTCGACTCATAAGAGCCAACAAGTGCACCTGTGCCGGACACTTTGGACGCGAACTCGACGAGGAGTTTTTCAATGATGCCAGCCTGAACAGTACCCAGCGAAGACATGATCTGCGACATTTCGCGAATCTCGTCTTCGTCGAACATTTCCCAAAGCGGGGCTGCATCGTCCGCGCCGAGCGCGAGCATGAAGATCGCCGCCTTTTGCGGTCCGGTGAGGGCGGACTTTTCGTCCTTGAGTTTGGGTGCCGTGGCCAATTTTCAGGTCCTCAAGCGGTTTCGTGCAGCCAGCTGCGCAGGATCGAGATGGATTCGTCGGGGTGGCTGGTTACAAGCTCGCCAATTTTGCGAACGGAAGATTGCTTCACCTTGCCGGCGACCTGCGCGATGTCGATCATCATGTCTTCGCTCAGCTGGTCGGGTGCCGGAAGTGCTCCAGCGGGCACATCCAATCCGTCCGGAGATTCAAGGACTGCCTGTGCGCTGTTGTTTGTGTAGGCGATCTGGCCAGTCGTCGTGGAGCCGGAGAAAGCGCGGGACAGCATTGGGCGCAAAACAAAAAGCATGGCGACCAGAGCGAGGATAGTGAGCACAGCCATTTCGGCCATGCGCATAACTTCCGCCCGGGTGAAATCCATGAAGCCTTTGGCTTCCTCTTCTTCAGACAAGCCCACGTCCAGGTCGGGTGCTGCGGCAAACTGCAGGTTTACAATTTCCACCTGATCTCCGCGCGAGGTATCGAAACCGATAGCGGACTTGACCAACGCTTCGATTTTCCCAAGTTCTTGCTCTGTGCGGGGCGTATAAACGGTGTTTCCTTCGGCATCGGCCGCATAGGAACCGTCCACGAGCACGGCCACCGAAAGACGCTTCACGCGTCCAGGTTCCAGCACCTCGGTCTTGGTGGTGCGAGAAATTTCGTAGTTAACCGTTTCTTCCGTACGATTGCTTGCCTGCCGGGAACCGGTCTCGGCCTCTGCGCCCCCGAGATTTGCATTCGGAAGATTGTTTCCGACCGTGACACCGTCGTTCTGCGCACCGTCCGCGCTGGTCGAGTTGTCGTCAACCGTCTGCGTCGAGCGGACGACCTGTCCGTTCGGATCGAACGTGTCGGATGTCTGGGTAATGCGGTTGTAGTCCATCTGAGCCGTTACTTCGACACGTGCCTTGTCTGCACCGACCACGCGCTGAAGAATATTCTCAAGATGTGTACGAAGGCGGTTTTCGTAGCCGGTGCGCCGCTCGTCTACAGAAGTAACCAGGAGCGACTGAGTGTCCTCACCAACACCGCTCGCAAGGAGAGCGCCTCTTTCATCGACTATCGAGACACGACCGGGGGAAAGTCCGTCTACAGCGGACGCCACCAGGTATTGAATCGCTTTTACCTGTTGTGTTGTCAGAGAGTTGCGCGAGACCTTGAGAACTATTGAAGCAGTTGGTTCGCGACGATCGCGCGAAAAGAGCTCGCGCTCCGGCAATACGAGGTGAACACGGGCACCCCCGATGCCTTCTATGGCCCGGATCGTGCGGGCCAGCTCGCCTTCAAGGGCGCGCAAATGGTTGATGTTCTGGAGGAAGCTCGTGGTGCCGAGCGCGTCAGCATTATCGAAGATTTCGTAGCCAACGGTTCCGCCGGCAGGCAGCCCCTTTCCAGCGAGCATCATACGAAGGCGCAGAACGTCCGCCTGCGGGACATATATCATGCCACCATTGCCGCGCAGCTCGTAGCTGACCTTGGCCGCATCAAGTTCGGCGATCATTTTGGCGGCGTCTTCGACGCCTACATCGGAAAAGAGAAGAGCTTTGGGCTCATTGCCCATGCGCAAGGCGATGAAGGCAAAAAAGCTGAATAGTGCAATTGCTACCAGGCCAAGCGCGGCCAGGCGCATTGTACCTAGTGACTGCAAAAGATTTGAGACGTTGCTCACTAACCCACCTCTTGTGCCAAAGCGCACAACACGAGTCCGGTTCTGGACCAGCGCAGCCGCCAGACATCAGGTGAGTCGCAAATCCTTTGCCCCTCAGAACGTCGGGCTATTGCCCAACCCGCCGTTCCCCGTGCCGCTGGGCAAAAATTACCGCCCGCGGACTAAACAGATACTTAACGCGCCCGGCAATTTTTGCCGGGTCAGGTAGAAAAAGGGCTCAAAAATGAAAGACGCCGGCGGAGGGAGGGTCCGCCGGCGTCCGAAGACAGCAAGTACGCAGATACAATTCCTATCTCACTGCCTGTACTGTTGAACCCGCGTCGCGCGCAGGCCGGCCAAACCATGCCGCTCGATGGAGCGTTGCCAGCTGAGGAATTCTTCCACCGTCAATGTGTACCGGCGGCAAGCGTCATCGAGGCTTATCAGGCCGCCGCGAACGGCCGCCACGACTTCAGCCTTGCGACGGATTACCCATCGCTTTGTGTCTGGCGGCGGCAGGTCGGCCACCGTGAGCGGGCTCCCATCGGGCCCGATCACGTAATTGACCTTCGATATCTGGTGCTCACTCATCAAACTTTGGTCTCCGTGCTCTTCGCTGAGGGAGAGCATAGGGTCAGGCGCTTTAAAAAACGGCTAAGTCCGTTGGTAAAATTTGCTCAAAATCAAAGGCTTAGCTGTTTCATAGCGGGACGTGTGGATGGATCAGATGGCCGGGACGGGCTCTTTGACGGAAGTGATCTGCGAATAGCGGATCTGGGCGCCATTAACGGTCAGCAATGGATCTGTTGTGCTGAGATCGATCCCTGTAACGATGCCGGTCGTCCGGGTGTCGACAGCGACAGGCTGGCCTGATGCGTTGTTTGCAGTCACGCGAAGGAAGTAAGTCCCGTCAGGGAGATCGCTCCCTTTGCTGTCCTTGCCATCCCAGGTGAACTGGTGGGTTCCGGCGGTTGCGTCCATTTTTTCGGTGTAGACGGTCGCTCCGTCGGCGTTGATAACCTGCAACGTCGTATCCGACGCATCGCTGGCCACAGCAAAGCTCCATTTCGCACTGCCGTCCGCAAGGAGGGTGCCGGTCCCGGAGCCGGTTACCTCCTTGCCGAGCAGGGAGACAGACTGGCTGGCGTTTTGGATGGCATTGGCTGTAATCAGCGTCTCGAGATAGCGATTTGTCTGAATTGACTGCTCCACACCGGACATCTGAACAAGCTGCTGGGTGAACTGGTCCGAGCTCATCGGGTTGGTCGGATCCTGATGCTGAAGTTGTGTTGTCAGCAATTTCAGAAACGTATCAAAGTTGCCGGCAAGCGCAGCGGATGCGGTCGAAGATTTGGCGCCCGAGGTTGCGGCCTGAACTGCAGCGGAAGCGGATGCAATGTCCATTGTCTGTGGTCTTTCTGATCAGACGCGAATGTCAATGCCGCCATTGGCGGAAATATTGATGTTGTAAGCGGGAGCAGGAACAGTCTCCTCGGACAACGCATCGTCGGGCGCGTGATTGTCGCTACCTGCAAAATCCTGTCTGCCGCCATCGTTGTTTTGATCGCGCAAAGTAAAGTTCAGGCTGTCGCTGTCTGCTTGCAGACCTGCGTTGTTGAGCGCCTGTTGCAGCGCCCTGGCGTCGCGCTGCAACAGGTCCAGTGTCTCGGGTCTGTCGACGGTCATGTGAGCGACGACCTGACCGTCTTTGCGAACCTCCATTCGCACATCGATGCGGCCCATTTCAGGTGGATCGAGACGTATGTCGAAACGACTGACGCCTTTCTGAAGATTGCGTGCTATCAGGAGCGCAATCGTATTTGCCGGAAGCTGGGTTGGTTGGGACTGACCAGGCAAAGTGCCGATACGAACGGTACCGGCATTGGCCGCCCCACCGGATGCCGGGCTGGTGCTCGTTGCAGACAGCTCACCGACACGAGGTGTTCCGGACATTTCAGCCGATCCGCTCGCCAGAGGCGCGAGCTGGTTTGGACCCGTTGAAGCGCCCTGAGCCTGGGAGGGCGTGACTGCTTGAGGTGCCACCGCAGCTTGAGCCGAGGCCTGCTTTGCCTCTGCTTTTTTGTCCGCGAGCTGATCCGCAGCGTTGTGACCCAAGCCTTTTGAAGGTTTCGCGACCACCGCACTTTCGAGCTCCGCCGTGACGGTTACCGGGTCGATATCAGCGGTGGCTTCAGGCCGGATTTGCTGGCCAGCGGGCGGCGTTGTGTTTTTTGCAGTTGGAAGTGTCGCGTTCGGAACGGCACCTTCCTCCACGGACGGAGTATTCTGAGAAGGCTCAGCAGTAGCCTGCATCGACCTGTCCGCCTTCAGAAGACCGGCCGGGAGGGCTTCACCTGCGTTATCCGGATTTGCCGCCGCCGCTGGCTTCTCGCCGGTGGTGGCAACAGGTAAAGCCGTCGTTGCTTCAGGCTCAGCTTTGGCTGGTGTATTGATCTGCGGAGCTGCCGTCGCAAGGGTCCCGTCGTTTGTCTGTTGTTCGCTCTCGCCATGCACGGCGGGAGGAATGTCAGCCTCTTCGGGAGCATCTTCTATTGTCGCAACGGTTTCCTCCGTGGGTGTTTCCTCCAGAGGGATATCGCCCGTTGCGGTGTCGACCTGAACGGCAATCGCCGGTTCCTGGACATCATCCGTTTCAGATGGGGTCTGCTCGCGCCTGGCACTGTGGCTCTCGGTTTGTTCGCGATGAGCGGGGCCTCGGGTTTCGTTCCGCTCTCGCCGCTCCGCTGGACGGTCGTCGCGGCGGCGTGCGGTGTCGGCCGTGCTATCGGCGAGGTGCCGGGCGAACTCGTTTGCGGCACTGGCGACTGCGGCGCGCACGGTGGTGGGCTGGACGACAAGCGTGTCCGAAGAAGTATTGCTGCGCTGGGTGGCCGAAGAAGACATATCCATATCGTCAATCACCTGGTCGTGAGGGCGCGCCTTGAGCGGAAAGGAAGGCAGCACAAGAGGAAGCAAGCGGTGGGCCACTCTCTCTTTTCCAAAAATCTCAAATTAATCAAAGGGTTGGTGTTGACGTTATGGCGTTATCACCCGATATTCACTGCCGGTTCGGCAGTTTTTGCCGGGTAAAGGCGGCTGCGCCTTACACTTGCGGTCGGCGGCAAGCTCCATATGATGCGCGGCTTCGACGACCTCTCTCTTCGCCGCCAATACAGATGGAACGCCGGATGATCCGGGCAGCTGCAATGCGTAATGCTTTCGACGAAATGACTGGCCTCAATAGCCTCGATCTTCCGGGACGTCCGGAGGATACGCGTGTGGTTGTCGCGATGTCGGGTGGGGTGGATAGCTCTGTGACGGCGGCGCTTCTGAAGGAGCAGGGCTACGATGTGGTCGGTATCACTTTGCAGCTCTACGATCATGGGGCTGCGGTGTCGCGCAAGGGCGCTTGTTGTGCGGGACAGGACATTCAGGATGCACGCCGCGTGGCGGACCAGATAGGCATCCCGCATTATGTGCTCGATTATGAAGACCGGTTTCGCCGGGCCGTCATGGATGACTTTGCCGACTCTTATGCCGCGGGCGAAACTCCCATTCCCTGCGTCCGATGTAACGAGCGTGTGAAATTTCGCGATCTTCTCGATACGGCGCGAGACCTAGGCGCGGCCGCGCTTGCTACCGGACACTATATTGCGAGCAGGCGGGGCGCTGCCGGCCGGGAGCTTCACCGTCCGCGCGACGAGGAGAGAGACCAGAGCTATTTCCTGTTCGCGACTACGCAGGAGCAACTTGAGTTTTTGCGGTTTCCCCTTGGAGAATTGACCAAACCGGAAGCGCGAGCATTGGCCGACCGAATGGGGTTGGAAGTTGCAGGCAAGCCGGACAGCCAGGATATTTGTTTCGTGCCTACGGGCCGCTACACCACCATCGTCGAGAAGCTGAGGCCTGGAGCGTCCGCGCCGGGAGAGGTTGTTCATCTCGATGGGCGCGTGCTTGGCCGTCATAGCGGCATTGTCAATTTCACGATCGGCCAGCGTCGCGGCCTCGGTATCGGTGCAAGCGAGCCGGTAAGCGAGCCCCTCTTTGTCGTGAAGCTCGATCCCCTAAAGCGGCAGGTCATCGTGGGCCCCAGGGAGGCGCTGGAGACGCAAAAGCTCACGCTTCGCGACATCAACTGGCTGGGTGATGGGCCTTTTGCGGAACTCCCCGGAGAGGGACTCAAAATAGTTGCCAAGGTCCGGTCGACCCGACCTCCGGTTCCCGCGCGTCTCTTCCGCACCGGGGAAGGCGCGGTCGTTGAACTCCTTGAAAGTGAGGGGGGTGTCGCTCCGGGCCAGGCGTGCGTTTTCTATGACGGCGGTGGCGGCCAGCGGGTACTTGGGGGTGGCTGGATCGTCCGGACGGAAAGTTGCTGGCAGGTACCTGAGGCTGGCACCTCGAGGGTTGCGGCGCCGACGGCAGACTGAAACGCAATTTTGCCCTATTCGGGCCGGATATAATGTTGCCGTGTGACGGCGAAAGCCGCACATTGGCTGAGTGTAAATCGCGCGGGGTAAGCGACTTTGAACGGGATAGCCCGGATAGACGAACAGTCAGTCATTAAGGCGTATGCGCGCTGGGCTCCTGTTTACGACCTTTCTTTCGGTCCCGTGGCGGATGCGGGCCGCAAGCGCGCTATCGACATTATAAATCAGCGCAAAGGCACGTTGCTTGAAGTCGGGGTGGGAACCGGTGTTGCCCTACCACGTTATGCTTCCCACCTGACGGTGACCGGTATCGACCTTTCACCGGACATGTTGCGTATCGCGCGGCAACGCGTTCGGGAGCGCAAGCTGACGAATATTGCCGGCATCTACGAGATGGATGCTTCCGAACTTCGGTTCGAAGACGCGTCCTTCGATACCGTGGTCGCCATGTATGTCATGACAGTCGTGCCGGATCCCGTCCAGGTTCTGAAGGAACTCGAGCGTGTTTGTGCTCCAGGCGGCGAGGTGGTCATCGTCAATCATTTTGCTCAGGACCATGGCGTTCGCGGGTGGGTCGAAAGCTTTATGGCTCCCGCCGCACGAGCCCTCGGCTGGCATCCCGATTTCCGGGCCGAAACCATTACCGACATCACAACGCTCGACCTCGTCGAAACCGTAAAGTTGAAGCCGTTCGGCCTCTTTACAATGCTGCGGTTCAAGAAGGCGGATGATGCCGCTGAGGGGGCCTCGAGCGGTGCCGTGGACGAGAGTCCGACCGCTATCTGAGGCAGATTTCCGGTTGTTTTTCAGAGATTGGAAGGGCATGCGCATTGCGCATGTCCTCTTGCTTGACAGGACTTCCCGCCCGCCCTTATATCCGGGTTCTTCAGGGGCCGGGGCCGAATAGAGCGTCTTATCCAGCCTTGAAGGCCCTCTTCGGGGCGGAGTAGCTCAGTTGGTTAGAGCAGCGGAATCATAATCCGCGTGTCGGCGGTTCGAATCCGTCCTCCGCTACCACTTTCCCATTCAAAGAATTGCAAGGCTCGTGGCACTCGGCGTCCCTTGGCGCGTTTCATCCGCTACTGAAGCTCCGGCACTCGGGCCGGAGCATAGGAAAGCGCAGGGAACGGCTATGGCAAAAGCAGCGAATAGCGAACAGCTACACGAGCTTCTGTATCAAGCTCTCGAAACGGAAGCCGGCGGCATCAAGGTCTACGAAACCGCAATTACTTGTGCGGTAAACGACGAATTAAAAGAAGAGTGGGAGGAGTATCTCGGCGAGACCAAGACCCACCACAGCACTCTCCTGGGCGTCTTTGAAAAGCTGAACCTGGACCCTGAAGCGAAGACGCCTGGGCGGGAAGTTGTCGCCCATATCGGTCAGTCGCTGGTCAAGGCGATGATGATGGCGAAAAGTTCTGCTGGCGCCGACGCGGCTCAACTCGTTGCGGCGGAATGCGTCGTCCATGCAGAAACAAAAGATCACATGAACTGGGAACTTCTCGGGCATGTCGCGGAAAAGACCGGAGGCCCTGCGGGCAAGGTCCTTATGGAGGCCTACGAAGCGGTTGAAAAGGATGAAGACCATCACCTTTATCATACGAAGGGATGGCTGCGCGAATTGTGGATCGACTCGCTTGGCTTGCCGGCTGTGATCCCGCCGCCGGAGGAGGTCAAAAATGTAGAAACCGCAATAGGTGCCTCCCGGGCGGAGCAGGCGCGCGACGGGCTTCTCGCCGGGAAACGCTGACCCTGTGCTGCCTGCGAGGTTGCGATATGCGTCTCGCAGGCGGCACAAATCCTGCTCTTAAAAGACGGAGTAACTTGGAATCAGGGAATTCCGCCCCGAAAAGGGCTGGTTTGTAATGGAATGAAACAACTGCAACTTTTTCTTCTGCGCCGCCGGCTTTGGCTGGCCGGTGGAAGTGCCTTCATAGCAGTGTCGCTTGTTTATGCTCTCGCTACGGCGACGCCGGCCTATGCCTGCAACACAGGTGGC
The DNA here is from genome assembly GCF_000017565.1 of Parvibaculum lavamentivorans DS-1. Lineage (NCBI taxonomy): Bacteria > Pseudomonadati > Pseudomonadota > Alphaproteobacteria > Hyphomicrobiales > Parvibaculaceae > Parvibaculum > Parvibaculum lavamentivorans. Next base: position 2,371,705 of record NC_009719.1, read on the forward strand.
GGCGGCAACTATAACTTCAATGAGAACTGGAATTTCAATTCCAACGAAAACTTCAATTACAACTACAATTCCAACAGCAATTCGAATTCGACTTCCACGACCATCCGGACAAGCGTTTCGGGCTAGAACGGGCAGGGGACAGCGAAGCGGCAAATGCGACCGTCCGCCGGATGGTGGAAGGTCAGTGTTTCCGCATGCAGTTGCAGGCGGTCCGCAGCGGCAAAAGCTTCTCCCGTCGCATAGAAGCTGTCCCCAAGGATTGGATGGCCGAGGCTCAGCATGTGAACGCGCAACTGATGCGACCGGCCGGTAAGCGGCGAGAGTCGCACCCGCGTCGCATTCTTTTCGCGCTCCACAACTTCCCAGTCGGTCTGCGCCGGTCGTCCGGCGTCCACATCCACCATCTGCTTGGGCCGGTTCGGCCAGTGGCACGCAAGGGGCAGGTCCACCCGGCCGTATTCCTGCGCAAGCTGGCCCCACACGCGGGCCAGATAGGTTTTACGAATTTTCCGTCGTTCGAACTGCAATCCCAGATGCCGATGTGCTGCCGGGGTCATTGCCATGATGATGACACCCGAAGTATCCCGGTCCAACCGATGGACGATGCGCGCGTTGGGAAATGTCGCGCGTGCGCGGCTCTCGAGACAGTCACTGTGCTCGACCGGCCTTCCAGCGACGCAGAGCAAGCCACTCTGCTTTGCCAACACAAGAATCTCGTCATCCTTGTGAAGAACCACGAGGTAGGGCTCCAAGGGAGGGGTGTAGGAGTAAGGGGCATCGCCCGGCATGGAAAAGGTGCTCATGACGCGTCAGTAATGCGGCGGGGGCGGCTCATCGGTGGTTGAAGCATGGGCGCCTTCTTCCATCGCCTGCATGCGTCCAACCATGGCTTCAAGCCTGCGTTTGAGTTCGTCGATGGCATGCCATTGCCGCGTGATGACGTCGTTCAGATCTTCTATTGCCTTGTCCTGATGGATGAGCCGAACCTCCAACTCGTCAATCCTTGCGGCATGTGCGTCTTGAGCGGTCATGGATTCTGGTCTTCGTTCCTGGAAAGCGTCCGTCGAATGAGAATTCGTTTCGCGGCAGGAGACAACTGCTTGATGGCGTATTCTGCTTTTGCCGCGGCAGCGCGATCAACGAAAGCTTGTTGGAAGACAAGCCGTTCAGGCCGATAGCTCCGCGTGAACTTCGCACCCTTGCCGGACGCGTGAGCCTTATACCGCATCGGTACGTCGACTGTAATGCCTGTATAGAGCCGTCCACCGGTGCACTCGAGGATGTAAACGTACCATGGCTTCGGGGCGGCGGGTGGCATCTGTCTTTCCCGGAAATGACTGCTTGCCCGCCCAATGTGTTCCAGGTTTTGGGAACGGACCGGGGATGGCGCTAAGAATCTACGCGCTGTTTGGAGGCCTTGTCATCTTCGGCTTAGGCAAGGTCCTCGACCGTTTATGCCGGTTTGCTATCAGGCGCTCGCATCATGGGCCAGGTGCCCCGTAACAGGAGGCAAGCCCAGCGGCGGCTGTCTCAATGTCACGGTGACGGGCGCCGCCAAAAGGTGTTAGATGCCCGCCAGTTGGCAGTATTGGCATGACAATGAAGAAAAGACGGAGCGGCGCGCTCAGGGGCCTTGCCCAGGTGGGTACGCGCAAAAAACCCGACGGAAGTTCATTCGGCGACGTTCTGGAGTCGCTGGGCGACCGCAGTTTCGGTTGGGGCTTTATGCTGGTCGGTTTCATGAACATGCTGCCGCTGCCGCCGGGCACCAACATGGTGTTAGGACTGCCGATCCTGTTCTTTGCGGTGCAGATGATCTTCGGAATGAAGGCCCTCTGGCTGCCGGGATTCATTACGAACCGGGTCATCGCGCGCAAGCGTTGGCGGGCCGGCGCTCTGACGGCGTTGCCCCTCGCGCGGCCCCTGTCCCGTCTCACGAGGGTGCGTCTCCTCAGTGTTTTTCAGGGCAAGGCGGAACGGCCGCTGGGATTGCTGCTGCTCGTTACAGGCATAGTGCTCTGCCTTCCCATTCCTCTTACCGGTTGGCTGCCCGCAATTTCACTCTTCGTTACCGGAGTTGGCCTTGTCGAGCACGATGGCGCGATTGTCGGCCTGGGTATCGTCATCGCAATCGCCGCGATCGCTGTGGCCGTTGCGATGGTCTTTGCCATCTATTTCGGTATCAGCTACGCGGCGCAGTAGTAGCGTTATTTGCCGAGATCGTACTGGCCGCCGCGCTCTACGCCGCGCTTATAGGCGGGGCGCTCATGAATGTTTGCAAGGTAGCGGGTGAGATTGGAAAAGTTCGCCAACAGCCCCAGCGATTTGGCGGCTTCAAGCGGGAAGCTCATCTGAATATCCGCTCCCGTCAGATTGTTCCCGACAAAAAATTCCTTGTTTCCGAGTGCTTCGTTCACATAACCAAAGTGGTTTTTGGTTTCGCTTTCGATACGAGGATGTAGCGGCGCCCCTGCTTCCCCCAGCCGCATCACGTAGAGCGAAAGCATGACCGGCAGCATGGCCGAGCCTTCCGCGTAGTGCATCCAGTGAAGATAGGGGGCAAAGTCCTGTGATTCTTCGGCAGGCATAAGCTTGTCGCGGCTATACTTTCGGATCAGGTACTCGACGATGGCGCCGGATTCGGCAACCGTATGTTTCCCATCCGTGACGACCGGTGATTTCCCCAGCGGGTGAACCTTTTTCAGGCTCTCAGGGGCGAGGTTTGTGGTCGCGTCGCGCTGATAACTGGCAATGTCATAATCCAGGCCCAGTTCTTCCAGAAGCCAGAGGATGCGCTGCGAACGCGAGTTGTTCAGATGGTGCACGGTGATCATCGCGGGCCCTTGGTCGGAGGTTTAACGGAAAAATTCCGAGATTTGTTTTTGGTCGAGGCGTATGATTAAGGCCATCACGCGCATCGATACCGGCGTCGGCAGTTCGCACCGGATCCGCGCTTTCGGGAGACCGATTGTGGCTAAAGGTCAGCAGAAGAGCAACCGCGAGACGAAGAAACCAAAAGCGGACAAGAACAAGAAAAAATCCGGTGTGGCACCAGCTTCGCCTTTCGCGGATACCGCAAAGTCCGGCGCGTCGGGCAAGGGCAAGAAATAGTCTTTGGCCTTTTCAAAAGCGTACACGCCACACAGGCTTACAGAGCCCGTAATGCGTGTACGCTGAAAAGCTGCTTTTCGTCCATCCAGACTTCAATTGGTTCGTAGCCAGCTTCGGCGGCGAGGGCGCGGAAGCTCGCAAGCCGGTATTTGTGCGAGCTTTCAGTGTGTATTGTTTCGCCTGCGGCGAAGCTGAAACGCTGCCCTCCCACTGTCACTTCCTGTCTCCGCTGGCTGACGAGATGCATTTCGATGCGTTCCAGATCGGCGTTCCACCTGGCTTCATGACGGAACTGCGCCAGCTCGAACGATCCTCCGAGCTCCCTGTTTATACGTCTCAGCAGGTTCAGGTTGAATGAAGCGGTTACGCCGGCGGCATCGTCATAGGCGTCGCGCAGAACGTCTATGTTCTTTACGAGGTCTGCACCGACGATCATTACTGAACCGCTGCCGAGCAGGCCTCGCGCACCGGCCAGAAAGCTCACGGCCTCTTCGCGGGTGAAATTTCCGATTGTGGACCCGGGAAAGAAGCCTGCCGTTGCCTTGTATGAAATTCCCGGAAGGTCGGGCAGGGAGAAGGGGGCTGTATAGTCCGCACAGACGGGGGCAATGCACAAATCGGGAAAGGTTTGCGCCAAATCCGCATTGGCGGCGATCAAATGCTCTCGCGAAATATCGACGGGAAGATAGGCGGACGGCTTTTCGAGAGCTTGCAGCAGGAGACGAATCTTCATGCCCGCTCCGGAACCGAACTCGACGAGCCTTAGCTCCGGACCGATGAGGGCGGCGATGTCCCGCGCGTGCTGCTCCAGGATCTGGCGCTCGGTCCGCGTTGGATAATATTCCGGCAAGTCGCAAATATCGTCGAAGATTTGCGATCCTCTGCGGTCATAGAGAAATTTGCAGGGCAGCGTCTTTCGAGACGCCGACAGCCCCTCGATCACGCTGGCGCGGAACTCCTCCAACGACGGCTCAAGGTCCTGAAGTTCCTCCAGCTTCGTTTCGCTGCTCTTGCTCATATGTCCTCCGCCAGCCGGAACCCGCTGAATTGCCATCGCGCGGCGGGTCCGAAAAAATTCCTGTAGGTGAGACGCTCGTGGCCGGGCGGTGTTGCACAGGAGCGTCCGCGCAGCACCATCTGGTTGACCATGAACTTGCCGTTGTATTCACCAACCGCACCTTTGGCTGGACGAAACGCGGGGTAGGGCAGGTAGGCGCTTCCGGTCCATTCCCACACGTCCTGAGAAAAACCGGAGGCCAATGGGCGGGGGTGCGGGTTCAGGGCCGGCGTCTGGCCGTTGGAAGAGAAGTGCATTCTTGCGGCGACCTCCCATTCGGCTTCCGTCGGCAGGCGTTTGCCAGCCCATGAAGCGTAGGCGGCAGCCTCATAAAAGCTGACGTGAGCAACAGGCTCGTCTTCCCTTACGGGGCGGCGTCCGTGCAGGGTGTAAGTCATCCACACGGCGCCTTCCTTCTCCCAATAGGCGGGGCTGTCCCAGCCGTTCGCCTTGACCGCCTCCCAACCATCCGAAAGCCAGAGCTCCGACCGGCTGTAGCCGCCATCGGCAATGAAATCGAGATATTCACCTACGCTGACAGGACGGCTTGCTATCCGCGCATCGTGAAGGAAGACGCTATGTGCGGGGCCCTCATTGTCGAAGGCAAACGAGCCGCCGGCATGGCCGATCGAATGGACGCCGGCGGGGATTTCATATTCCTGTTGCCTGGGCGCAGCATCGTTCGCGGCGGGCGCACGTTCGGATGGCAGATAGACGGGCCAAGTCCGGTTGCGCGAAAATGCATGCTTGATGTCCGTCAGCAGCAATTCCTGATGCTGTTGTTCGTGGTTGAGGCCAAGCTCGATGAGACCGCAGACTTCCTCCGGATGGCTGTCGATAAATTGCAACATGGCTTCGTCGACATGAGCGCGATAGCGGCCGATTTCGTTCGTATCCGGTCTTGTGAGCATTCCCCGCTCGGCACGCGGATGCCGTTCGCCGACCGCCTCGTAATAGGAATTGAAAAGATAATTATAGTCGTCGTTGAAGACGACGTAGCCAGCGGCGTGAGGCTGCAGAAGAAAGGTCTCAAAGAACCAGGTCGTATGCGCGCGATGCCATTTTGTGGGGCTGGCTTCGACCATCGACTGTATGGTCTGGTCTTCGGCGCTCAGCGGTTCGGCCAATGCTTCTGTCGTATTGCGGACGGAGAGGTATCGTTCCTTCAGCTCCGTGAATTTCTCCGCTCCGGCGAAAGATGGCGTTCGTTTGCCTGGATTTCCGCTCGGACGGCCAATGGAATTCTCCATGCGGGAGCCTCTTTATCTTCGTGTAACAAATCGTAACTCACGCCACCATGTAAGGTTCCCTGCCATAATCTTGAAGGGCCAAAGAACGAACCAAGCCAAGTGCCATCGTTCACGCCGATGAGCTATCGCTCAAAAGAAAATGGCCGGGTCGAGGCCCGGCCATCCCAATTTCGCGGGTAGGTAAAATTCAGGCGACTGTGAGATTTGCCGCCGAGGTCTTGCCCTTTTCGGTCACAAGCTCGTAGTTGATTTTCTGGCCTTCGTTCAGCGTGCTCATTCCCGCGCGCTCAACGGCGCTGATATGCACGAACACATCGCGACCGCCATCGGAGGGCTGGATAAAGCCGTAGCCCTTCTGCGTGTTGAACCACTTAACAACACCTGTAGCCATTTCTAAGTCTCCTGACGCACTTACATGCGTGATTGACCGCGCGCCCATCGCGCGGCGTTGCACAACCTCGTTTTGGAGTCTTGAAAGGCCCTGAGGGCGAAGCAGCCAAGGCAGGCCAAAATATAGATTGCACAGAAAGACAACAGGATAAAAAACCGCAAGTCAATCCATTTGTCCGACGTTCTGTTCAGGGACAATATCGTGATGAGCTGGCATTTTTTGGCGAATTCTGCCCGCTCAACTGCGGCCGCGCAGCTTTTCATGCACGGCGTCGAGAGCGCGATCGATTGCTTCCTTGGCGCTTGCGGTAAGGCCGCCGCGTTCGTACTGGCGCTTCACCAGTTCTTCGAGCCGGTACACAAGGCCGTCGACGCTCTCGCCCTCCCGCTTGATGGCGAAATCGGGCGGAGGAACGCGATCTGCGTCTCCGTATTTATTGATCCAGTCTTCGACGCGTCTTGCGGCATGGAGAGTGTCGTAAAACTGCCGTCCTGTTTCGCCCTCCCGATTGAAAAGCGAAATGACGGCAGCGCCGAGAGAGACGGGGCTAAGCAGAATATCCTTCACACTGTCGAGTACGAGCTTGCCCTGAAAAACAGCGACGTCGCGCAGCAACACCCATCGCGTCACGGATGGTTCATTGGTCCGATGGTTGTCTTGATGCAATCCGTCGCGGTGCGCTGTCATGGTTTCGCTCCCGCTGGAGCTGCCCTATTTTTCGATGTTCTTCCGAACGAACGTCACGGCATAGAAAAGTTCGCCTTCGAAGAGGTCCTTCGGCGCGCCCATGCCTTCGATCATCTGGAACTTGCGCTGAACGATCTGGCCTTCCATACGATAGCCCTTCTCGCTCATGTTCCGCCGGTGGAATTCCATTGCGGCAGGTGTGAAGTCGCGCGCGAGTACGGTAATGCGCTCGGGCAGGTCGCTCGTGCTGGTCTCGTCGGCCATCGGTCTCTCTAGCTCGTTCATTCGACTGGAAGCCGGAATCTCCGGCGGGTGGGCGCAGTATGGGGCGGAGGCCGGAGCTTGTCGATAGGCGCTCTCGTTTGCCTATAGCAGGGGTTGTGGGGGCTGCGTAAAGGAGGCGACAAGCAGCATCATCCCGAACAGCAATATTACCGAGCCTCCTGCTATTTTGAGGCCCCGCTCGACACGCCGGGCCCAGGGACTATCCACTCCACCGGCGAAACGAAGCGCCAGCCGTTTGGAAAATACGGTCATGAGCGCCAAGGCGGAAACGGTAATGGCAGTGCCTACCGACATCACAATGGCGGACATAACACCTATGGAAAAAGCCCCCTGCGTTACCGCGAAAAGCAGCACGAGAATAGCGCCTGTGCACGGCCTCAGGCCGACTGAAAGGATCATGGCCGCCATGCCGCGAACACCCTTTCGTTTTGCTGCCCGAATGTCGGCAGGTGTCGGGATATGCGCGTGATCATGCTCGTGAGTGTCATGGTCATGGTCATGATGGACATGGCCATGCTCATGATGATTCTCGCCCCGAAAGGCACGCCAGAGCAGCCACGCACCGACGCCGGCTATGAGCGCAAAACTGGCACGCTCGATCAGCGGAACCATGTCGGTTGTCGCGCGGTGGCTGAAGCCGAGAATGACGGCGAGGATGCCGACCGCGAGGATCGCAGTGGCTGCTTGCGCGAGGGCGGAGAGAAAGGCGATCAGAATGCCGCGCTTCACCTCGCGCTCATCGGCCAGGATGTATGAGGACACAATGACCTTTCCGTGACCGGGGCCGGCGGCATGAAAAATGCCATAGAGAAAGGAAATGGACACAAGGCCCCAAACGGCGGTGAAGGACTGCTGCAGGTTGACCGCGCGCAAGGCGGCCGCCATCGCGCGATAATATTCCTGCTGCATGGTCATGATATAATGCGCGGCACCGCTGAAAATGCCGGTGCCAGGCGAAGCTGCCGCTTGCTCCCCCGGGAGGGTGAGGGGATTCTGGGCAACGGAAATTTCCGGGATTGCCGTGAATGCCAAGGTGAGCAACAGCAGGGTCATGGCAGATGACCACCGTGGAACGCTTTTCATGTCTTTGCGGTGCATGTCACAGCGGCAGTGGTGGCGAAGTAGGCGCCCAGTTGAGACGAGGGATTCACGAAGGCGCTTTCCGGTAACGTCGTCCAGACGTTTTCCTGATCCGGAACCTCCGTCGTCAGGGTGCATCCGTCGTGAGGTCCGCTCATTCTTATCGGATCTTCCTTCACATAGTCGATCGAGATGTAATAGGAAGGATCGTAGACGCGGAATTTTACCGGAGAGGCTGCAGTCGCGACGCGCGGCTTCTCGAGCGGTACGATGAACGCGAGCGTCAGGCGTCCGCTCTCATTGTCCCATGTGGATTTTCCATCGCGGGCGGTGCCGGTTTTCACCGCCGCGCCATCCGCCGTTATTTCCACGAAGTAGTTGTACTCCGCCAAGTTCTCGAGATTCACTTTTGTCAGCCCGGCCAGTAAGCTTTCCTCATAAGTGCCATTCTTTTTTTCCGCCCCTTCAACGGCGAAGGCCGAGTAGAACTCGTCGAATGTCCACCTGACTTCGATCGCGGCGATGCGGCCTTCTTCGTCGAACTGGAGGGCAGTCACCATGTCGATCCAGACATGAGGATGGGCCGAAGCAGGCGGAATCGGCGCAAGACACGCCGCCAATACGAAAAGCATTGTGCGAAGTGTCGAGATGCCGGTACGCCTGTTTCGCTTCATTTTGCCGCTTTCGGGTCAGTAGCCTTCAAGACTTGCATAACGATCACGATGGAAATTTCCGTCGCCGAAACTGGCGGCCGCGACGCGGGCACGCTTCATGAAGAGACCGACGTCAAACTGATCGGTCATGCCCATGCCGCCATGCATCTGTAGGCCTTCATTTGTCATTAGCGTCGCAATGTCCGAGAGACGAGATTTCGCGAGGCTCGCAATCTGCGGTACGTCGTTACGACGCTCCTCGATTGCGGAGAGGGCGTCCAGCACAACGGAGCGGCAGAGTTCGATTTCCGCGAAGAGTGTCGCCATCCGGTGCTGCAGCGCCTGAAAGGAGCCAATAACCTTGCCGAATTGCTTGCGCTCCTTCAGATAAGCCAGTGTGGTGTCGAAAACCTCTTGCGTGAGCCCGAGCATTTCAGCGGAAAGGCCGATGCGCGCGATGTCGAGCACCTGTCCCAGGACGTCGGTGGCGCCATCCACCGATCCCAATACGGCCGCATCCGGCACCGCAACATTGTTGAATTCGATATTGGCGGCGTTCCGGCTGTCGACCATCAGCGTACGCGTGATCTTCACGCCTTCGGCTTTCGGATCGACAAGGAAAAGGGTGATGCCGGAGCGGTCGTTATTGTCGCCGCTCGTGCGCGCCACCACGATCAGCTGATCCGCAACATGGCCATCCAGCACAAAGGTCTTTGAACCGCTGATGCGGTAGGATGAGCCTTCCGCAACTGCCTTCGTGGCGATGCGCGTGGGGTTATGGTGCGGCCCCTCTTCAAGCGCCAGCGCCATCACGCGATCGCCCGCCGCAATAGCTGAGAGAATATCCTGCCGCTGCGTTGCGTTGCCCGCCAGCTGCACGGCAGAGCCGCAAAGCAGGACCGTGGAGACGAGGGGCGTCGCCGCAAGCGTGCGGCCCGCCTGTTCGAGCACGAGTCCGAGACCGACCGGTCCGAAATCGGTGCCGCCGTATTTTTCAGAGATCATGATGCCGGCAAAGCCGAGATCGGACATCTCTTTCCATGCGTCGCGGTCGAATCCCGTCCGGTCCTTCGTATCGCGCAAGCTGCGCAGATTGGCGATCGGAAGTCTTTCCTGAAAAAACTGTGTCGCCGTGTCGCGGAGAAGCTGCTGCTCCTCAGTAAGTACAAGTGCCATCTCGACCCGAATGTTTATTGTTTCTGTTTGAAGAGCGGAGGTGCGCCGCTTTTCAGGCGCCCCCAAGTCCATATTTGGATGGGATCAGTCGGGAAGGCCCAGCACCCGCTTAGATACCACGTTGAGCTGCACCTCGCTTGTGCCGCCCTCGATCGAATTTCCTTTCGAACGAAGCCACGAACGGGTGACACCGATTTCATTTTCGTCAAAACCTTCGCCTTCCCATCCCAGTGCCTTGGTGCCCATCACCTCAAGCAGGAGTTCGAAGCGGCGCTTGTTCAACTCGGTCCCGTAATATTTGAAAATCGAAGTTGCCGCGCCGGGGCCTTGTCCAGCCTTCGCCTCTTCCGCAGAGCGCTGCAGGGTCAACGCGAATGCCTTGCCGTCCATCTTCTGGCGCGTGATGTGGTCGCGAAGCGACGGGCTGGCGATGCGTCCGTCCGCTTCGCCGTAATATTCCTTCGCAACCTGTTCGAGCCCGCCAAGGCCTGCGCCAGAGCCCGCGCCGCCTAGCCCCATGCCGGAGATCATCTCGCGTTCATGCTGCAGAAGCCGTTTGGCAATGGTCCAGCCCTTGTTCAACTGACCCACGAGATTTTCCTTGGGCACTTTCACGTCGGTGAAGAAGGTCTCGCAGAAAGGCGAGGCTCCCGAGATCATGCTGATGGGGCGGGCTTCGACACCGGGCGACATCATGTCGAACAAAAGAAAGCTGATGCCGTCATGCTTGGTTGTCGGGTCGGTACGAACGAGACAGAAAATCCAGTCGGCCTTGTCGGCATAGGAAGTCCAGATTTTCTGACCGTTGACGAGGTAGTGGTCGCCCTTGTCCTCGCATTTCGTCTGCAGGCCGGCGAGATCCGAGCCGGCGCCCGGCTCGGAATACCCTTGGCACCAGCGGATTTCACCACGCACGATTTTCGGCAGGTGCTCTTTCTTCTGTTCTTCACTGGCGAATTCCAGCAGCGCAGGCCCAAGCATCCAGATACCGAAGCTCGAGAGCGGCGCGCGCGCCTTGAGGCGCCGCATTTCCTGCTGGAGAACCAGGTTCTCTTCCTTGCTCAGACCGCCGCCGCCATATTCCTTCGGCCATGTGGGGGCGGTCCAGCCGCGCGAAGCCATGCGGTCAAGCCAGACCTTTGAATCCGGGTTCGGCCATTTCGCATTCCGCCCACCCCAAGGCGTCTCTTCCTCGGGCATTGGTGTTCTCATGGAGGCAGGGCAATTTTCCTCGAGCCAGGCCCTTGTTTCTTTCCGGAATTTTTCCAGCGCTTCCATGTTTCTCTTTCCCGAAGTCAGTTGCTTATGGCTGACACAATATCAACAGCCTCCGGCCAGGCAACCGGCATCGGAGGGTGGGGCGCGACGATCTTTCGGGTAAGGGCTTCAGCAAGCACTTTTCCGTCCCGTTTCGGGCAACCGGCGGCCGGGCGGCAACGAGACCGGTCACGGACCGGCCTCGTTTAACCCTTCTTTGCAGAAGCGTCAGGCAGCGCCCAGTTCACGCTTTGCAAATTCAGTGACCGTTTTGTAATCGGCCTTGCCGTTCGGAGCGCGGAAGGGGACCGTGCCGATCAGGATGCGTTTTGGCGTCTTGTAACCGGCAAGCGCCGCACGCACATGAGCGCGCAAGGCATCCTCGTCGAAAGATGCGCCATTGTTGAGCTTGACGACGCCGGTAACGGCCTGTCCCCATTTCTCGTCGGGAAGGCCGACAACGAGCGCGTCCTCTATCGAGGGGTGTCGCTTCAGCACTTCCTCGACTTCTTCCGGATAGACCTTTTCGCCCGCCGTGTTGATGCAGGCCGAACCGCGGCCGAGCAGCGTCAGCGTGCCGTCGGTTTCGACGGTGCACCAGTCGCCGGGGATCGCATAGCGCTCGCCGCGCACAGTCTTGAAGGTGCGGGCGCTTTTTTCCGGGTCCTTGTAGTAGCCGACCGGGATCGGCGCCCCGAGCGCGATGAAGCCCGGCGTGCCGGAGCCCGGCTCGACGGGTTGGTCGTTCTCGTCGAAGACCTTGCAGCGTTCGCCGATCTGAAATTTCGCGGTGGCGATTTCGCCGTCCTTCGTCATCAGCGACGAGCCGAGGCCGACGGCTTCCGACGCGCCGAAGCTGTCGGTCATGATCGCGTTCGGCATGTATTTCAGCAGGCCGCGCTTCACCTCGGTCGACCACATGACGCCGGACGAGATGATGGTGACGATGCTGGAGAGGTCGTATTTACCCGGTGCTTCCTCGAGCGCGCGAAGCATGGGCTTGGCGAAGGCGTCGCCGACGATAGCGACCTGCTGGACCTTGTTGCGGTCGACCGCCGCCCAAAGCTCATGCGGGTCCAGCGATTGATTGTCTAGGGTGACGACGCAGCCGCCCGAGAGCATGTTGCCGTTTGCGGTGAGAAGGCCGGTGCCGTGCATGAGGGGGCAGGCGGGGATCATGGGACCGGCGGGGCCGACTTCCTTGATGGAGGCGACGAGCGCATCCAGCGATTCCGGTACGGGGCCGAGACGGCGCAATGCCGAGAGCTGCACCTCGCGCAGATCGTCGTGACGCCACATGACACCTTTCGGCATGCCGGTGGTGCCGCCTGTATAGATGAAGAGGAGGTCGTCGGGCGAGCGTTTGATGTCGAGTTGTTCGCCGCTGCCCGATGTCGCCAGCGTTTCGTAGCGTTCGGCAAAAGGCGCGATGTCGCCGCCGTCGTTCACTTCGACGAAGGTCTGCACCTTTGTCAGGCGCGGGCGGATTTCCTCGATGATGTCGCGGAACTCGGAGCCGTAGACGACGGTCTGCGCGTCCGAATTGTCGAAGATGTAGAAGACTTCGTCGGGCTTGTAGCGGTAATTGACGTTCACATGCGTGAGGCGCGCTTTATAGGCGGTGGCGAGCAGCTCCGTATATTCGGGCCGGTTGCGCATGTAGAAGGCAAGCTTGTCGCCCGGCTTCGCGCCGCGTTCGATAAGTGCGCGGGCAAGATTATTGCTGCGCTTCGTCGTTTCGCCCCAGGTGATGCGACGGTCGCCGTGAACGAAGGCGGGTGCGTCCTGTGGCAAGACAGGTGAAATGGCGTCGAGGATGTCCCCGAAATTCCAAGGCATTTCTTTCCTCCCAGAAAGCAGGATTTATTTTCCCCTCCGCTTCTCCGGCGGCTGGGGTCATTCTTTTGGCGACAATATACAGGGAATCTCAGGCCGGTCACCCGCAACCGGGCGGGCGCCGCTTTCCCTGCGTCAGCAGGGAAGGGCGGGGGTTTCGTCCGCACTTGCGACGAGGCATTTGACGGTGCCGGGCGCGCCGGCGCGCAACAGGTTTTCGACCGTTGCCAGAAACCGCCCGTCCAGGCGGACGGCCGTGTTGGGGTTCATGCGGCCATTGTAGGGGCGGCCGGCGATATGCGTGATGGCGTTCACCTCGGTCGAGTTCACCGCCACGAGGTAGCTCGCGCCGCCGTCCCGGAGGATGAGCGGACCGCCCGACCAGCCGGGCATCATGTCGCAATCGTGATTGAAGACGCGGGGATCGAAGCGGTTGAGATGCGATCCGAGTTTCGGCACGGGGCCGCAATTTTCGGATACCTGCAGCGGCCCGCGTTCGCCGTTGTGGCCGGCGAGCAGGAAGCGGGCCCTGCCGTTCCTCATTTTTTGCGCGCCTGCCTCGTCGAGCACGCGCGGGATGAGGCGCGAATAGGTTTCCGGCAAGCGGCGATCAAGCACGGCGACCGCCCAGTCGTTGTGCCAATTGCCGTAGGGGGAGAGGGTTCCGGTTTCGAGAAAGACAATTTCCGCCGCAAGCGCAGGGTCTGCTTGCGGCCAGAATGCACAGCGCTGGAGAAGCTGTCCGTTCGAGCCCACAAAGGCGTGGGCGACTGTGGCAATGACATCGTAGTAGGGAGAGGGCGCGATGGCGGGCAGGGCGACCAGAGACGCGGTCGGGCGGCGGGTCGTGCCTTCGCAGACGATGGTGCCGACGCCGCTCAGATCGTCCGCGGCGACGATGTCCCTGCGGTCGTCATCGCCAAAGATGTTGGCGGTAGCAGCATCGGTGAGCATCGACGCGAGCAGAGCGACGCCTGCCGCGAGCGTTCCATAGCCGAGTTTGCCGACCGCGCCTTGCATTCCGGGATACCTCGGAAGCAATCATATTCGATGACCGAAGGTAGCATGGCGGCGGGTGGACGGCGAACAACAGCTCGTGATCGCTCACGCTGCGAGAGGCGCGGATTTGCGCCGTTTCAGCCATGCGGCGATGCGTAATCCAAGCGCGATAAAGCCGAGTGCCGCGGTTACAGCAAATATCCATCTGGGTTCAGGCGGCGTGTCGCTCATGAGGCGGCCGATGTAGGAATTCATGAAAATCAGCCAGACATAGGAGATGCCTGTCAGGTGCAGGCGGCGCCAGAGTTTCGGGCCGAGTTTCCTTACCGACCAGTTGTTGGATGTGGCGGCGAGGAGGGCGATGAAGACATAGGCGCCGCCGCCGCCGATGAGCGTGACGAGGCCTGGAACTTCGCCGATGGCGCGGTGGTAGGAGATGATGGCGGCGAGGTGGAGGAAGTGGGCGAGAGCGAAGGAAAGGCCCAAATAGCGCCGGTTTTTCTTCATCCAGAGGGTGGCGGGGGATGGAAAAAGCTGTGCCAGGGCGCCGGCGCTGAAGACGATGATGAAGATCAGGAATGCGAAACGCGCCGTGTAGCGGGTGATATGGAGGAGGCCTTCGGGGCCGGATCCATAGGCGGAAAGGCTGCCGGCCGCGATGGCCGCGACGACGAAAAGGACCGCAAAAAAGGGCCAGCGGGGTGCGACTGTCATTGAACTGTCACCGAACCGTCATAAGCCGGATTTTGCATCTTCAGTCCCCCTCCGATCCGCTTTCGGTTGCGTGCCCGAAATTTTCATACAGGATGTATGAATCTATAGCCCAAGCTCTGAAATCATACAAGCAGTATGAAAACCCCGTATGAACATGCCGGTCAGCCGTTCAGCCCCTGCCAAGAAGCCCTCCAAGAATCGGGAGCAGTTGCTCGCCGCCGCCCGGCGCCTTTTCGGCCTGCGCGGCTATGGGGAGGTGGGCACCGAGGAGATCGTCCGGGAGGCGGGGGTGACGCGCGGCGCGCTTTATTATCAGTTCGCGGACAAACAGGACCTCTTCAGGGCGCTGTTCATTTCGATGCTGCATGAGATCGGCCATGAGGTCTTCGAGGAGACGATGGCGCGGGTGACGCATGACACCGAAGACCTGATGGTCGGAACGCAAATGCTGCTCGACGTCTATTCGCGGGCGGAGGTGAAGCAGATCGTACTGATCGACGGACCGGCGGTGCTTGGCTGGAACGAATGGCGAGACCTGCAGGAGCCGCTTCACCAGGCGATGCTGACCCATGCGCTGCAGCATCTGGTGGATGAGGGCTGGCTCGCGCCGCAACCGCTGGAGCCGGTCGCGTCGCTGATCGCGGGTGCGCTGATGCAGGCGGGGCTTGCGATTGCGAATGCGGACGATCCGGCCGAGGCGCGGAAGATATATGGGCGCGGCCTCGAGACGCTGGTCGAAGGCTTCACGCGCCGCCGCAACGACTAAAGAAAAAGGCGGCAACCGGAGCTGCCGCCTTGTTCGTTTCCGGCCGGCTGCCGTTATTCGGCGGCGGACATCTTGTCCAGCGAATAGGCGCGGTTGCCCTGGCCGTTGAGCTGGAGGAGGTATTTGATGCCTTCTTCCGCGATGTCGTCGCCGATCATGCGGTCGCTCTCGCCATAAAGCTCCTTCATGTCGATGAAGGCGGCGTAGTTCGGCGCCGTGCGGCTCGTGATGATACCGGCCTTGAGAAGCGTCTTGATCAGCACGCGGAAGATGTTGGAGGATTCCTGCATGCTTTCGCGGATATGGACGTCCGTCAGGGCTTCCATGAACGCGCCCTGCACCCATTCCCAGTCGAGGCCGACCGCGGCGTAGATGTGCTTCTTCTGTTCAGGCGAGCCGAGGTTGAAGAGCAGGATCTGGAAGACTTCCCAGGCCCAGTCCTCGATCGCGTCGCGTTCTTCCGCCTTCAGGTTCGGAATGGTGCGGTCCGCCCAGATCTTTCCGAATTTGTGATGGAAGGCTTCGTCCGTCATGGTGAGCTGCATCAGCTTCACCATCAGCGGGTCGCGGCCCCATTTGTAGAAGGAAGCGAAGGCGCCCATGGCGAGACCTTCGACAAGCATCTGCATGCCGACGAGCTTCTTCCAGACGAGCGGCGTGTTGACGAGTTCGGTCAGCACATTGCCGAGCGCCGGGCCGACGGGCACGGGCTTGCCCCAGCGGGCCTTGATGTAGTTGGAGAAGCCGGCCACGTGACGGGCTTCCTCGCGCGTCTGGTTGGCGGCGTATTCCTGCGCGCCCGGATCCTTCAGGATGTGGCAGAGGCTCGCGGACAAGGCCAGCGCGCCTGCTTCGCCGTGAAGGATGGAGGAGAGACCCCATTGCACGTCGAGATTGACGAGCTTGATCTTCTGCTTCTCGTCGAGCTTGTCCTTGACGGCGGTCTTCAGGTCGGTGTTCTGCTCGGGGTCGATCAGGTACTCGTTTTCCATGTCGAAGGGGACGGAGAAGTCGATGTACTTCTTGTCCATCGGGTCCCAGAAATGATCGTGGGTCGCCGAGATGATCTTGTCGAAGGCGGTGGAACGGTTGCCGTAGCGGTCAACTTCCATCATCGCCGGAAAATCGTCGGGAGCGACGGCCTCGTAAGCCGAGTCCACCGTGATATTGGTCGTGATCTTGGTCATTATTCCTCCTACCCTTGCCCGGCTGCACGAAACCTGCCTCTTGTTTCGCCACCCTTAAATCCTCGAATATCAATATAGGGTCAGGGGTTAATAGATGCAAAAAATAATGACGCCTCTGTCATTTTTGGCGGGTAAGGGGCGGGAAAAGCCGCAGATTTGCGGGATTTTGGGGGCGAGATGAAGACCGGCACTGTCGAAACGGCGCATGGCACGCTGAGCTATACGGAAAGCGGCGGGAAGGGCCCCGTGGTCCTCTTCATCCACGGCAATTCCTCCTGCAAGGAGATATTCGCAAAGCAGCTCGAGAGCGGCATCGGCGCCGACTATCGCTGCATCGCCTTCGACCTGCCGGGCCATGGCAAGAGCACGAATGCGCCGGAGCCGGAAAAGACCTATTCGATTCACGGTTTTGCCGATGCGTCGATGGCGCTGCTCGATGCGCTCGGGATCGGCAAGGCGGTGGCCGTGGGCTGGTCGCTTGGCGGCCATGCGGCGCTTGAAATGATGGCGCGCTGGCCGGGCACGGTGGCTGCGTGGATCACCGGCACGCCGCCCGCGGGCGGCGCCGATATGGGCGAGGCGTTTCTTCCCGGCGAACACATGGCGCTCACCTTCAAGGATGCGTTCACGCAGGAGGAAGCGGCGCTCTATGCGGCCGAGACAATCGGCGGCGATGCGGCGCCCGAACCGTGGATGATTGATGGTTGTTCGCGCGCGGATGGCCGCTTCCGGCCGCTGATGCTGCAATCGGTTGCCGCCGGGCTCGATCTCGACGGACGCGAGATTGCGGAAACCTCGCCGCTGCCGCTTGCGGTGGTTTCAGGCGAGCATGAGCCCTTCGTCAACAACGCGTTTCTCGGAAGCATCAACTACCGCAACCTGTGGGACGGCAAGGTTCATATTCTGAAGGGGCAGGGCCACATGCCATTCTGGCAGGCGCCGGAGGAGACAAACGCGCTGCTGAAACGCTTTCTCGCCGATGTGACCTGAATTCAGGAGTGCGGGTCGCTACCCGGCTGGCGCGCTTCGAGGCGGCGTGTCGGCGAGGGGCCGCGATAACCGGGCTTTTCGACGAAGTGGATGGGCCGCGACGCCGCCGCGACGATGGCTTCGTAGAGCACAGGCGCCGAAAGCGGCTTCGGCAGATAGTCGGTGACGCCCTGGTCGCGCGCATGGACGACATTCTCGCGGCCGATATGGCCGGAAATCATCAGGATCGGCACATCGGGGTTGGCACCTTCGCCGCTCGCCGAGGCCCTTATCCGGCGCGTCATTTCATAGCCGTCCATCGGCACCATCGATCCGTCGGTGATGATGATGTCGGGACGATGAGCGGCGAAGGCTTCAAGTCCCTTCGCGCCGTCGCGGGCCTCGACGATCTCGCCGACTTCCATGGATTCGAGCAACGCGATCAGCAGACGCCGCATCTCGATGCTGTCATCGACGATCAGCACCCTGAGCTTGCGAAAGAAGCCGGCATCCGCGCTGGTCGGTACTTCGGTCATCCGACGCTTCTCGCTTCCCGCGCGGCGGTCTCGACAAGGCGCTCAAGCGCATGGAGCGTTTCCAGCGCGATGGCGGGGTCGGTGCCGGGATTTTCCAGGGCGTCGCGAATGGCGTCGATATGGAAGCGGATGACGGTTCCTTCCTTCCAGTCGACCAACTCGCTTTTTTCCAGATAGCCGCAGAGCGAATCCGCGAAGCGGCCCACCATGGAATGGCCGAACGTGCCGGCGAGGCCACGCATGTCGTGGACGATGGAATAGAGGCGGCCGCGCGCGCCGCCATCATTCCTGCAGCCCGCTTCGACGAGAACCTGGAGCATGGCGGCTTCCGCCTTCAGCGATTCCGCATAGCGCGTGCCGAGGCCCTTGATCGTTTCCTGCATCTGTTCGAGGACGCGCGGGTCGAGGCGCATGGGGGCCACGTAGTCGGAGCCCAGCTTGCGTTCGGCAATCGACGGCACACGGACGAATTTTACCGCAGGCGGCGTGTCTTCCAGGCCTTCGGAACCAGCGAGTTTGGATGGCGTTCTACGTTCGATCATGTCCCCCGACTCCTAGAGCAATTCAACCGATCCGCGACGATCCACGCCTTCAAACGGGCGCTCGCGCCGACGGCGATCGGGCCCGCGATAGGTGGGCGTCTCGACGAAGGGACGCGGCTTGTCGACGACCTGTATCAGGCGTTCGTACAGGCTTCGCGCGGATATGGGCTTTGAAAGAAATTCGGTGATGCCGATGTCGCGGGCGCGCTCGACGGAGGCGAGATCGGTATGGCCGGAGACCATGATGATCGGCACCATGCCCAGCGCGCGGCCATTGAGGCTGCGCAATTTTTTTGCGAGGTCGAAACCGTCGACCGGCAGCATGGCGGCATCGGTGATAACGAGATCGGGTTCGTAGCGCCGGAAGGCTTCCCACGCCTCGTCGCCATTTACCGCGAGATAGACTTCGGGAACGCCGAGCGCCTGAAGGAGCGTCATCAACAGATGACGCATATAGGCGCTGTCATCGACGACGAGAATTTTCAGTTTCCCGAAAACGGAATCCGTCATGCCTTATCCCCCAACTTCCGCCCACTCACGCGCGCTTTCGCGGCCGCACCCCTATGCGTGCGTCAACCTTAATGGGGAGGTCTTAAGAAAAAGGAACCGGGGCAGGCCGGGGACTTAAGGTTTCGTCAGGATTTCCGCCGGTTTCCGCTCATGCCCGGGCGGTGACGAGCCACACGGCGCCGCCCAGCCTGACCTTGCCATCCTTAACGTGACGGGCGAGGGCTTCGCGTACGGCATCGACGGCGCGGCGGCGCGGCGCTTCTTCCTGCTCCTTCAGGAGACGGGCAAGCGGGCCTATTTCAAGCGTCTGCCGCAGCGCCGTTTCCACCGGGTCGCCTTCTCCGCTCATCGAGAGGAGCGCGTCATGCGGTTCGATGGCGATGGAGCCGAAGCCTGCTTCCGTCAACACGCGGCGAAAACGCTCCGGATCGTCGAAGGCGAAGGGGCCGGGGGCGCCGGGCGTCGCGGGCTCAGGCGCCGGAAGATGAGGCAGGGCGGCGAAGAGCGGCACGGAGACCCACGCGTTCTCCTTCAGCGGCCGCCAGCAGACAAAGGCGATGCGGCCGCCGGGAGCGAGCGCCTGGCGCAGATGCGCGAAGGCGGGGACGGGCTCGAGAAAGAACATGATGCCGAAACGCGAGGCGAGAATGTCGAAGGAGGCGGGCGCGAAGGGATGCGTCGCGGCATCGGCCAGCGCGAATTCCGCCGGGCTTTTCAGCGCCGCCGCCCGCTCCCGCGCGCGAGCGACCATGGGGGCGGAAATATCGACGCCGAGCGCGCTTCCCGCCTGCGCCGCCAGCTCGAATGTGGTGGCGCCGCAGCCGCAGCCGATGTCGAGAACGCGCTCGCCCGGCTTTGCCGATGCGAGCCGCAGGACCGCTTCGGAGAAGGGCTGCAGCATCGCGTCGAGACGGTCCCGATTCTGGGCCCATTTGTCGCCGGCATCGCCGTTCCAATAGTCGATCTGTTCGGCATTGGGGCCGGTGGCGGCAATCGTTTGCGGGGAAACGGACATGGGGCCTCTCCTGCTGTGGGGCCCTTATGTAGCATGGCGCGGGGGTTGGGAAGAAATTCGGGAGTGCTTCCCGAGGGGGCGGTTGGAGCGAGCGCCGCGACCCCGCCCCATAAAATTCCGCGCTTCGCTTGAATTTTCTGACCCTCCCCCAAGGGGAGGGTGGGAAGACGTTTCTTTTCTTTTGGGGCGATCAGTTTTCGTCGCCGTCCTTCTTCCGCCGGTCGGCGAGGGCGCGCAGCTTGTCCTCGACCAGCGCCATGTCGAGCTCATATTCGCCGGCCTGCGGCGGCTCGGCGCTGTCGGCGCCGGTGGGGAGGTGCGTTTCCATGGAGCGGGGGCCGGCGATGTCGCGCAGGCGGGAAAGGCGGTCGGAAATCAGCGCGGCGTGATCCATGAAGCGGTCGCTGACGGCGGCGGCGCGGGCGCGGGCGGCTTCGATCTCGCTTGCGATGGTGTCGATTTCCGCGTCATCCGCGAAGGCCTCGCGCGGCGGCGAGAGGGCGAGCCCGGCTTCGCCGGTCGTCAGGTTCGCCACCTGGATGGCGATGCCCGAACGCTGGCTGTCATCGAGCGCGATGTCGAAGGTCGTCAGTTTGCCGCCGATGCGGCGGCCGGAAATGAGATTGATCCGGTTATGCGAGGCGGAGCCGACGATGGCATCAATTTCCGAGCGGAGGTCGTCATAGCGGCCGGCGAGAAGGGCGCGGCGGCCGGTATCGTCGTTGCGGCGGGCATCCGCGACGAGTTCGGCGGCCTCGCGCAGCCGCTCCGTTACGGCGTCGATGGCGAGCACCGAGGTTTCGATGGTGCTCAGCGCCGTGGCGATGCGCTGGCCAAGCTCGGCGGCGGTCAACGAGCCGGAGGCCTGCGCCGTTGCCCGCAGCGCGCGCTGAAGCGCGGCTTGCGTTACCGGCGGCGTTTCCTCCGCCGGTGGCGCTTCCAGTTTTCCCTTGCCTCCCAACCGCGAGAGAATGCCCATTCCGATTGCCCAAACCCCTTCATTCGCCGGCCCGCCGGCGCCTTCATCCGCAAGACTAGAGGGGGAGAGTTGACGACATCTAAAGGCCGCCGCGCTAAGCTGCCGCCGATGTCCCATCCGCGCGCCCTTCTCTGGAAAACCGGCCGGCCGCTGCTGCGCCTTTACTGGCGGCTCAGGCGGCCGCTGACGGCGGGCGTGCGCGGCATGGTTTTCGACGGGGAGGGGCGGGTTCTCCTGATACGGCACACCTATATTCCGGGCTGGTATCTGCCGGGCGGCGGGGTGGAGCGCGGCGAGACGATGCTGACCTCGCTCCGCCGGGAGCTTGACGAGGAGGCGGGCGTCATCGTGACAGGCGAGGCGCGGCTTGCGGGGCTATACGCCAATTTCCGCGAGTTCAAATCCGACCATGTGGCGCTTTATGTGGTGGCGCATGGGAGCTACGAAATGGTGCCGCGCCGCTCGCCGGAAATCGCGGAAAGCGGCTTCTTTTCGCCCGGATCGCTGCCGGAGGCGACATCCGCCTCGACGCGGGCGCGGATTGCCGAAGTGATGGAAGGCCGCGTGCCGGTGGAACTCTGGTAGCGCAAGGGCGTTTACTTTTCTTCTGCCACATTTTCCCGTTTATGGCTCCGCGAGAGCCGATGTTTCAGCGAGGAAACCATGAGGCATATTCTCTTCGGTGGTGTGCTGGCGGCGAGTGTCCTGTTCGGCGCAAGCGCCTGGGCGCAGGATGAGGTGAACTGGATGGCGCTGCCCGAAGACAGGGCGGCGCTGGCGGAGCTCGACAACGAACAATCGCGCGCGGTGCGCGCGGCGGTTCGCTATTGCGAGGCCTTTCTGCGGTCGAGCCATCAGGGCAATCCTTGTGTCTTCACCGATGTTGACCGGGCGATGAGGCGGACCGACAATGCGGCATTGCGTGCCTATCATTTCGCGCTGCCGCGCACCTTGCGATATCAGGAAATCCGCAACCAGGGGCTCGCCATCGACCGCGTGCTCCAGCAGCGCAATAAAAGGCTGCAATGATTTCCACCCCCCGGAGGAAAGCAAAGGAGACCCACATGAAATCGAAAATATTTGCCGCGGCGCTGCTGCTTGCCGTGCCGGCCACGAGCCTGCCGGCGCTGGCCACCGACGACCGCGCACCGACCGCCGAGGAGCGCGAGCGCATCGAGGAAGTGCTGCGCGGGGCGGGCTATGTGAGCTGGGAAGAGATCGAGTTCGACGACAATCGCTGGGAAGTGGACGATGCGCGCGACGAGAAGGGGCGCGAGTTCGACGTGAAGCTCGACCCGGAGAGCTACGAGATCGTTTCCACGCGCGAAGACGACTGACTAGACGGCGCCGAAGCGGCCGCGGTCATGCGGCGCGTCGAGATCGAGGATTGGCCCCGCCGGTATGATGCCGGTGGGGTTGATCGTTTTATGGCTGCCGTAATAGTGCAGCTTGATGTGGCGGAAGTTCACCGTCTCCGCGACGCCCGGCACCTGGTAGAGCTCGCGCAGGTAGTTCGAGAGGTTCTTGTAGTCGGCGATGCGGCGCAGGTTGCATTTGAAGTGGCCGTGATAGACGGCATCGAAGCGCACCAGCGTCGTGAAGAGCCGCCAGTCGGCCTCGGTGAGGCGCTCGCCCGCGAGATAGCGTTGCTCGGAGAGCAGGCTTTCCAGCCGGTCGAGCTGGTCGAAGAGCGCCATCACCGCGTCCTCATAGACTTTCTGCTCCGTGGCGAAGCCGGCCTTGTAGACGCCGTTGTTCACCTTGTCGTAGACGGCGGCGTTGATGGCGTCGATCGTTTCAACGAGACCCGCCGGGCAGAAATCGAGCGCGGCGTTGACGCCCTCGATGCCGTCAAAGGCCGAGTTCAGCATACGGATGATGTCGGCGGATTCGTTCGAGACGATGGTGGCCTTGCTCTTGTCCCAGAGGACGGGAACGGTGACGCGGCCGGTATAGGCGGGGTCGGCGAGCTGGTAGACCTCGTAGAGGCGCGTCTTGTGGTTCACGAAGTCGGCGATGGTGGCGCCGTCTCCGCCCGCGTCGCGAAGCGTCCAGCCTTCCTCCAGCATCAAGGGATCGACGACGGAGAGGGAGATCTTGTCCTCAAGGCCTTTCAGCTTGCGGAAGATCAAGGTGCGGTGCGCCCAGGGGCAGGCGAGGGAGACATAGAGATGGTAGCGCCCGGCTTCGGCCTTGAAGCCGCCTTCGCCGGAGGGGCCGGGCGCGCCGTCTTTCGTCACCCAGTTGCGGAAAGAGGACTCCTGGCGGACGAAGCGGCCTCCGGTCGACTTGGTGTCGTATCCTTTGTCGCTCCATTTTCCGTCTACCAGAAGTCCCATTTTCTTTCCTTTCGTTACCGCGGTCAGTCTTCCGGCGGAAGATCGACCAGCAGGAATTCCGCATCGTCGAGGGCGCGGATGGTCAGCGTTTCCACATCGCGGATCGCGGCGCCGGAACGCTCGGTCACTTCGATGCCGTTCACCTCGACGCGGCCTTTCGCGGGCACGAGATAGGCGAGGCGGTCCTTGCCAAGGAGATGGGTCACTTCGGCGCCCGCGTCCAGGGTTGCGCCGAGGATCTCGGCGTCCTGGGCGATCCAGAGGGCTTCAGCCACCGCATCCGGCTTACCGCTGGCGAGGGGCACGAGACGGCCCTTGCGGTCTTCCTTCGGGAAGGAAGCCGTTTCCCAGCGGGGACGGAGGCCCTGCTTCGCCGGTTCGATCCAGATCTGGAAGATGCGGGTGTCCTTGTCCTCGAGGTTCCATTCCTCATGCTGGATGCCGGTGCCCGCCGACATGACCTGAACATCGCCCGCAACGGTGCGGCCTTCATTGTTCAGGTGGTCGCGATGCGTGATCGCGCCTTCGCGGACATAGGTGATGATTTCCATGTCGCGGTGGCCATGCGGCGGGAAGCCGGTGCCGGCGCGGATGAGGTCGTCGTTCCAGACGCGGAGCTTGCCCCAGCCAAACCTTTCCGGGTCGCGGTAGTTCGCGAAGGAGAAGTGATGCTTCGCCGTGAGCCAACCATGGTCGGCGCCGCCGAGGCTGTTGAAATCGCGAATGTCGATCATTTGGGTGCCTCCTTTCGAGGCTTCAATTGGGGGCCCGGCCGGCCTCGGGGAGGGGGAAGCCGGCCGGCCGGGTCCGGGGTCCGATACTCGCGGACCCCTTTGGTTGCGATTGGTTTGAGGCGATCAGGCCTTCAGCTTCGCGGCGATGGAGGCCACATGGGCGCCCTGCTTGCGCGCGAGGCTCAGTTCCTTTTCGGTCGGCTGCCGCTTGCCGTCGCCGCCCGCCAGCGTCGATGCGCCGTAGGGCGAACCGCCGCGCACTTCCGAAATGTCGAAAAGTTCGGTGCCGACGGAATAAGGCAGGCCGACAACGACCATGCCGTGATGGAAGAGGTTGGTGTGGAACGAGGTGATGGTGGTCTCGTTGCCGCCGCCGGTGCCGGTGGAGGTGAAGACGCTGCCGACCTTGCCGACCAGCGCGCCCTTGGCCCAGAGCCCGCCCGTCTGGTCGAGGAAGGTGCGCATCTGGCCCGTCATGTTGCCGAAGCGGGTGGGCGTGCCGAAGATAACGGCGTCGTAATCGCCCAGTTCCTGCGGGGTGGCGACGGGAGCCTCCTGCTCGACCTTCATGCCGGCGTTTGCCATCGCGTCGGCGGGCATGGTTTCGGGGACGCGCTTCAGGAGGACTTCGGTGCCGGCCTGCGAGGCGGCGCCTTCGGCGACGGCCTTTGCGAGCGTTTCGATATGGCCGTAGGAGCTGTGATAGAGCACCAGGACTTTGGTCTTGCCGGTCATTTTACCCTCCATGAACTGTCCGCTGGGGACGTGTTGGCTTCGATGTGATCTATCTAATTAGCTTTCTTCCTGATACAAATGGCCTATTCAGGAACAGATTGTTGCTAAAAGAGGAACGATGGCAGTCGATCTCAATGGCTATGCGGTTTATGCCAAGGTCGTGGAGCTTGGCGGTTTCACCGCCGCCGCCGATGCGCTGGGCCTTTCCAAATCCATGGTCAGCCGCCATGTGGCGACGCTGGAAGATGAACTCGGCGTCCGCCTGCTGAACCGCACCACGCGGCGCATCAGTGTGACCGAGGCGGGAGGGGTGGTGTTCGAGCGTGCCCAGCGGATCGTCGCGGAGGCGGCGGAGGCGGCAAACGAGGCCACCTGCGTCGAGGGCGCGGTGCGCGGCCTTCTCAGGGTCAACGCGCCGATGACCTTCGGTATCCGGCAGCTCGGGCCGGTCATGCCGGAATTTCTCGCCCGATATCCCGATCTCAATGTCGACCTTACGCTCAATGACAGACGTGTCGATCTCATAGAGGAAGGTTTCGACGTAAGCTTGCGCGTTTCGGCGCTTACGGATTCAAGCCTGATCGCCCGGCAGCTCGCGCCGGTGGAGCGGCATATCGTCGGCGCGCCCGGCTATTTCGAGAAGCATGGCGTGCCGAAAAGCCCCACCGATCTCGCGGGCCATGATTTCCTGCTCTACACGCTGCTTGCGCGGCCGACGCATCTGGAAATGACGCATGAGGACGGGCGGCGCGAACAAGTGGAAGTGAAGGGCCGCATGTTCTGCAACAATGCAGACGCGATGCTGGAGACGATTGCCGCCGGGGCGGGCCTTGCGCTGCTGCCGGATTTCATCGGCTGCGACCATATGAAGAGCCGCGCGTTTGTCCGCGTGCTGGAAGACTGGTCGATGCCGCCGCTGACGCTGCATGTCCTCTATCCGCATTCCCGCCACCTGCCCGCGAAGGTGAGGGCTTTCGTGGATTTCGCGGTGGAGAAGTTCGGACCGGGGAAGGCGCCTTGGGGGGCGGAGTATGAGATGTTCACTTTTTAAAATGTCAAAGTCCTATTCTTTTCCTTCCCAAAAAGTTTTGAAGTCGGAATGGAAATATTTTTGTGTCATCTCATCAATGTCCACCAAGTCGTCGGAATTTGTATCCTTCCCCATGCCTGAATGAGCGCTTTCGACTAAGAACTTATAAGTGTTAGAGGCGGAAGCTAGGGAGACAAATTCATATCCGACGCGGGCAAACAAGATTCGAGAAATGCCCAAGAGCGTTTGGCTTTCTTTGTGGCTAAACTGAAAAATGGTAGGAGCTATGGCGTTAAAAGTAACGCGCCATCCGGGCATTTCTAGCATTTTTCCGAAATGGCCGACATCGACAGACACAACCAAAATCAGGTTGCCGATAACGAAATCGAAAAGATGTTGGGCCTCACGAATTGTCAAAGTGAATGGCATGTAAGGCGCCCAATCGAAGTCGTTCTTCGCCTCATTGAGAATAAACACTATCGTTTTGTCGGCTTGTTCTAGCGACCAAATTTTAGAGAAGTCCGGCGTTCCTCCGTATACTGCAAGATATGTCAGTCCCGCCTCCGGTTGCGCTGCGCAATATCCGTTCCGTTTGGCCTCTCTTATGAAACTGTTGAGCTGATCTAGGTGCGTGACTTCGTCTGGAGGAGCGGCGCGTCTTGTTTTTCCTGGCTGGCCGCGAAAATTCAGAGCTTCGTCTGTCTCTAAGAAGAGATGAATCTGTGCAATTGCTTCAGATTGCCGCTTGGTTCGCTGATTGTGAGCACGCCCCGACTTCACTTCCAGCAAGTAGGGATCGTTCGTTCCAAGTAAGCATATGTCACCATGTCTCAATGTATTAGTGATGTCGCACAAAACAGCTGGCAAGCCGTGTTCAAAGGCGAGTTCCAGAATCTCGAGTTCTTTTTTCAGGCCAGCCTTGCCGTGGATCATTCCAGCTGTGAGTTTAGGTTCATAATTTCTGGTATCAAAAAATGCGTGCTTCATTGAGAACTTGGAGATGTAGAGGTACGCAAGCCCATCGCCGAAGCTCTTCCAAATGAAAATACGATATCTGCAGGCTTCAATGCATTTATCAATTCTTTCAATTTTTTCTAGAAGCGACGCTGCGACACCTTTTGAATGTCGCCCCGTCTTTCGAGCCTTATTGGCTGCAAGACGCATAGTTTTGAATCGCGTCTGGAGCTTTTCAGTTTTTACAATTTCCCCGAGAATGAAGTAATTCAGTTCTTTGACTACGCTAACCTCTAAAGGTTCAGCTTCAATCGTCCTGAGAAGCTTGACCGCTTTGAAGAATGAGGATGCATATTGGCCAACATTTGGCGTGTTGTGTGACATCTGCGAGGCCGTATGTGACTTGGCTGAGGCATTGGTGATGAAATGCGAAACTAACGGATCATCACAAAAAAAGGCGGACCATGTAGTCCGCCTTTTCGTTTTGGGTATCGCGCGAAGTTTACACCGGTTCCCAGGTGAACACGGCGCCGGTTGCGCCGAGGTCGGTGTAGCCGCCTTCCATGGCGGGGAAGGCGTGGGAGAGGATGGTTTCCGGGGTCCAGCCGTCGATGCGGGCGACGGACTTGACGGGGCGGGGCTGCGAGAAGAGCACCAGCTCATTGCCGCGCACGGCGAAGATCTGGCCGTTGGCGGTGCAGCTCGGCGCGGCGAGGGCGACGGCGAAATTGCCGACCTGTTCGGCGCGCATCGCATTCTTCATGCGCTCGACGCGCTTTGCCGACGTTTCGTCCTTCACCGGAATGGTGGCGATCATGCGCGTCCAGGCGAAGGGCGCGATGATGTTGGAGCGGACGTTCTTTGCCGCGCCTTCCATCGCGATGATGCGCGAGAGGCCGGCAATGCCCATCTTCGCGGCGGCGTAGTTCGCCTGGCCGATATTGCCGATGAGGCCGGAGGTCGAGGTGAAGAGGACGAAATTGCCTTCTTCCTTTTCGCGGAAATGATTGATCGCCGCGCGGGTGATGTTGTAGCTGCCCTTCAGATGGACTTCGAGAACGGCGTCCCAGTCCTCGTCCGGCATCTTGTGGAACATGCCGTCGCGGAGAATGCCGGCCGGGCTGATGATGGAGTGAAGGCCGCCGAAGGTGTCGAGCGCCTGGGCGATCATGTTTTCCGCGCCGGACTTCATCGAGACGCTGTCGGAATTGGCGACGGCTTCGCCGCCCGCCTTCTTGATTTCATCGACGGTCTTCTGCGCGGCGCTCGCATCGCCCGCATCGCCGCCCTTCACGCTGCCGCCGAGATCGTTCACGACGACTTTCGCGCCCTGCGCCGCCGCGATCAGCGCGCATTCCCTGCCGATGCCGCCGGCCGCGCCGGTGACGAGTACGACCTTGCCTTCCAGAAGTCCCATGACGTTCTCCCTGTCTCTCGGGTTTTCCCTGTTGGCGGGGAAGCTAGCCGATGGATGGCCGCCCGTTCCAGCCTTTTTAGCCCCGCCCGCTGCCCGGTGGCCGCGCAAAGCCGCTTTACGCACGGATTTTCCCATGCTATCCGCCTTGTCCTTCGAGGGAGCGCGGGCCGCAGGGGCCTGCCGGGAACCGGGATCGGCAAGATGGCGCGGTGCGTCTCGCAGCGACGACGACAGATGGACGAGGGCCTTGCGGCTCTCGGCTTTGCGCCTGCCCGCACGATCCGTCCCTTGTCCGCCTGAAACGCGGAAGCGGCGGCAGCGACGGGTGAGCATCCTCCCTATCGTCGCCGCCATTGAGAAATCCCATGTTTGAGATTGAAGCCGAACGGCCCGAACACGGACCGGCCATCGAAGCCCTGCTCGACCTTTCATTCGGCCCCGGCCGCTATGCCAAGGCGGCGCAGCGACTGCGCGAGGGCAATCATCCGGTGCCGGAGCTTTGCTATGTCGCCTTTTCGGAAGAGGATGGCGAGCGCCACATGGTGGGTGCGTTGAGTTTCTGGCCGGTCGTGATCGGCGGCGTGCCGGGGCTGATGCTCGGGCCGCTTGCCGTCGAGCCGAGGCTGCGCGGCAAGGGCTGCGGCATCAAGCTGATGGAGAAGGGGCTGGCCGATGCGAAGAAGCTCGGCTACCGGCTCGTCATCCTTGTCGGCGATGCGCCTTATTATGCACGGGTGGGCTTCGGCCCTGTGCCGCCCGGACGGCTCACCATGCCGGGGCCAGTCGACCCGTCGCGGCTGCTTTACCGCGAGCTCGACATCGGCGCCTTCGGGCGGGCGAGGGGCGCGATTGTGAAGCCTCTTGATGCGGCTTCCCCCCACCCGGAACGCTGACGCGTTCCGACCTCCCCGCGAGGGGGAGGTGTTCAGTTCTTCTGCATCGTGCTGACGAGGACAGGCACGTTGTGGCGGAACATGGCGATGTAGGTGGCGGCGGGGCCGCCTTCGGGGGAGAGCGCGTCCGAATAGAGTTCGCCGCCCATTTCTGCGCCGGTTTCGCGGGCGATGGTTTCCATCATGCGCGGGTCCGACATGTTCTCGATGAAGAGCGCCTTGATGTTTTCGGCGCGGATCTGGTCGATCAGCCGCGCCAGCGCCTGCGCGCTCGGCTCCGCTTCATTGCCGACGCCGAGAGGCGCGAGAAATTCGACGCCATAGGCATCGCCGAAATAGCCGAAGGCGTCATGCGTGGCGATGACCTTGCGCTTTTCCGCCGGCACCTTGGCGATTTCCGATTTCACCCAGCGGTCGAGTTCCTTCAGCTCGGCGATGTACCGCTCGGCATTCGCCTTGTAGAAGAGCGCGTTGTCGGGATCGGCTTCCGCGAAGCCATCCGCGATGTTCTGCGCGTAGATCATGCCGTTTGCGAGGTTCTGCCAGGCATGGGGATCGAAGTCGCGGGCCGTTTTCGGGTAGCCGTCTTCGTCGTGATTCTTTTTGTCATGGTCGTGGTCGTGGTCGTGGTCATGGTCATCATCATGGCCGTGACTATGCGCGTTTTCGCCGAGGCGGCGTGGGCCGACGCCGAAGCTTGCCGTGACATATTTCGCCTTGCTGCGCGCGGCGGCGGCGAGGCGGACCATCCAGGGCTCGAAGCCGAGGCCGTTCAGCACCAGCACATCGGCATCCGCCAGCGCGCTTGCATCGGCGGGGCCCGGCTCGAAGGAATGGGCATCGCCATCGGGGCCGACAAGCACCGCCACATCCGTCCGGTCGCCGCCGATCTCGCGCGCGATGTCGCCGAGAATGCTGAAGCTCGCCACCACTTTCAGCGGTTCGGCCGTGGCGGGCGCGGCGAAAAACAGGAGCGATGCGGCAAGGGCGGCGCAGATGGTTTTCAGGGACGTCATGGGGAAGCTCCCTCAGTCGTGGAAATGAGCCCTCGGGAAATAGCGGGTGCGCAGGCTGTCACGCGTACCAAGAACGATCGAACCGACATAAAAGATGCCTGCCGTGAGAATAATCGAGGGGCCGGAGGGCAGGCTCAGATTGTAGGAGACGAGAAGGCCGATCAGGCCGGAGAGGAAGGCGAGCACAATGGAGAGGGCGCAGAGCGACCAGACGGCGCCCGCCCAGAAGCGCGCGGCGGCGGCAGGCAGCATCATGAGGCCGAGCGCCATCAAGGTGCCGAGCGCCTGAAAACCGGCGACGAGGTTCACCACCACCAGGATCAGGAAGATCAGGTGATAGAAAGTGCCGCCGCCCGTGGTGGCGCGGAGGAAGGCCGGATCGAAACATTCGATCACCAGCGGGCGATAGATCAAGGCGAGCGTCACCAGCGTCAGGCTGGCGATGGAGGCGATCAGCAGCAGCGCATCGTCCGTGACCGAGAGGATGGTGCCGAAAAGCACATGCAGCAGGTCGACGCTGGAGCCGCGCATGGAGACGATGAGCACGCCGAGCGCGAGGCTGATGAGATAGAAGCCGGCGAGACTCGCATCCTCGCGCAGCGCCGTGGTGCGGCTGATGAGGCCCGCCAGCAGCACGACGGCGAGGCCGGCGACAAGGCCGCCCATGCTCATGGACCAGATGGAAAGGCCCGCCACGAGAAAGCCGATGGCGGCGCCGGGCAATATGGCGTGGCTCATGGCATCGCCCATCAGGCTCATGCGGCGCAGGACGAGGAAGGTGCCGATGGGGCCGCCGCCCAGCGCCAGCGCCAGGCAGGCGATCAGCGCGCGGCGCATGAAGCCATATTCGACGAAGGGCTCGATGAGCGTGGCGTAGATCATGCCGCGTCGCTCCAGCCGTCGGAGATGTAACGGGCGCGGCGGAGATTTTCCGGCGTCAGCACGGTTTCCGTCGGCCCCCAGGCGATGGCCTCGCGGGCGAGCAGCAATGTCTCGGAGAAAGCGCCGCGCACACGTTCGAGGTCGTGCAGGACGGCGATCACGGTGCGGCCTTCGCCATGCCAGCGGGCGACGAGTTCCATCAGGTCGGCGCTGGTGCGTTCATCGACGGCGGCGAAGGGCTCGTCGAGCAGCACGATGCCGGCATCCTGCAGCATCAGCCGCGCGAAAAGGGCGCGCTGCAATTGCCCGGCGGAGAGGCTGCCGACATGGCGGCGTTCAAAGCCGGCAAGGCCGACCGCGGCGAGCGCGGCGCGGGCGCGCGCGACATGGGCATTGGTGATGGCGCGGAAGAGGCCGGCCTCGCGCCAGAGGCCGAGCGAGACGGCGTCGATGACGCTGATCGGGAAGCTGCGGTCGATTTCCGCGAGCTGCGGCAGATAGGCGATGGCGCCGCGTATGGCCGCGCCCGCGCCGATGCGGCCTTCGCTTGGCGGGACAAGGCCCGCTATCGCCTTCAGCAGCGTGCTCTTGCCTGCACCGTTCGGGCCGACAATGGCGGTGAGGCTGCCGGGCGCGAAGCTGCCGGAGAGATGGTGGACGGCCGGCACGCGCTCATAGGCGACCGTGAGGTCCTCGATCGAGATGGCAGGCACGGGGAGCGCGAAGGGGCTCATCAGGCGAGCGCCCAGAAGACCGCAAGCCAGAGAAGGGCGATGGCGGCGAGCGCGATGCCGAGACGCGCGGCGATGCCCGCGCCGAAGGCTGTCGCGCGCGGAGACGTTTCAGGACGGGGGGTGGGTGCCGGATGGCTCATGATGCCGCTGATTGTAATATTATAACATCGGCAAACTAGGCGGGATCGGCGGGCAAGGCAAGTAGCGCTAGCGCGGTCCGGCGATGATCATGACGGTGCCGACAAGGCAGACCATCGCGCCGGAAATATCCCAGTGATCGGGCTGCTTTCCTTCGGCGACCCAGAGCCAGAGAAGCGACGCCGCGATATAGACACCGCCATAGGCAGCATAGACGCGCCCGGCGCCCTCGCTCTCGATAAGGGTGAGCAGCCATGCGAAGAGGGCGAGGGCCGCCATGCCCGGCACGAGCCACCAGACGGATTTGTCGAGCTTGAGCCAAGCCCAGAAGGCGAAGCAGCCGGCGATCTCCGCGAGTGCGGTTGCGGCGTAGATGGCGAATGTTTTCACTTTGACCCCTCTGCAGCCCTGTGCCGAAACACTAGCGACCTTCGCGCCACCAGGCGAGGGCGAGCGCGCCGAGAATGAGGAGGAGGGCGAGGGGGCCCGTCAGCAGCGGCACCTGATGCACGGCGTGGACGAGATATTGCTCGTTGCGGCGGAGGCCCATCCAGTTCGCGCCCGCCGCATCCTGGCCCGCCCGTACGGAGCGGATGCCGGGCGTATCCTCCGCATTCTCGCCCGCCCACCAGATGCCGCCGCCACTTGCATCGGCAATCGGCTGCAATGCTTTGGCGGTGGCGCGGACATCGGCGAATTCGCGCGGGTTGAGCGGACCGGAGGCGGCGACGGCGGTGAGCTCGCCCTGGCTTATGCGGTAGAGGCCGAGCTCCTTCGTCTCGATGGAAGCCTCGAAGCGGCCGGGGGCCGTTTGCTCCAGCGCCAGTTCGCGCGTGGCGCCGGAGGGCGCGGCGATGGTGGCGGGGGGCGTCTCGTTCGCCATGGTGCGGCGGCGCACCGTCAACATGCCGCTCTGCACGGAGGCCGAGAGGTTTTCCTCCTCGAGATCGGGTTCCTTCATCAGCCAGTGGGCGAGGCGGCGGAGAAGTTCCGCCTGCGGGCCGCCGCCCTCATAGCCGCGCGACCAGAGCCAGATCTGGTCGGAGAGAAGTTGCGCCACGCGGCCTTCGCCGGCATGGGAGAGAACCATCAGCGGCTTTCCGTCCGGCGTGTCCATCACGACATCGCCCTGATCCGCCGTCACGTCGATGGTGCGGAACCAGCGGCCCCAGGCGGGCGGCGAGGTTTCGCTGCCGGGGAGGTCCGCCGTGACGGGATGGCGTTTGCCGGTCTCGGTGATTTCGGGCTTGTAGCTGCCGGTGGCGATTTCTCCCGTCGGCTGGGCGGGCAGGATCGCGGCAAGCGGCGTGCGGTAGATCGAGTAGGGCGAGGCGAAGGCGGGGCCCGTCGCCGCGAGGAAGGCGCCGCCATTTTCCACATAGTCGACGATATTCAGGAAATAGGCGAGCGGCAGCACGCCGCGCCGCTTGTAGCGGTCGAAGATGATGAGGTCGAACTGGTCGAGCTTTTCGTCGAAGAGTTCGCGCGTCGGAAAGGCGATCAGCGACAGTTCGCCGATGGGCGTGCCGTCCTGCTTTTCAGGCGGGCGCAAAATCGTGAAGTGGACGAGGTCGACGGAGGGGTCTGACTTCAGCAGGTTGCGCCATGTCCGTTCGCCCGGATGCGGCTCGCCGGAGACGAGCAGCACGCGCAACCGGTCGCGGATGCCGTTTGCGACGACAACGGCGCGGTTGTTGAGCATGGTGAGTTCGTCCGGGCCTTCTTCCACGTCGATCTCGATGACGTTCGGGCCGCCATGCGTCAGCGCGAGCGTCAGGCTTGCCGGTTCGCCGAGTGCGATATTGGCGCTTGCCGTTTCGACGCCGTCCACCTTTACGATGACGGCGGCGGTTTCGCCGGTCGGCTGGTCTCCGGCGGAGGTTTCATCGACGCGGAAGGAAAGCTCCACCGGCTCGCCGACAATGCCGAAGCGCGGCGCCTCGACGATGCGGAGGCGGCGGTCCTTCTCGTCCTTGCGGCCGATCACGACGCCATGGACCGGCGCGTCGAAGCCGAGCGCGGCGGCGTTTGCCGGCACGTCATGCGCCTGGCCATCGGTAATGAAGATGGCGCCCGCGATCCTTTCGCGCGGCACATCGGCAAAGGCTTCTTCCAGCGCCGCGAAAAGCGCCGTGCCGTTTTCATCGTCGGGATTGTTCTGCGCCGTCACGATGCGCGTTTCGATGCCGTCCTCGTTTGCGAGGCGTTCCTCGATGCGCGCCAGCGCCTCGGAGGTTTCCGCCGGGCGCGCGCCGATATTCTGGCTCTGGCTGCGATCGACCACGATGGCTGCGACATCGGGCACGGCCTCGCGCGTTTCATTGCGGATGGTGGGGTTGAAGAGCGCGGCGACGAGAATGGCAAGCGCCAATGTGCGCCATGGCGCGCCCCGCGCGCGGCGATAGGCGGAATAGAGCAGGGCCACGACGCCCGGCACGGCAAGCGCGAGAATGAGAAAGACCGGTATGACGGGTTCGAAAACGATGTTCCAGGCCATGTCCCGCGTTCCTATTGACCGAGGCGCTCAAGAAGCGCGGGAACGTGGACCTGATCGGCCTTGTAGTTGCCGGTCAGCGCGTAGATCACGAGATTGACGCCGAAGCGATCCGCCATTTCGCGCTGGCGCTCTCCGCCGGGCGATACGGGATAGAGCGGGCGTCCGCGCGCATCGCGCGCCCATGCGGCGGCGTAATCGTTCGAGCCGACGACGATGGTGGACACGCCGTCATTG
Source organism: Parvibaculum lavamentivorans DS-1 (assembly GCF_000017565.1). Lineage (NCBI taxonomy): Bacteria > Pseudomonadati > Pseudomonadota > Alphaproteobacteria > Hyphomicrobiales > Parvibaculaceae > Parvibaculum > Parvibaculum lavamentivorans. The sequence continues at coordinate 2,406,308 of NC_009719.1, forward strand.
GCGGGGTTCCCCGCATCGGCAAGCGATGCCTCCACCCAAACTTGTCCGCCCTGCCAGCGGCCGGGAAAGCTGTGCATCAGATAGAAGGATTTCGTCAGCACGTGATCGGCCGGGACGGGCTCGATGGGCGGCAGGTCGAGGCGGCCAAGCAGGCGGCGCAATGTTTCCGTGCCGGGCGCGGCGGCGCCTATGGCGCTGCCCTGGTCGCGCGTGTCGAAGAGGATGGTGCCGCCGTTCTTCATATAGGCGTTGATCTTGCCCAGCACTTCCGGCGAAAGGGTCTGCTGTCCCTCGGACATCGGCCAATAGAGCACGGGGAAGAAAGCGAGTTCGTCGCGCGTCACGTCGACGCCCATCGGTTCTCCCGGTTCAAAGGCGGTGCGCGCGCGCAGCACCTGGCTCAACCCGGCAAGGCCCGCCGCACTGGTTTCGTCGATTTCCCGGTCGCCGGTGATGACATAGGCAAGGCGCGTTTCGAGCGAGGCCTGAAGCGCGAAGCGGTCTGCGTTTCTGTCCTGCGCGCGCGCGTCGAAGGCGGACAGCACGAACAAGGCCGCCAGAATGACGGGTGCGATGCGGGTGCCGAAACGCACGCGCCGGATTTTCTCGGTCTCGAACAATCCCGTGACCCAGAGGGCCGCCACCGTATCGAGGATGACGAGGAGAAGCGCGATAGCGAAGGCGAAAGCGGCAAGACGCAGTTCCGCATTTCCCGCGAAATTGCGCCGTTCGGCGATGCCGGACATTTCGGGCATTGCCTTCAGTTCGAGAGAGGGCGTTGCGAGGTTGAGCGCCTGCGGGTTCGCTGCCGTGCCGTAGAGGCCGGGGGGGTGGCGCGGGCTTCGTTCGGCGCTGCCGAACTGCTCGGCGGAAATCGCGGTCGCGGTCGCCGGCGGTGTGCCGAGACGTCCGAAGCCGTCCAGCGTCGCCACCGGATAAAGGAGCTCACGTTCGCGCGCCGCCGCACCCGATTCCCCGGCCGCGCCTTCACCGGCGGCGGGCGTTCCCTGCGAGAGGGCGACGGAACGGCGGAGCATTTCGACGAAGAGGCCGGAGATCGGCAAGTTCGACCAGTCGCGGTTCGCCGTTACGTGGAAGAGAATGACGGTGCCGTTTCCGCGCCTGGCGGCTGTGACGAGGGGCGTGCCGTCGCTCAGCCTTGCCCAGGTCGCGGCGGCGAGGTCGGGTGCTGGTTCCGCCAGCACCTGCCGCGACACGGTGACATCCGAGGGCACCTCGAGACCGAAGAAAGGACTGCCCTCCTCGAAGGCGGCTAGGTTCTGCGGCGTGCTCCATGACAGGGCGCCGCCCAGCGCCCGCCCGCCGCTGCGAAGCGGCACGGGCACGAGATCGTCGCTCCCTTCGGCGAGACGGGGGCCCGCGAAGCGGATCAGCAGGCCTCCCGCTTCCACCCATTCGCGCACGCGCGCGATATCGTCTTCGCCGAGATTGCCGATATCGGCAAGCACGAGAACGGAAAGCGGCGACGCGAGCAGTTCTTCAATCGTCTCGCTTGTGTTGCGCCCGGAGCCCGTCTCGCGCAGCTCGACGTAAGGTGCGAGCGCGCGGCGCAGATAATAGACGTCCGAGAGGAGCGGTTGGGCCTCTTCCGCGCCCGCGCCGGATACGATGCCGAGACTGCGGCGGCGCCAGCGTTCATCCGCAAGCACGACGGCGCCCGCCGAGGCTTCCCCGCTAATTTCCAGCCGGGCCACGCGGTTGCGCAGTTCAAGCGGCAATTCGAATATCGCGGCGGCGCGCGTATCCCCTCCGGCGAACTGGAAGGGTGCCTCGCTTACAACGCCGCCTTCACTGCCTATCGCGCGGACGCTGCCTTCCCTCGCGCCCCCTGCCAAGGCGCGAACGACCGTGGCGGTGAGCGCGCCGCCACCATCTTCCGGCGGCAGCAGCGCGAGGGCGCGCGCCATCGGCTTCGGTTCGACGAGCGTCAGCCCGCCGGCACCTGCGAGCGCCGAGAGCCGCTCGCCGAACTGGGCGGCGGCACCATAGTCCAGCCCGTCGCTAATCCAGACCGTCTGGACGTTGCGGCTGGCCAGGGTCGTGCCGCCTTCGAGTTTTTCGATGAGAGCGATGCGGTCCGGTTCAATCGGGTTGGGCAGCATGGCGCGGGCGCGGGCGGCGGCATCGTCGGCGGCTTCGAAATTCAGTTCCGGCGCATTCGCCTCCGGCGCGGTGCCGACAACGAGGACCGGGCGGTCGGCGCGGCGTGCTTCGGCGATGAGCCCGTCCATCGCGGTGCGGCGTTCGCTCCAATGCGCGGCTGCAGCCCAGCCATTGTCGGTGACGATGAGCAGCGGCCCCGAACCGGCAATGCGCGGCGCCGGGTTCCACAAGGGCTCCGCCAGCGCGAAGACGATCAGTGCCGCGATCAGCAATCGCAGCAGCAGCAACCAGAAGGGCGTATGCGCCGGGGTTTCCTCTTCGCGCGCAAGGCCGACGAGGAGCCGGATGGCGGGAAAGCGCACGCGCTTGGGCAGCGGCGGGCTGATCCGCAGCAGCCACCAGATCGCCGGGAGCGCGGCGAGGCCGAGCAGCATCCACGGGCTGGCGAAGGCGAGGGGCCCGAGTTGCAGCATGATCTAGACGCCCGCCCGCGGCGGCTTGCGCGCGGCGATGGCGCCGGAGAGCGCGCCATAAAGCGCGAGCAGCGCCGTTTGCGGCACGCGGTCGGTGCGGTGCGTCGCAAAGGTGAAGTTGATGCGCCGCGCCGTCTCGATGATGCGGTTGCGGTGAATTTCAAGCCGCTGGTGATAGGCCTCGCGAAGGTTCTGTGCGCGGCCGATCATCAGGCGGATGTCTTCCTCGACGCCTTCGAATTCGGTGCGGCCGCTGAAGGGCAGGTCTTCCTCCGCCGGGTCCAGCACCTGGATCATATGGCCTCGAATGCCTTCGGCGGCGTAGCTCTTGATGCGGGCGACGATTTCCTCGGGCGGCGAAAGAAAGTCGCTGATGAGCACGACCTGCGCATAGCGCGGCAGATGCTCGGGCGGCGGCAGGCTTTCGCGCGCGCCGCTTTCCGCACTTGCCGCCGCTTCATCCAGGGGCTGCGCGTCGAGCAGCGCATGTGCCATGCGGCGAAGGGCGACGCGGCCCGGCACCGGCGCGAAGCCGGCGCCAAGCGGCGCCACGCTTTCGCCGCCCTGAATGAGCAAGGAGGAGAGCGCGAGCGCGAGCACGGTGGCGCGGTCTTTCTTGGTGCAGGGCGCGAATTCGGAGGCGTAGTCCATCGAGGCGGAACCGTCCCGCCAGATCCAGATGCTTTCGGCGGCCTCGCGCTCCGTTTCGCGGACGAAGAGATGCGCCGAGCGTGCCGAATGGCGCCAGTCGACGGAGGAGGCGGTGTCGCCTTCGCGGAAGCGGCGGAACTGCCAGAAGGTTTCGCCCATGCCGATGCGGCGGCGGCCATGCACGCCCTGTGCGACCGTCGAGGCGACGTGTTCGGCCTCGGTCACGAGCGGTGGCATTGCCTCCGAAAGCGCTTCCGCCTGCTCGCGCAGACCGATCGCGCCGGAAGGGGCCGCGTTTGATCGGATTAGGCTCATTTCTGTCTCTTGTTCAGCCGATATTCCGGCAGAGCCTGTCGATGACGCCGCTGACGGTAACGCCTTCGGCGCGGGCCGAGAAGTTGAGCGCCATGCGATGGCGCAGAACGGGGGCGGCAAGCGCCGTTACGTCTTCGATCGAGGGGGAGAAGCGGCCGTCGATCAGCGCGCGGGCGCGAACGGCGAGCATCAGCGACTGGCTGGCGCGCGGGCCGGGCCCCCAGGCGACATGGCGCTCTACTTCTTCGGATGCTCCCTCTTCGGGGCGGGCGGCACGCACAAGCTCAAGGATTGCGTTCACGACCTTTTCGCCCACGGGCACGCGGCGCACGAGGCGCTGAGCCGCCATCAGATCTTCCACCGTCATGGCCGCGCGCGCCGCCGCGACGGTTTCGCCCGTCGTGCTGAGCAGCATGCGGCGCTCGGATTCGAGGTCGGGATAGTTCACGTCGATCTGCATCAGGAAGCGGTCGAGCTGGGCTTCGGGCAGCGGGTAGGTGCCTTCCTGCTCCAGCGGGTTCTGCGTCGCGAGCACATGGAAGGGGGCGGGCAGCTCGTAGCGGACGCCCGCCACCGTCACCTGCTTTTCCTGCATCGCCTGCAGCAGCGCCGACTGGGTGCGCGGGCTCGCGCGGTTGATTTCGTCGGCCATCAGCAACTGGCAGAAGACCGGGCCCTTGATGAAGCGGAAGCTTCTATGGCCCTGGTCGCTCTCTTCCAGCACTTCGGAGCCCAGAATGTCGGCGGGCATCAGGTCGGGCGTGAACTGCACGCGCTTGTCGTCCAGCCCGAGCACATGGCCCATGGTGTGGACGAGCAGCGTCTTCGCGAGGCCGGGCACGCCGACAAGCAGCGCATGGCCGCCCGCCAGCACCGTCACCAGCGTCTGGTCGATCACCTGTTCCTGGCCGTAGATGACTTCGCCGATCGCATCGCGAGCCGCCGCTATTTTCGCGCCGGTGGCCTCGATTTCCTGGACGGCGGAGCCGTCGGCTTCACTGAGTGTCTGCATTGACCTACATAAGAGGAGTGACGTGCGTTGCCGCCCGTCACCGCGCCACATCCTGTATCGTTGTCCGCGCCGCCATTGGCGCGGGGCTTCTTGACGATAATATGGCCGGATTCCCGGCTGTAAGGGATTAAATCGGCGATCATGTCAGCGGGAGGAGAGTAATATGGCCGCCTCGACGGGAAAGACCGGCACAAAAGCGGAAAAGTCCGAATCGGGCAGTGCCCCGGGCGGGCTCAAGGGTCTCGCCGCCGCCGAGGATGCGGGCAAGAAGGCGAAGGGCCTGCCGCCGGTTCACCTGTGGAATCCGGAATTCTGCGGCGATCTCGACATGCGGATCGCGCGGGACGGCACCTGGTTCTACATGGGAACGCCGATCGGCCGCGAGCGGCTGGTGCGTCTTTTCTCCACCGTTCTGCGCCATGACGAAGACGGGAAATATTATCTCGTGACCCCGGTCGAGAAGGTGGGGATCACGGTCGAGGATGCGCCCTTTCTGGCAGTCGCCATGAAAGTCGAGGGCGAGGGCAGGGAGCAGCGCCTCACCTTCACCACCAATGTCGGCGACGACGCGACGGCGGGCCCCGACCATCCGATGCGCTTCGAGATCGACAAGGAGACCGGGGAGCCCGCCCCTTACGTCCATGTCCGCGCCCGGCTCGATGCGCTCATCAACCGCGCGATCTTCTACGATCTCGTGGCGCTCGGCGTGGAAGAAGAGCATGAAGGACGCGCGTGGTTCGGGGTCTGGTCCGGCGGCGTCTTCTTTCCGTTCATGCCGGCGGAGGAGATGGCCCGTCAGGCCGACCGTTCATGAAGGAATACAAGTCCCGCATCCTCGCCCGGACCGACCGGGAGCCGCCGCCGCTTGCCGCGCTGCTGGCGCCTGAAGGCATGCCGCGCCTCCGGGGCGACCATGATCTCAATCCGCCGGACGGCAATGTCTGGGTCGAGCCGGAGGAGCGCGGGACGCTGCGCGCCGCCGCTGTTCTTGTCGGCGTCATCGAGCATGCGCATGGGCCGAATATCCTGCTGACGCGCCGCGCCGATCATCTCGGCACCCATTCGGGACAGGTCGCCTTTCCGGGCGGCAAGATCGAACCGGACGAGACGGCGGCCGAAGCCGCCATCCGCGAGGCGGAGGAGGAAGTGGGGCTCGATCCCGCCCATGTCGAGGTGGCAGGCTATCTCGACGCCTATGAGACCGGCACGGGCTTCCGCATCCTGCCGGTCGTCGCCTTTGTGCGCCCCGGTTTCACCCTTACCATCTCGCCGGACGAGGTGGCGGAGGCCTTCGAGGTGCCGCTCGACTTCCTCATGAACCCCGGCAATCACCAGCGCCACAGCGCGGTGTGGCGCGGGCGGCGGCGCGAATATTACGCCATGCCCTATAATGGCCACTACATCTGGGGCGCGACGGCCGGCATGCTCAAAAACATGTATGACAGGCTCTATGGCGACTGAATGCCCCAGGCGGGCCGCCTTGCGAGACAGGGCGGCTGGCGCGTCCTATATCTAGGGCAATATAAAAAACGCTGGAGGCTGTGCGCCGATGACCGCTGAAAATTCCCTTGCCCGTGCCGCATGGCTCAACGAGCCCGATACGCGCGCCGTCATGGAGGCCCTTGCCGCGAAGGGCGGCACGGCGCGGTTCGTCGGCGGCGCGGTGCGCAACCAGCTCATGGGCGAGCCGGTATCCGACATCGACATCGCCACCACCGAAACGCCGGATGCGGCGAAGGCGCTGCTTGAGGCCAAGGGCATCAAGGTTGTGCCGACGGGTATCGACCATGGCACGATCACGGCGGTAACGCCGACGCGCCATTTCGAGATCACCACGCTCCGTGTCGATGTGAAGACGGATGGCCGCCGCGCCGATGTGGCCTTCACCGAGGACTGGACCGCCGATGCCGGGCGCCGCGATTTCACGATGAACGCGCTTTATGGCGATGCGGACGGAACGATCCACGATCCGCTTGGCGGGTTGGCCGACCTCAAGGCGCGCCGCGTCCGCTTCATCGGCGACGCGCATGAGCGCATCCGCGAGGATTATCTCCGCATCCTGCGCTTCTTCCGGTTTCATGCCTGGTATGGCAAGGGCGAGCCCGACGAGGCGGGGCTTCGCGCCGCCGCCGAGGAACGCGAGGGCTTGCGGCAATTGTCCGGCGAGCGCGTGCGCGACGAGCTCTTCAAGACCATCACCGCCGACAATGCGGCCGCCGCGTTCCGCCAGATGGCGGCGGCGGGCATTCTCCAGATCGTGCTGCCGGAGGCGAGCCGTCTCGACCGTTTCGAGAAGCTGGTCGAAATCGAAGCGCAGCAGCTCTTCGTGCAGAAGCCCGATCCCGTTCTCCGTCTCGGTGCCATGCTCGATCTCGACAAGGCGGGCGTCGAGGCATTGGCCGCGCGGCTGAAGCTCTCCAACCGGGACCGCGACCGTCTCATCGCCATGCTCACCGACACCACGAAAATCGTCTGTTATCTCTCGATGCGCGAGGTGCGGCGCGCGCTCTATCAGATGGGCCTGCAGCTCTTCAAGGACCGCGTCTCGCTCGGCTGGGCGGAAGACAGGCGCGGCCATAACGCTTTCCAGTGGCGCGCCATGCTCGCCATGGCCGATAGCTGGGAGAAGCCCGTCCTGCCGCTCACCGGCGAGATGATCAAGGCGGCGGGGGTCCCTGAAGGCCCGCAAATCGGCCGTATCCGCGACGAAGTCGAGGAATGGTGGATCGACAGCGATTTCATCGACGATGAATTCTCGATCATCGAGCGGCTGAAGGCGATCGTGCAGGCAACGGTTTACTGAAGCGCCTGAAATCATCCGTTTACGGTTAAATCCCCGCTTGCTAGGCTTCTGCTTCAAGGCGGGGAGGAGACGATGAAATCTCTTGGTTTCGTTGCTGTTCTGGGCGGCGTCCTGTTTGCCGCTGCCTCCGCATGGGCGGATATCGAATTGAAGCCCATCGCGGAAGGTGAAAGCCGTGTCGATTTTTCCGGCACGCAGCTTCGTCCGGTGGACTGGGCCGTGATGGAGCGCGACCGCTATGGCGAGGTGGTGACGCTGGACAATGGCCATGTCGTCCTCTTCTACGCGGAAAGCACCGCGCTCGCCTTTCGCGACAGCCATCCGGTCGATTTCCATCGCTGGTTCCAGCGGCTGGAAATAGACGGCATTCCGCAGGATGGCGCGAAGCCCGCGATCCGCGAGAAAAATGTGCCCGGCGGTCCCATGACCTATGCCTTCGTCTCGTCGGGCGAGCGCACCTGCATTGCCTTCCGCACCGCCGTCGGCAAACCGGTTCTCTATAATGCCGGCTATCCCGGCCATGAGGCGCTGCTTCGCGGCGTTCTCTGCGAGGACAATATCGGCGAGGCGGCCGAGGAAGGGCTCCGGCGCGAAGCCGGCAACATCCGGGTGATCTACTGATGCGCACGCTCCGCCCCCTTCTGCTGTTCGCCCTTGGCTTCATGCTCGCCGCTTGCGGCGAGGCGAAACCGGAGGCGGATGCGTTGCGGGCGGCGGCCGTCTTCTACGACATCGTGTTGAGCGCGCGCAGCAGCGGCGTGCCGGATGCGGATATGAGGGCGCGTCTCCGTCCCGTCATTTCCTCCGATCTCGACAGCCTGCTCTCGCAGGCCGCTGAGGCCGAACGCCGCCATACCGAGCGCGTGAACAATTCCGAGCCGCCTTATCTGCAGGGCGACATCTTCTCCTCGCTGTTCGAAGGGGCGACGGCCTACGAAATCGGCACCTGCGATGGCGACGAGCGACGCATGCAATGCGAGGCGATGCTGGCGCATGAGGCGGAAGAGCCGGTGCAGTGGACGGACCGGCTGGTCCTCGTCGCGAATGGCGGACCGGAAGACCGGCGCTGGCTCGTCGACGACATTCTCTATGGCGGCGATTGGGACTTCGCCTCCAAAGGCACGCTCAAATCCTCGCTCCGCGCGGTGATCGCGGAGGAAGAATAGAGAAGAATAGAAGAGTGTCATCCCGGGATTTATTCCCGGGACCCATTGGCCTTCCGTTTTGCCTCAACGTGGATTGGGTCCCGGCAACAAGTGCCGGGATGACATTTCTTTTTTAAACTTGCTTCACGGCCACTTCACCGCGGGCGGCATCGACGACAATATCGAGTTCACATTGCCACCCGTCTTCAGGCCGAACACCGTGCCCCTGTCATAGAGCAGGTTGAATTCGACATAGCGGCCGCGCCGCACGAGCTGTTCCTCGCGCTCCGCTTCCGTCCAGGCTTCGTTCATGTGGCGGCGGACGAGTTCGGGATAAATCTCGAGGAAGGCGCGGCCGACATCCTGCGTGAAGGCGAAGTCCTTCTCCCAGTCGCCGGAATTGTGATGATCGTAGAAAATGCCGCCGGTGCCGCGCGGTTCGTTGCGGTGGGGCAGGAAGAAATATTCGTCGCACCACTTCTTGAACTTCGGATAGTAGTCCGCATCGTGCCTGTCGCAGGCGCGCTTGTAGGCAGCGTGGAAATCCACCGTGTCCGGATGATCGTCGCGGCGCTGCACGTCGAGCACCGGCGTCAGGTCGCCGCCGCCGCCGAACCAGCTCTTCGTCGTGTAGACATGCCGCGTGTTCATGTGAACGGCGGGCACGCGCGGGTTCTGCATATGGGCGATCAGCGAAATGCCGCTCGCCCAGAAGCGCGGGTCTTCTTCCGCGCCCTGCATCTGCTTGCGGAAGTCTTCGGAAAATTCGCCATGCACGGTCGAGATGTGGACGCCGACCTTCTCGAAGACGCGGCCATGCATGACCGACATCTCTCCGCCGCCCTCGTCGCGTGAGCCGTCGCCGCGCTTCCAGGGCGTGCGCTCGAAGCGGCCCGCCGGGCGGTCCGCGAAAGTGCCTGTCAACTCGTCTTCGAGCTTCTCGAATTCGGCGCAGATCAGGTCGCGCAATTCGCGGAACCAGCTTTCCGCGCGCGCCTTGCGCTCCGTCGTGCCGTCTGTCTTGTCCATTGCCGGTACATTCCGCTGCAGCATCGTCATCCTGTTACCTCTCTTAGCCGCGTTGACGCGCGACTTCACCTTTCGATTTCGCCCGCCCCCGGAAAGCCGCCGGTCTGGCGCAGGGCCTCCGTCAGTACCATCGAGGCGGCCACCGCCATGTTCAGCGAGCGGGCAGGGGGCCGCATGGGGATCGTCACCCGCGCATCCGCCGCGTCGTGAACCTCGGCGGGGACGCCGGCGCTTTCGCGCCCGATCAGCAGCGTGTCGCCGGGGCGAAACGTGAAATCCATAAAATTATTATGGGTTTTGGTGGTGAGGAGAATGAGGCGCGACGCCGCAGTCCGGGTCTCGGCGAATGCCGCCCATGAGGCATGACGGGTCACATCGGCCAGCGCGCCATAGTCCATCGCCGCGCGTTTAAGGTCGCGGTCGCTCCAGGGAAAGCCGCATGGCTCGATGATATGGACGGGAACCCCGAGGCAGGCCCCCAGCCGGATCAGCGTTCCGACATTGGGTGGAATGTCCGGTTCGTATAGCGCAAGACGCATGGAAACGAGCCTTCTGTACAGATTGCGCGTGACCTTAAACCGTGGCCCGGTCATGGGGGCGTCAGGTGCGGCGATGCGTCATCCTGCCACAGGGCGGGCGGGGCTGGACAATGCGCCGATTGGATGCCACAAAACCACGCAACGCATGGGGCGAAAGCGGGGGATTCGTAACGCTTTCGACCGATGTAACGGGTGTTTTGAAACGCCGTGCCGAGCTCATCCTCCTCGGGGGAGCCCCTGTCCTGGGGGTGCCGCCAATCAGCGGCGGCGAACGCGGCTTTCGACCTATTCAACGAGGAGACCTGAACCGTGGCAGATATCCACGCGGTCGAGCCGACACGGCGCGATTTCCTTTATGTGGCCACCGGATCGCTTGCCGCCGTCGGCGCGGCTTTCACGGTCTGGCCGCTCATCGACCAGATGAACCCCGACGCGTCCGTTCTCGCGCTGGCATCCATCGAAGTCGATATTTCCAACATTCCCGTCGGCCAGGAAACCACGTTCAAGTGGCGCGGCAAGCCGGTCTTCGTGCGTCACCGCACGGAAGCCGAAATCGCCGCCGCCGAAAGCGTGGATGTGGCGACGCTGCCCGATCCGCAGACCGATGCAGAGCGGCTCGTGGCCGGTCCCAACGGCGAGGTGGACAAGCAGTGGCTCGTCGTCATCGGCATCTGCACCCATCTCGGCTGCGTGCCGCTCGCCTATCGCGGCGAGTATGACGGTTACTTCTGCCCCTGCCACGGCTCGGTCTACGATACCTCGGGCCGCATCCGCAAAGGCCCCGCGCCGACCAATCTGGAGGTGCCGCCCTATGCGTTCATCTCCGACACCAGAATCAAGATCGGCTGAGGGGCATAAAAAAGATGAGCCATCAAAGCACCTATACGCCCGGCAACGGGTTTTCCCGCTGGATGGACGAGCGCCTGCCGATCATGCGTCTCGTCAATGACAGCTTCGTCGATTACCCGACGCCGCGTAATCTCAACTACTGGTGGACCTTCGGCGGCATCCTGACTTTCTGCCTCGCGGTTCAGATCGTCACCGGCATCGTGCTTGCGATGCATTACGTGCCGACCACCGAACTCGCCTTCGCCAGCGTCGAGCACATCATGCGCGACGTGAATTACGGCTGGCTCATCCGCTACGTTCATTCAAACGGCGCGTCGATGTTCTTCATCGCCGTCTATATCCACATGTTCCGCGGTCTCTATTACGGTTCCTACAAGGCGCCGCGCGAAGTGCTGTGGATTCTCGGCGTACTCATCTATCTGCTGATGATGGCGACCGCCTTCTTCGGCTACGTGCTGCCGTGGGGCCAGATGAGCTTCTGGGGCGCCACCGTCATCACCAACCTGTTCGGCGCCATTCCGCTGGTCGGCGAGAGCCTGCGCACCTGGCTCTGGGGCGGTTTCTCGGTCGGCGATCCGACGCTCAACCGCTTCTTCTCGCTGCATTACCTCTTCCCCTTCCTCATCGCCGGCGTCGTGATCCTTCACGTCTGGGCGCTGCATGTGTCGGGGCAGGGCAATCCGGCGGGCATCGAGGTCAAGGACCCGAAGAAGGACACGATCCCCTTCACGCCCTATGCGACCATCAAGGATGCCTTCGGCCTCGCGCTCTTTGCGATCCTGTTCGCCTATTTCGTCTTCTACAATCCGAACGGCCTCGGCGAGCCGGACAACTACATCGTCGCCAACCCGCTTTCGACGCCCGCGCATATCGTGCCGGAATGGTATCTGCTGCCGTTCTACGCGATCCTGCGCGCCGTGCCGGACAAGCTCGGCGGCGTGGTGCTGATGTTCGGCGCCATCGCGATCCTCTTCGTGCTGCCCTGGCTCGACACGTCCAAGGTTCGCTCGGCGCGGTTCCGTCCGCTGTTCAAGCAGTTCTTCTGGATCTTCGTCGCGGTCTGCATCGGGCTCGGCTATTGCGGCGGCCAGTCGCCCGACAAGATCCTGATCGCGGTCGGCGATGGCGGCTTCGACGTCACCGATCTCTCGCGCATCCTGACGATCTACTACTTCGCGCACTTCATCATTCTCTTCCCCGTGCTGGGGCTGATTGAGAAGCCGAAGCCTCTGCCCGAAAGCATCGCCGCGTCGGTGCTGCCGGGAACGAGGCAGGAAAAGGCAACGAGTTAGGGGAACGCGAAAGTGAAAACCAAGATGATGAATATCTCGCGCAAGGCCCGGCTCGTCTCGCTGGCGGCGGTCGCCGCCATCGGGTTCAGCTTCGCGGCCCCTTCCGTTCAGGCTGCCGAAGGCGAAGTCGAGCCGATCCATGTCGACTGGTCGTTCGAAGGCATGTTCGGCACTTATGACCGCGACGCGCTGCGCCGTGGCTACAAGGTCTACAAGGAAGTCTGCGCCGTCTGCCACTCGATGGAATATGTGAAGTTCCGCAATCTCGCCGAGCCGGGCGGGCCGGAATTTTCGGAAGGCCAGGTCAAGGCGCTTGCCGCGGAGATCACCGTTGTGGACGGTCCGGACTCCGCCGGCGACATGTATGAGCGTCCGGGCGAGCCGAAGGACGCCTTCCCGTCGCCCTATCCGAACCCGGAGGCCTCCGCCGCCGCGCTCGGCGCCGCCGCGCCTGATCTCTCGCTGATGACCAAGGCGCGCCCCGGCGGACCGGACTATGTCTATTCGCTGCTGATGGGCTACGAGGAAGCACCGGAGGGTTTCGAACTCACCACCGGCTCCTACAACCTCTATTTCCCCGGCCATCAGATCGCCATGCCGCCGCCCTTGTCGGACGGGCAGGTCGACTATGAAGACGGGACGCCGAATACGGTCGACCAGATGGCGAAGGATGTGACCCATTTCATGATGTGGACAGCCGAGCCGAAACTCGAGCAGCGCCACCGCATGGGTTTCCAGGTGCTGCTCTATCTCGTCGCGCTGACCGGCATCCTCTATTTCACGATGCGCAAGGTCTGGGCCGACGCCCACTGAGCGGTTCGGGACTGAACAGACGGAAAAGGGCCTCTTCGGAGGCCCTTTTTCATGGCGCCGTCGCCGTGGTTTGTTAATGTCGCGCGGATTTCTGCAAGAAGGACAAGGCATGACGAAGACAGTTCTCGGCGTAATCGGCGGCAGCGGGGTCTATGAGTTTCCGGGGCTCAGAAACGAGCGCTGGGAGCGCGTGGAGACACCCTGGGGCGAGCCGTCGGACGAGCTGCATTTCGGCGAGCTGCCGCTTGGCGACGGCAAGACCGTGCAGATGGTCTTCCTGCCGCGCCACGGCCGCGGCCATCCGCATTCGCCGTCGAGCATCAATTACCGCGCCAATATCGACGCCATGAAGCGCGCCGGCGTCACCGACATCATCTCCGTCTCCGCCGTCGGCTCGCTCAAGGAAGAGCTGCCGCCCGGCCATTTCGTCATTGTCGACCAGTTCATCGACCGCACTTTCGCGCGCGAGAAAAGCTTCTTCGGCGAGGGCTTCGTCGCCCATGTCTCGATGGCAAACCCCGTCTGCCCGCGCCTCGGCGACCATATCGAGGCCGCCTGCCAGGACAACAATATCGCCTATACGCGCGGCGGCACCTACATGGTCATGGAAGGCCCGCAATTCTCGACGCTCGCCGAAAGCAATCTCTACCGCTCCTGGGGCTGTTCGGTCATCGGCATGACCAACATGCCGGAGGCGAAGCTCGCCCGCGAGGCGGAGATCTGCTACGCGACGGTCGCGATGGTCACGGATTACGATTGCTGGCATCCCACGCATGCGCATGTCGAAGTCTCGGACGTGATCCGCGTGCTGGAAGAAAATGCCGGCCATGCCCGCGCCGTCATCCGCGCGGTGGCGACAAGTTTCGGCCCGGAGCGCGAGCCCTCTCCGCAGGGTCTCGACCGCGTGCTCGACACGGCGCTCATCACATCGCCCGCGAAGCGCGATCCGGCGCTTGTGAAAAAGCTCGATGCCGTCGCCGGCCGTGTCCTCAATCAGGCGTAACGGAGACCCATGGACGTGAAAGACTTCATCCGCACCATCCCGGATTATCCGAAGCCGGGCATCCTTTTCCGTGACATCACCACGCTGCTCTCCGACCCCGAAGGGTTTCGCGGCGCGGTCGATGCGCTGGTGTCGCTGCACAAGGGCGCGAAGTTCGATGTCGTGGCCGGCATCGAGGCGCGCGGCTTCATTCTCGGCGGCGCCGTCGCGCATCAGCTCGGTCTCGGCTTCATTCCCGTCCGCAAGAAGGGCAAGCTGCCCTTCACCACCATCGGCCAGGAATACGATCTCGAATATGGCACCGACATGGTCGAGATCCACACCGACGCCGTGAAGCCGGATCAGCGCGTGCTGCTGATCGACGATCTGATCGCCACCGGCGGCACGGCGGAAGCCGCCGTGAAGCTCATCGCGCGGGCGGGCGGCAATGTCCTCGCCTCGAGCTTCGTCATCGAACTGCCGGAGCTTGGCGGCCGCGCCCGCCTCGAAGCGCTCGACATCGAGGTGCTCTCGCTCTGTTCCTTCGAGGGACATTGAAGCCCCGCGCCAAGGAGGCGATATGAAAATCGACGGCATTCACTATCGCACCATCTGGGTCGCCGATGATGGCTGGTCGGTCGAGATTATCGACCAGACGAGGCTGCCGCACGAGTTCACCATCATCCGCCTGCAGACGGCAGACGATGCCGCCCGCGCCATCAAGGACATGGCCGTGCGCGGCGCGCCTCTCATCGGCGCCACCGCGGCCTACGGCCTCTGCCTCGCGCTCCGCGAAGACCCGTCGGACGAGGCGCTTGCCCGCGCCTATGACATGCTGGCCGCAACGCGTCCCACCGCCGTCAATCTCAAATACTCGCTCGATGCGATGCGCGATGCCGTCGGCAAGGTCGGCCACAATGCGCGCGCCGAGGCGGCCTATGCGGAGGCGGCGCGGCTTTGCGACGAAGATGTCGAGACCTGCCGCCGGATCGGCGAAAACGGCCTCCGTCTCATTCGCGGCGTTGCGGAGGCGAAGCCCGGCCAGACCGTCAACGTGCTCACCCATTGCAATGCCGGCTGGCTCGCCTGCGTCGATTGGGGCACCGCGCTTGCGCCGATCTACATGGCGCATGATGCGGGCATCCCCGTCCACGTCTGGGTCGACGAGACGCGCCCGCGCAACCAGGGCGCCTCGCTCACCGCCTTCGAACTCGGCCGCCACGGCGTCGCGCATACGATCGTGCCGGACAATGCCGGCGGCCATCTCATGCAGCATGGGCTTGTCGATATGTGCATCGTCGGCACCGACCGCACCACGGCGACGGGCGATGTCGCGAACAAGATCGGCACCTATCTCAAGGCGCTGGCGGCGGATGCGAACGACGTTCCCTTCTATGTCGCTCTGCCGCACACGACCATCGACTGGACGCTGACGGACGGCGTCGCGCAGATCCCGATCGAGGAGCGCAGCTCTCGCGAGGTCACGCATATGACGGGCCGTGCCGATAATGGCGAGATCGTCACGGTGGAGATTTCTGCCCCCGGCAGCGGCGCGCTGAATTACGGCTTCGACGTCACGCCCGCGCGATATGTCACCGGCCTCATCACGGAGCGCGGCGTCTGTTCCGCCAGCCGCGAGGGCCTCACCTCGCTTTACCCGGAGCGAAAGGGATGACCGCGACAGACGAGGCATGGCTCCGCCAGCGCGTCGTCGATGCGGCGCTCGACCTCGCCGCCACCGGCCTCTCGCCGCAAATGTCCGGCAATGTTTCGGCACGGGCAGGGGACAGCATCTTCATCACGCCATCGGGCATCGCCTATACCGATCTCATCCCGGACGATCTTTCCGAAATCGCGCTGGACGGGCGCATCCTCTCCGGCCCCTTTCCGCCGTCGAGCGAATGGCAGATGCATTGCGCGATCTACAAGGCCCGGCCGGAGGCAGGCGGCATCGTCCATGCCCATTCCGATTTCGCCACCGTGCTCGCCGTGATGAAGCGGCCCATCCCCGCCTTCCACTACATGGTGGCCGTCGCCGGCGGGCGCGACATCCGCTGCGCGCCCTACGCCACCTTCGGCACGGCGGACCTGGCCGCCCATGCCGTCGCCGCCCTCGCGGACCGCAAGGCATGCCTCCTCGCCCATCACGGCCAGATCGCCATCGGCGAAACCGTCGAAGCCGCCCTCCACCTCGCCCATGAAGTCGAAACGCTCGCCGCGCAATACTGGCGCGCCTTGCAAATCGGCGAACCGGACCTGCTCTCCGACGAAGAGATGGCAGTGAATGTCGAGAAGTTCAGGAATTACGGCAGGCGCGGGTAGGGGCGCGGCCTCAACCTTCCCTCATTGTCATTGCCGGGCTTGACCCGGCAATCCAGTAGCCGCGAAGCGGCGTCTCTCTCGCAAGGACTCTTCAGCGTCAGCAATGGATGGAGCCGTGCTTCGTTCCTCACCCTGGACCCCCGGGTCAAGCCCGGGGGTGACGTAAAAGAGGAAAGCTACCCCCGCACCGCCTTCTCGATCGCGCGCTCGACCTTCGCCGAGCCCGGCGTCGTGGTGCTGGCGAACCAGTCGACGAGCTTGCCGTCCTTGCCGATCACATATTTGTAGAAGTTCCAGCGCGGCCGCGAGAGAAAGCCGCCCTCGCGCGCCAGCCACTGGAACAGCGGATGCGCGGCCCGGCCTTTCACGGCCACCTTTTCGGTGAGCGGAAAGTCGACGCCGAAATTGGTTTCGCAGAAACTCGCGATCTCGGCGGCGCCGCCCGGCTCCTGGTTCGCGAAATCGTTGGAGGGCACGCCGAGAACGACGAGCCCGTCGTCGCGATATTTCTGCCAGAGCGCCTCCAGCTCCTTGTATTGCCGCGTGAAGCCGCATTTCGAAGCGGTGTTGACGATCAGCAGCGGGTGGCCCGCGAAGTCGGCGAGCGGCAGGGGCTTTCCCTTCAGGCTCAGGAAATCGAAATCGTAAGCGGTTTTCCCGGTCATGGGTCGGCTCCTGCCTTGCTTTCTGTTCACGCGATGCTCAGCCGCACGTCGACATTGCCGCGCGTCGCATTGGAATAGGGGCACACTTCATGCGCCTCGGCAACGAGGGCTTGCGCCTCCGCTCGGTCGAGGCCGGGCAGCGACACAATGAGGTCGATGTCGAGCGCGAAGCCCTTGCCCTTCGGATGCGGCCCGATGCCGACTTCCGCCGTCACGGCCGAATCCGCCGGTACCTTCACCTTCTTCTGCCCGGCGACGAATTTCAGCGCCGAGTGGAAGCAGGCGGCATAGCCGGCCGCGAAAAGCTGCTCGGGGTTGGTGCCCGGTCCGCCCGCGCCGCCGAATTCCTTCACGGTGTCGAGTTTCACGTCGAGCCTGCCGTCATCCGTTTTGGCTTCGCCTGTGCGGCCGCCGGAAGAGCTCGCGCGCGCTTTATAGAGAATGTTCATGAGAATGCTCCTTCGATAAGGAATGTCCGTTACGACCATCATATAGGAAGCAATTAGATTGTACACAATCTAATTATATTCACGTGTCTGTGAGTGGCCCGGGACGCCCTTGAGGAAATATCATTTTCGGCATGGCCCGGCTTGTGCGGATCGTCCGTCTTTTTCGATTGAGACAAGGGCGTGGATGGCCGCCTGAAACGGGCGGTGCCCTCACTCCGCCAGCGTATCGCGCAAATTTGTCAGTCTTTTCCGCAGGTTGACGATCTCGGCGAGAGGCATTCCCGCCGCAACCGCAACCTTTTTCGGGATGCCCGCCGCCTGCCGCTTCAGCGCCCTGCCGGCACCGGTAAGCCGCACCAGCACCTGGCGCTCATCCGCTTCGTTCCGCTCCCGGCTCAAAAGCCCCGCCGTCTCCAGCCGCTTCAGCAGCGGCGTCAGCGTGCCGGAATCGAGATAAAGCCGCTCCCCCAGCGCGCCCACAGTCACGCCGTCCTCCTCCCACAAGGCCAGCATGGCGAGATATTGCGGATAGGTCAGCCCGATTTCCGCCAGCAGCGGCTTGTAGAGCTTCGTCATCAGCAGCGACGAGGAATAAAGCGCAAAGCAGAGCTGGTTCTCGAGGAGAAGGGGATTGTCGGACTTGGCCATCGGGTGTTCCTTGCGTCACATTCCCCCAATATGGGCGCGATTAGCGATGACGCAATGGAATTGTGCAGTAGGAGAGGAGCAGCGAGTGCGGGACAGGAAGCATCGCCCCAAACAAAAGTGTCACCCCGGCGAAAGCCGGGGCCCATGGGCATCGGCCCGGCATAAAGGCGTTGGATGAAAACCGCAGACAGGCCCATGAATCCCGGCTTTCGCCGGGATGACATTGGAGGATAGGCTCTCTCACGCTCCGTCGAACAGCGCCAGCGTCCGTTCCAGCGCCAGTTCCGCCGATGCCTTGTCGTAATTGTTGCGGCGGTCCGAATTGAAGCCGTGGTCGGCGTCGTAGACATAGACCTTCACTTCGGGATGCGCGGCGTCGATGCGGCGCACGTCTTCCATCGGGATGCCGTGGTCCTTCTCGCCGAAATGGCAGATCGTCGGACATTTCGGGGTCTCGCCGATGAAGTCCTTGATTGCGCCGCCGTAATAGCAGGACGCGGCGTCGAGGCCGCTCGCGCGGCAGGCCGCCACCCAGCTCACCGTGCCGCCATAGCAATAGCCGGTGATGAAGACCTTCTCGCAGCCATCGGCGCGCAGCTTGTCGATGCACATCTGCGCGTCGAGCACCGTGTTCTCGTAAGGGTTCTTTGCGCGCAGTTCGAGCGACTTCTGGATATCCGCCTGCTCGTAGGTCGCCTGGAAGTCCTTCACGTGCCGGTCATAGAGCTGCGGCGCCAGCACGTCATAGCCGCGCGCGGCATATTCGTCGCAGAGATCCTTGATGTGATCGGTGACGCCGAAGATTTCCATGATGAGAACGAGTCCAGCCTTCTTGCCGTTCGGGCGCGTGCCCTCCGCCTTCACGTGGTAGCAGAGGATGTCCGCTCCGTCGCCGCTCTTCAGCGTGATCGTCTTGCCCTTGTGCGCCATGGCCTGTCTCTCCCTATTTCGGTTTCGGTCGTTTCTGTTCGCAAATTCATTTGGCGGGATTGCGGCGCTGCACCAGTCCCTGTCCGGTGAATGTCAGCACCGTCTCGCCGTTCTGGTTCACGCCCACATTGTGGCTTCTGACGATGCCCCAGTCCGGCCGCGACCGCATGTCCAGCTTCTCGCTCACCGTCGAGGAATAGCTGATGCGGTCGCCGGGGCGCACGGGCGTCGGCCATTTGAGATCGAGGAACCCGGGGGAGGGGCCGCCCGCCGGCGGCTTGCGGCCGTCGGCATCCGCCGGTTCCTCGCGTCCCGTCCGCGCGCGGATCATCATCTTCATCCATGTCGCCGTCGTGTGCCAGCCGCTCGCGACGAGCCCGCCGAAGGGGCCTGCCTTGGCGGCTTCCGGATCGGTATGGAAAACCTGAGGATCGTATTTCCTCGCGAAGGCGACGATCTCCTCCTCGGTGAAGGTATAGGTGCCGAGTTCCGTCCGCGTGCCGACTTCAATATCCTCGAACCAGGGCATCAGTTTGCCTCCCCAGCCGGATGGCGGCGGCCATACATCGCCCAGCCGATCGAGGTCAGCACCACCTCGTCCTTCTGGTTCAGCATCTCGATGCGGAATTTCGTGAGGCCCATCTCCGGGCGGCTCTTCGAGGCACGGGCCTCGACGCAGGTCCGCCGTACACGGAGCACATCGTCGACATAGACCGGCTTCTTCCACCGCACTTCGTCCACGCCCGGCGCGCCCATAGAGGCGCTTTCGAGGATGTATCCGTCACACATCATCCGCATCATCATCGCACAGGAATGCCAGCCGCTTGCGCAGAGCCCGCCAAGGATCGACTGCTTCGCCGCTTCCTCGTCGAGATGGAAGGGCTGCGGGTCGAACTCGCTGGCGAATTCGAGTATCTCTTCCTTCGTTACGTGCTTCTCGCCGAATTCGACGGTTTCACCGACGGGGAAATCTTCCCAGAAATATTTTGGAGTCTTGGACTGCATTTATCCTCCGTCGCGGGCGGTAGGAAGGCGGGGATTACCTGTTTTCGACTCGAAAAAGCGGTCCGCCATTTTCCTCGAAACCGGGGATAACAAATCTCTCCGGCGGGAGATTTGTCATTTGTGACGGTCTTGTAACAGTTCGATGACAGTCACGGTGCTTATCCCCGTTTCAGGCCCTCGAAAAATCTTGTCCTCGCCCTTCAGGCGCGTGTCGAAATGCCGTCTTCGTCCTCTAGTTCGCGAAGCGGAAATGCATCACATCGCCGTCCTGAACCACATATTCCTTGCCCTCGAGACGCATCTTGCCTGCGTCCTTCGCCCCTTGTTCGCCATTCAGCGCAATATAGTCGTCATAGGCAATCGTCTCGGCACGGATGAAACCTTTTTCAAAGTCCGTGTGGATGACACCGGCAGCCGCGGGCGCGCGCGTGCCTCGCGTAATCGTCCATGCGCGCGTCTCCTTCGGTCCCACCGTGAAATAGGTGATGAGGTCGAGCAGCGCATAGCCGACGCGGATGAGGCGCGACAGGCCGGGCTCCGTCAGTCCCAGTGTTTCCAGATATTCGGTGCGGTCTTCGGCTGGAAGCTGCGCCACTTCCTCCTCGATGCGGGCGGATATGACGACGGATTGCGAGCCTTCCGCTTTCGCCTTTTCTTCCACGCGCTTCGAATAGTCGTTGCCCGTCGCGGCGGAGGCTTCCTCCACGTTGCAGACATAGAGGACCGGCTTCGAGGTGAGGAGGTTCAATCCTTCCCATGCCTTCATGTCGTCATCGGAGATTTTCTTCTCCGCCGTTGCAAGGCGGGCGGGCTTGCCGTCGCGCAGATAGGTGAGCGCGATATTCATCATCTCTACCTGCAGCTTCGCTTCCTTGTCGCCGCCCTTTGCCTTCTTCTCGTTCGCGACGACGCGCTTTTCGAGGCTGTCGAGATCGGCGAGCATCAGTTCCGTCTCGACGATTTCGGCATCGGAAAGCGGGTCGATGCGGTTCTCGACATGCGTGATGTCGTCATCGACGAAGCAGCGCAGCACATAGGCCACCGCGTCCACTTCGCGGATCGTGGCGAGGAACTGGTTGCCGAGCCCTTCGCCTTTCGATGCGCCTTTTACAAGGCCTGCGATGTCGACGAAGGTAAGGCGCGTCGGAATGATTTCCTTGCTCTTTGCAACGGATGCCAGCTTTTCGAGCCGCGGATCCGGCACCGCCACTTCGCCGACATTCGGCTCGATGGTGCAGAAGGGATAGTTCGCGGCCTGCGCGCTCGCCGTCTGCGTCAGCGCGTTGAAGAGGGTGGACTTGCCGACATTGGGCAGACCGACGATGCCGCACTTGAATCCCATGACCTACTCGTCTCCGTCTTTCTCTTTTGTTTTCGGCTTCTTCTCGGGCTCGGGGTTGAGCGCGAGATGCACCTTGTTCGCGAATGTCGCGTCCTTGCCCGTCGCGAGCAGCGGCGCCGCATCGGCAATCGCCTCGATCAGCGTCTCCACCCAGTCGGCGGTTTCGGCCTTCGAGAAATCGCCAAGCACATAGCCGAGCACGCGGTCCTTGGCGCCCGGATGGCCGATGCCGATCCGTACACGGCGGAACTCCGGGCCGATATGGGCGGCGATGGAGCGAATGCCGTTATGGCCTGCCGCGCCGCCGCCGGTCTTCATGCGGACCTTGCCGGGTTCGAGGTCGAGTTCGTCATAGAAGACGACCACGTCCGCCGGTGTCAGCTTGTAGAAGCGCATCGCTTCGCCGACGGCGCGTCCGCTTTCGTTCATGTAGGTGGTCGGCTTCAGGACGATGACCTTTTCGCCGTCCAGCGTGCCTTCCGAAACGATGCCCTGAAAGCGTGCGCGCGGCGGCGAAAAGGAATGGCGGCGAACGATGCCGTCCGCCGCCATGAATCCGATATTGTGCCGGTTCCGTGCGTACTTCTCGCCTGGATTTCCGAGACCGACGAGCAGGATCATCGCCGGCTCCTTTCAGGCGCGCTGGATCAGTCTTCCTTGCCGGAAGACTTCTCCTCGGACTTGTCTTCGCCCGCTTCCTCGGTCTTGGCTTCATTGTCCGCCGAGACGACAGCGGCAGGGGCCGCGATCGTCGCGATGGTGAAGTCGCGGTCGGTGATGGTCGGCGAAACCTTCGCGGGCAGCTTCACGGCCGAGATGTGGATCGAGGAACCCATCTCGAAGCCGGTGAGGTCGATATCGAGCTGCTCGGGGATCGCGTCCGCCGGGCAGACGAGTTCGACTTCATGGCGCACGATGTTCAACACACCGCCGGCCTTGATGCCGGGCGAGGCTTCATGATTGTGGAAGTGCACAGGCACGTCGACGGTGACCGTCGCGTTCTTGCCAAGGCGCAGGAAGTCGACATGGATGATGAAGTCGCGCACAGGTTCGAACTGCACGTCGCGCGGAATGACGCGCTCGGTCTTGCCGCCGATCTCGACATCGAGCACATGGCTCATGAAGGTGCCGGTCTGGTAGAGCGCGGAAACGTCCTTGTAGCTGACGGCGATCAGTTCGGGCGACTGCTTGTCGCCATAGATAACGGCGGGGACGCGGCCTGCGCGGCGGAGCGAACGGACAGCCCCCTTGCTGCCTTTTTCGCGCGCCTCGGCCTTGAGCGTCTGGGTCTCGGCCATGACAAATTCTCCAATAAAAACGGGGCCTTAGCGGCCCGCGTGAAAACCCGCAAGTCTCCTCCAGGGGTGTGGAAGTGCGGGATTGCGGGCCTTATAGCGCCGAACACCCGAAAACTCAACTGCAAGAAGGAGAAGGCGGGTGGGAGCCCGTCAGTCGAAAAGGCTCGAAACCGAGCGTTCCTCGGCGGTCCGGCGCATGGCCTCGCCGATCAGCGGGGCGATGGAGACGACCCTTATATTGTGGCTGACGCGGACGGCTTCCGTCGCCTGGATCGAATCCGTGATGACGAGTTCCTTGAGCTGCGAGGCGGAGACGCGGGCGACCGCGCCGCCGGAGAGAACGCCATGCGTCACATAGGCGGAGACTTCGGTCGCGCCCTCTTTCAGCAGTGCTTCGGCGGCGTTGCAGAGGGTTCCCGCGCTGTCGACGATGTCGTCGACGAGAATGCAGGAGCGGCCCTTCACGTCGCCGATGATGTTCATGACCTCGGACTCGCCCGCGCGTTCGCGGCGCTTGTCGACGATGGCGAGGTCGGCGCCGATGCGTTTCGCAATGGCACGCGCGCGGACCACGCCGCCGACGTCGGGCGAGACGACCATGACGCCGTTGCTCGTCTTGTAATGCTGTTCGATGTCGCGCGTGAGGACCGGCGCCGCGAACAGATTATCCGTCGGAATGTCGAAGAAGCCCTGGATCTGGCCGGCATGAAGATCAAGCGTCAGCACGCGGTCGGCGCCTGCCGTTACGACCAGGTTGGCGACGAGCTTTGCCGAAATGGGCGTGCGGGCGCCGGGCTTTCGGTCCTGCCGCGCATAGCCGAAATAGGGGATCACGGCCGTGATGCGCCGCGCCGAAGCGCGCCTCAGCGCATCCATGATGATGAGCGTTTCCATCAGGTGGTCGTTGGCCGGGTAGGAGGTCGACTGGATCACGAAGACGTCCTCGCCGCGGACGTTTTCCTGAATTTCGACGAAGACCTCCATGTCCGCGAAGCGGCGGACGACCGATTTCGTAAGCGGGAGATTGAGGTATGCGGCGATGGCTTCGGCGAGTGCCCTGTTGGAATTACCCGCGACCAGTTTCATTCCGACACCCCTGCCATCGCTTCATGCGCCGAAGGCGCCATGTTCCCCAACCAGAAATCGCCGCCGGACATGACGTTCCGGTGACGGCGCGAGCGCGTTGTAACAAGGGGTCCACCCCCTGTAAACACGCAACTCACCGCCCAAAATTAACCGTCCCGGCGCGGCGCCCGGTCTTGCGAATTGGCAGCCATGGATGTGTCCGTTCTTCCCAGAACCGCCAGCACGCCGTCCGCCGCAGCTTCCGCCGCCATTTCCGCCACTTCGCCCCAGCGGCCTGCGATCCTTTCGGCATCAAGTGCATTTTGCTGAAGCACTTCGCCCAGAATTTCGCCATCGGCGGATTTTACCAGCCAGCGTATGGATACATCCGTTCGTCCGTCGTTCCGCGAGGCTGTAACGACGCTGCCTTCGATCCGGTAGCGCGGGGCATCGACCCAGCTTGCCGTTGGAACCCGGCGGGAGAGGGCCCCATTCAGCGCGCCGCTCAGCGCGGCATTGCCGTCGCCCGGCGTCGGTCCGAGTGCGATATCGAAGGGCAGGCGGGCTTCGGCTTTCTCTTCTCCGATGCTGCCCGTGATGACGCTGTCATTCTCTGCCGGGAGCCGGCTGGCTATTGTCGCGCCCGGTCCCGCGGCTTGCGAATACCAGCTTGCGATTTTTTGCGCGGTTGCCGCCGCGAAGCTGCGAAGGGTGTTGTTGCCGACGGCATTCCACGGGTCTTCGCTTGGCTTCCCGCCGGGTATGGTCTTTTCGTTGAGTACGCGGTGCAACCGCGCCCCGCCCGCATCCCCGATGTCGATGACGGCAACGATATAGGTGCCGTCGGGGTTTTTGCCGGCGCCCATGGCTCCCGTCACGTCGAAAGAAAGACCGCCTTCGCCGGAAAGGGGAATGCTCGTCCGCGCCATTTCTTCTTTCAGCAATTCGGAAAAAAGATTGGCCTCTGTCGGCGGTACGCCTGTCAGCGCGGAGATGGCCACTTTCGAGACCGGGGCGGATTTTGCTGTATTCCCCTCCACAAGGCGAACGTCTCTCGTGGTCTCTTCGGATGCGATATTGTCCGCGCAGGCGGCCATGGCGAAGATCGCGAGGGCAGCACCCATCTTCAACCGGCGCGAGCCCGCCCGTCTCCAGCTATCGATTTTGGTTGTGGCTGGCTCTGCCGCCATCCGCGCCGCCGATCTTTCCGCTGCGCCACTCCCCGGTGGGCGCGGGCCGCAGTTTAGCGCGATTCGGCAAAAAGGCGGGGGCTCAGCTTCGCAGCATCAAAGCCGACAACTGGCGGCCATAATCCGGCTCCTGCCTGTGCGTTGCCCGGCGGTAGGAAAAGAACCGCTTACTGTCCTGGTAGGTGCAGTTGCCGAGAACCGAGACTGTGCCGATATCGGCCGCTTTAAGCCGGGCGCCGGCGTAGCCCGGCAAATCGAAAAGGAAGTGGCCGGTCTTTTCGGATGGTTCGAACCATCTTCCATTTTCGCCGCTCGCATCCAGAAAGCGTTCGCGAAATTCCGGCCCGACTTCATAGGCCTCTTTCGAGATGCAGGGGCCGATTGCCGCCGAGATGCTGCTTCGCTCCGCCCCGAGCTTTACCATCGCGTCTATGGTTGCCTCGAGCACGCCGGTAAAAGCGCCTTTCCAGCCCGCGTGAGCGGCACCGATGACATGCGCGTTCTTGTCCGCGAAAAGGACGGGCGCGCAATCGGCGGCGAGCACGCCGAGGGCGATACCCGGCCTTGCCGTCACCATGGCATCCGCTTGCGGCGCCGTTTCGGGCGTCCAGGGTTCGGTCACTTCAATGACGTCGGCACTGTGCACCTGATAGACGGTCAACAGCTTTTCCGGCTCGACGCTCAACTTCGCCGCAATGCGGGCCCTGTTCTCGCGAACAGCCGCTTTGTCGTCGTTTGAGCCATAGCCGCAATTGAGCGAGGCATAGATGCCTTTCGACACACCGCCCTCACGCGTGAAGAAGCCGTGCCTTATATGGGCAAGTACGTCGAGAGGCTTCGCCTTCAGCATGCAAATTCCTGTCAGAAGCCGGCGGGCGAAGGCGCGCCGCGCGGGGTGATACCCAGTACCTTGAAAAGGCTGCCCATCCCGTCCCTTGCGGTCAACCGCTGCATGGCCGAAGCGATATCTTCCCGCTGGGCGGGTGTTGCGTTTCTGCTCAACGCTTCGGCACGCGCCTCGATCCCCAATGCCATGAGAAACCTGCCTTGTTCCACCGCTCCATGAGCGGCCGCTCCGGCGGCGCTCGCCGCGTGTGAGAGAGCTTCGAAGTCGACATGTGCCGTGAGGTCGGCCTCACCCGGAGCCTCGAAAGGATCTGCAAACTTGTGGTCCCTCAAGGCCTGCAGCGTGTCGCCCGGAGCACTTGAGACATGGCCATAATCAATGACGAGCGCCGCGCCGCCGCGCCGGGCAATGCGATGGGCAATCGTTTCTGTAATAGAAGTGGAGGCGGGAGAAACCTCGGCGATGCTGCCTTCCTGCGCTGCTTTCATGGCAGCGGGCAGGCCGCTGTCGTCCGCAAGCGGCACCGGTGCGAGCACGGGAACGAAACGTCCTTCCGCCATGCTGACAAACCGTTCGCACCAGCCGCGCTCCGTTCGCTGATATTGCGTCACCGGCAGCGCATCGAAAAATTCATTGGCGACGAGAAAGAGCGGGAGGTCGGGCAAATCGTCGACATGCTCATGCCAATGCGCCTGCGGAATGCGTTTGCTTTGGGCATTCCGCAACACCGGGCTCGTTTCGACCAGATGTATCGAGGCCGCTTCCACCATGTGCGGCACGGCAGCAATGGCGCGCAGGGCGTCGGCCATAAGTGTGCCGCGTCCAGGCCCGAGCTCGGCCAGAACAAATGGTTTCGGTGAGCCCTGTTCAAGCCATTGATCGGCAAGCCACAGGCCGACCAATTCGCCGAACATCTGGCTGATTTCAGGCGCCGTCACGAAATCGCCCCGCGCGCCGAGAGGGTCGCGGGTCATGTAGTAGCCGTGCTCGGGGTGACCGAGGGCGAGCGCCATATATTGAGAAAGCGGGATGGGGCCCGTCTGTTCGATCAGCCGGGCTATTTGGCGCGCGAGCGGTGAGGTCATTTCCGCTTCGTGGCGACGGCGGGCGCGGGCTTGGCGTTGGAGAAATGCCAGGCGAGCCCCACACCCACAATCACCATCGGAATCGAAAGCACCATTCCCATTGTGAGCCAGCCGCCGAGCAGATACCCAATTTGCTGATCGGGTTCGCGGAAGAATTCCACCACCGTGCGCGCGGCGCCGTAGCCGGCGACGAAGAGGCCGGTCACGACACCGGGTTTTTTCAACACATCGAAGCGGTGGGTCAGAAGGCGCAGCAAGAAGAAAAGGAGAATGCCTTCAAGAGCCGCCTCATAGAGCTGGCTCGGGTGGCGGGGGAGCGGCCCGCCGTTTGGAAAGATCACGCCCCATGGTGCGTCGGTCACGCGGCCCCAGAGCTCGGCGTTGATGAAGTTCGCGAGGCGGCCGAAGAGGAGGCCGATGGGTGCCGCGGCGCTCACCATGTCCGTCATCGCAAGCGGCGCGATGCCGCGCGAGCGCGCGAAGAAGATCATGGCGATCAGGACACCGAAAGCGCCGCCATGAAAGCTCATGCCGCCTTGCCATACATAGAAAATCTCGAGCGGGTGCGAGGCGAAGTATGCGGGATTGTAGACCAGGACATAGCCGAGACGGCCGCCAACAATGACGCCGAGCGCCGCCCACAGCAGCGCGTCGTCGACATCCAGTTTGGTGACGGGAGCAGCGCCCGGCCAGATGCGGGGTGTTTGCGTGAGCGCCACGACATAGCGCCAGCCGAGAATGAGCCCCGCGATATAGGCGAGAGCGTACCAGCGGATTGCAAAGGGCCCGATTTGAATCAGGACGGGATCGATGTCGGGAAATGGCATGTGGCTCCAGCCTGAAATCTGCGGCAATCAGGCGCCGCGCTTCGCCGATGGCGCGCTAGTTTGCTCCCGGCGCCCGCCCTGTCAAGAAAGCCGGAGGATTCGCTTTTCGCGGGCGAGAAGCTATGTTCTCCTCATAGCCACGGAGCAGTGCCATGACCCAGACCCAGAACCGCATTTTCGACGAACTCGGCAAGCTTTTCACGAACGCCGCCGGCGCAGCGCAAGGTGTTCGTCAGGAAATCGAAACGGTGCTGAAGGGGCAGGCGGAGCGGCTGATCGCGGATATGGATCTGGTGACGCGCGAGGAATTCGACGCGGTGCGGGCAATGGCCCAGCTGGCCCGGGAAGAAAACGAGGCCTTGAAGGCGCGCATCGAGGCACTGGAGGCGGGCGCCAAAAAGAAGCCATCGCCCAAAAAGCCATCGGCTTCGGAGCATCCTGCTGCCGGAGGCCCGCAAGGCGATACCTCACCGCTCGGGTAAACGACGGCTTTTTCCACAGCTTCTGTTGTGATTCTCCCCCTTGGACGCCCTCAAGGGTTGCGCCGACTCAAAGCTTCGGGCACGGTTTGTTTAGTGTTTTGGGGCGGGTTTCCCACCAGATATAGCGGGTGAAGGCGGATGCCGCCCTCCTCAAGGTGGAGCCCGAGCGGGGTACAGGATGTCAGGCTCTGTCGCCGAAGTTGAAGAATTCGACGGCAATCCACTCGATCTTCTCGAACAGGTCGCCACAGTCCGCGACTGGTTTTTCGAGAGGAGTCACGAGGACGAACTGAATATCTGCGTCGCCGGCGAGTGGCGCGATTACCAGCTTTCCCTGAACTGGCGGAACGATCTCTCGGGGCTCCACATTGCCTGCACGCTCGACCTTCGGGTGCCCCCGGAAAAACGGCCCGCAATCCGCCATTTGCTGACACTGATCAACGAGCAGCTCTGGTCCGGCCATTTCGACATATGGTCCGATGACGGCGTGGTTCTCTTTCGCAACAGCCTGCTTCTCTGCGGCGGGGCGGCGGCAACACCGGAACAGTGCGAGGCGCTGCTTCGTCTCGCCGTGGAAGCCTGCGAGCGCTATTATCCGGCCCTGCAGTTCGTGATGTGGGCAGGTAAATCGGCTGAAGAGGCGATTGCCGCCGCCATGTTCGAAACGCAGGGATGCGCGTAAGTTTCACACGCGGACATTTTGGCGGTTTCAGAGCGGCGGTTTCAGACATGACACTTTCATTCAAGCGCCCACTCGTTCTTGTGGGGGCGGGCAAGATGGGCAGTGCCCTGCTGAACGGTTGGCTGGCTGAAGGTCTTTCACCTTCCCTCGTCAGCGTGCGCGATCCAGCGGCTTCGCCGGAAATCACTGGCCTGGCCGCCAAGGGGCTGTCTCTCAATCCTTCGGTTCATGACATCGCCCTCACACGCCCCGCGGTCGTGCTGCTTGCGGTGAAGCCGCAAGCGATGCCTGAAGTGCTGCCGGAACTCGCACTGCTTGTGCAACCGGAGACGCTGTTTCTCTCGATCGCGGCCGGTCTCGGCCTGCATCGTCTGAAGGAGTTGCTGGGTGCGGATGCGCATGCCGTCCGGGCAATGCCGAACACGCCTGCCTCTGTCGGCAGGGGCATTACAATTGCCTGCGCAAACGAGCTGGTCACTTCCGAGCAAAGGGCCCTGACGGACAGTCTCCTTGCGGCGGTGGGCGATGTCGGCTGGGTGGAAAACGAGGCGCAGATCGATGCCGTGACGGCAATCTCAGGCAGCGGTCCGGCTTATGTTTTTTATCTGGTGGAATGTCTCGCTGCGGCAGGCGAAAACCTTGGCCTCGATCCCGACCTCGCCATGAAGCTTGCGCGGCAGACGGTGAGCGGTTCGGGCGAGATGCTGCATCGGCTGGAAGAGCCTGCGGCCGTGTTGCGGGCCAATGTCACGTCTCCCGGCGGGACGACGGCGGCGGCGCTCGATGTGTTGATGGGCGAGGGTGGCCTGTCGCCGCTGATGCGCCGCGCGGCGCTTGCCGCGAGAGACAGGGCGCGGGCGCTGGGCAAATAACGCAACCCGCTCGCCAAATGCTTCCCGGAAACCTATTGTCTTTCCAGAGGAAGATCCGATGGCAGCCAAAATCGATCCCGAAGAGAAAATAGTGAAAGCCGCGATGAAGCTTGCTGCAAAGCAGGGCTGGCGCGAGCTCTCGCTTGCCGAGATCGCAAAAGCGGCGCGGGTCAGCTTGTCCGACCTGTCGAAGCTCTTTGCGTCGAAGGCCGAGATCCTTGCGGCTTATGGACGGCGCGTTGATGCGCTGGTGCTTGAAGAAGCCTTCCGCGAAGACAATGCGGGGGAGGCGCCTCGGGACAGGTTGTTCGATGTTCTCATGATGCGTTTCGATGCCCTGTCCGCCGACAAGGAAGCATTGAAACGGATTGCGCGCGATCTCCGCCGCGACCCTCTTGCATCGGCGCCGCTTGGACGGCCCTTTCTGCAATCCATGGGATGGATGCTGGAAGCGGCGGGGATCGACTCGTCCGGCATTCGCGGCGCGGTTCGCGTGCGCGGACTGGCGCTTGTGTGGGGTGCCGCCTTTCGCGTCTGGCTTGAGGATGAGCCGGACCAGTCGAGGACGATGGCTGAACTCGACAGCAGGTTGCGGCAGGGCGAGGATTTCATTCAGCGTATTTCCCGTCTGGGCACGCGCTCCCGGGCCCGCAACGAGAAAGACGCGGCATAGCGATCAGAAATGGAAGACGCGGCAGGCTGTGATTGCATCTTGCCGCCATTCGATAATCTCGACGACGCGCGCGCGGCCTCCTTCATCGCCATTGATGGTACGCCAGTATTCGACAGAAGCGCGGCCGCCATCCGTTGTTTCTTCTGCGATCACGCTCGTGATTTCCGCTTGAAAACTTTTCAGACGCGCGGCCGTCGCTTCTGCATAAGCGCGAATTTCCTCCCGGCCGCGAAGCGTTCCATCGGGCCGTTTCATGCGGCCGGCCACAACGGCGCTCATATGCGTTCCATCAGGCGCATAAAGTGCGGCAATGACGGCGGGGTCGAGGCTCTGCCACGCGTCACGCCAGCGGGCCACCATCAACGGCAGTTTCATGAGAACCTCCCTTGCTGATTGCGGCCAGTTCCGCACGGACGCCGAGATTAGTCAACAGTGCTGACCTTTCCTGAGTGCCGGCGTGTCAGACGGGGAGGTGAATGACCGCGCGCAGGCCGCCCATCGGGCTGCGGGAGAGCGTGATGTCGCCGCCATGTCCGCGCGCGATGTCGCGGGCAATGGCGAGGCCGAGGCCGGTGCCGCCTTCGTCGAGATTGCGCGCTGCATCGAGCCGGTAGAACGGGCGGAAAACTTCTTCCATCTGTTCCTCCGGAATGCCTTCACCATCATCGTCGACAAAGATGTCGATGCTGCCGCCATTGTCGTCATTGTCCACGTCGCGGATTGCCGTGACCCAAACATGGTTCGCATATTTGCCGGCATTATCGACGATGTTGGTAAGGCAGCGTTTGAAGGCATTGCGGCGGAGCTGGACATTGAGATCGCCGTGCAATTCCAGGCGAACGTCGTGACCCTTGCGAAGAGAGTCGTCTCTCACTTCCTCTATCAGCTCGGTCAGATCGGTTTCTTCCGATGCTTCTCCCTGATGCCCGCGCGCGAATTCGAGATAATCGTCGAGCATCCGCTCCATTTCGTTTATGTCGGCGCGCAGTTCGTCGATTTCGGGGCCTTCCCCCAGCATGGCGAGTTGCAACTTGAAGCGGGTGAGCGGAGTGCGGAGGTCGTGGCTTACACCTGCGAGCATGGCCGTGCGTTGTTCGATCTGGCGTTGAATACGCGCACGCATCTCCATGAAAGCCTGCGCAGCGCGGCGTACTTCGGACGCGCCCTGCGGCCGGTAACTCGGGACATCCCTGCCCATACCAAAGGATTCCGCAGCCGTGGCGAGGCGCTCGATCGGACGTATCTGGTTTCGGAGGAAGATGATGGCGACGAAAATGAGTACGACAGAGGTTCCGAACATCCAGACGAGGAAAATGTGGGAGTTCGACGCATAAACATGGGAGGCGGGCGACAATACGCGCATCACCCCGCCATTATAGGCAATTCTGATGTCGACATACCGGGTGTACTGATCGGTGTTGAGCCAGAAGGGCCGCGTGACGCGCTGGCGCAATTCATCTCCCAGCGAGTCCGCAAGAAGACCTTCCGTCGAGGACGGTGCTTCGGGAAGGATTTCGCCATCCAGGAATGCGACGGGTAGTCCCAGGTGCTGGCTTGCGCGGGCGACGATCCTTGCGCCGTGCTGGGGCGTGGGGTCTTCCTCATATTCACTCAGGAGCAAGGCAATCTCCGCCACCGTCTTTGCTGAGAGGCGTTCGGTAACGAGTTGCCAGTGGCGTTCGAGGAAGACGTATGTCACCACGAATTGCAGCAGCACCATGGGTGCCACAATGATGATGAGAGAGCGGCCATAAAGACCGCGAGGCATTATCCGCTTCAGCAGCTGGAAAGGCTGGAGCGCAGCGCCGGGGCGCCGCACATCTTTGCCCGATGTCGATCCGGCATGGCTGTGTATGTCATTATCCATATCGGCAACATCAATCCGGCATCAGCGCGTAGCCTTCGCCGCGCACGGTTTGCAGGTAAAGCGGATTTTTCGGATCGGCTTCCAGTTTGCGCCGCAGGCGATTGATCTGCACGTCTATCGATCTTTCCGCCGCTTCATTGTCGCAGAGATCGAGGCGGGAAAGAGGTTTCCCCGGATTGGCCGCGAAAATGCGCATCAGCTGGATTTCGCGGGTTGTGAGGCGGATCTGCGTATCTCCATTCCAGAGCTCGCCGCGGGTGATGTTGAAGCGGCATGGCCCCAGATTTATCTCGTCATGGCGGCGCGCGCCCGCTGCCTGGGTCCGCCGCAGAATGGTTCCGATACGAAGAAGGAGTTCGCGTGGTTCAAAGGGCTTTGCCAGGTAGTCGTCCGCGCCGCGCTCCAGACCGTCGATCCTGTCTCCGGCCTCGCCGCGCGCCGTCAACATGAGGATCGGGATGGATGATTTCTGCCGAAGATCGCGGGTGAGGTCGAGGCCGCTTTCGCCCGGCATCATGACATCCAGCACCAGAAGGTCGAATGACAATCCTTCAAGGCGGGCGCGGGCTTCGGCGGCATGTTCGGCCGTTGTGACGCGGTATCCGTTGTCGGAGAGGTAGCGTTTCAGCAATTCGCGAATACGGCGATCATCATCGACCACCAGCACATGGGGCGCGTCGTCGGGCGGCGGTGCCTTGCCGCTGCCTTGTTTTCCGGCCGTTGCGATTTCGTCCACGGTCACTGCGCCCGCTTTCTATTGCTGTTGGTCGCCTAGCCGCGTGCCGGTGCTTTGGCAATGCGATGTTCTACTTCGGGTCTGTCTTCATCATTGACGAGTGCCAGCAGAACTTTCCGCCATGCTTCATCCGAGCCGGGGCCTGCTTTCTCGAGCGCCTGGGCGACACGGTTCCTTTGCGGTATGGCCAGACGCTCGGCCAGTTCGCTGCCCTTGGGGGTCAAAAAGAGAAGCCGCTGACGCCGGTCCTGCTTTCCTGTTTCCTGCTCGATAAAGCCGCGCTCGATCAATTGCTTCAGCACCCTTGCGAGGCTCTGTTTTGTGATCCGCAAAATGTTCAGCAATTCGGCCACGGTAATGCCTGGATTCCGGCCTACAAAATGGACCACACGATGATGGGCGCGGCCAAAATCATACTCCGCGAGGAGCTCGTCAGGATCGCTGATGAAGTCGCGATAGGCGAAAAACAGCAGTTCGATGGCCTCGGTCAGGCGGTCGGCTTCCGCCGCCAAAGGGCGGTTGGAGGATTTGAGGGGCTTTGCCGTTACTGCCATTTTATGTCAGCCATGTTGACATATTTTCCGCTAAGTGCTACCTGTTGCAGACTGCATGAGACAGACTGGGCGCGAAGGCCGGGCAGATCGAATCTGCCACCTAGTATAGTGGATGTCGCGCGATAAGACTGTCTTGTGCAAATCTCCCGTTGAACGGGACCGAGTGCAGCCGGACAGTCTCGGTGGCGAAGAACCCGGCGCACCGTGGAAGCACACCAGGAAACAAGGCGATGGCAGACATTCCCTTCGACAAACGCGACGGATTTATCTGGTTCAATGGCGAGCTCGTTCCTTGGGCGGATGCCAAGATTCATGTGCTGACACATGGGTTGCATTATGCCAGTTGCGTATTCGAAGGCTGCCGGATGTATGGCGGCGAAATTTTCAAGCTGCGCGAACATTCGGAGCGGCTGATCCGGTCGGCTGAAATTCTCGGCTTTGAAATTCCCTACAGCGTCGAGGAGATCGACGCGGCCTGCATCGCCGCGGTGCGTGCGCAGAAACTGACAGACGGTTATCTGCGGCCGGTTGCGTGGCGCGGCAGCGAGATGATGGGCGTCAGCGCGCAGAAGAACAAGATCAACTTCGCCGTGGCTGCCTGGGAGTGGCCGTCCTATTTCGATCCGGAGCAGCGCAAGAAGGGTATCCGTCTCGATATCGCGAAGTACAAGCGTCCATCGCCCGAGACCGCGCCGTCGATGGCGAAGGCGGCGGGGCTCTACATGATCTGCACCATCTCGAAGCATGCGGCGGAGAACAGGGGCTATGCCGACGCGCTGATGTATGATTATCGCGGCTATGTCGCGGAAGCGACCGGCGCGAACATCTTCTTCGTGAAAGATGGCGTCATTCATACACCGAAGCCCGATTGCTTCCTTGACGGCATCACGCGGCAGACGGTGGTCGAGCTTGCGAAGGCGCGCGGTTACGAGATTCTCGAACGCCACATCATGCCGGATGAACTGCCGACCTTCTCGGAGTGCTTCATCACGGGGACGGCGGCGGAAGTGACGCCGGTGGGCGAGATCGGACCGCATCGTTACACGCCGGGTCAGATTACGGCGACGCTGTTCGGCGATTACATGGCGGCGGTGAACCCGAAGCAGGCAGCTAAAGCGGCCAGCGCCTGACGCCAATCCGACGCGGGTATTTGAAAGGGCGGCTTTCGAGCCGCCCTTTTTGTTTTCAGCGTTTCAGAACGGAGAAGGTGGCGTTGGCGCGCGCGCAGGCTTTGTCATCGGCGGTGACAAGACATTGCGCGAAACTCAACGTCGAGCCTGTCTTCACGACTTCCGGTTGAACTTCCAGCCACTGGCCGATGCGCGCGGAACTGAGAAAGTCGACGGTGAGGCCGACGGTTACAAGGCCTGCAATGTTTTCAATGCCCAGGCCGCAGGAAAGCCCCATCGCATTGTCCGCAAGCGCGGTGATGAGGCCACCATGGGCGAGGCCGCGCGAATTGGTGTGCGGCTCAGCAAGCCACAGACCTATGTGGATGGCAGAGCCTGTGTTTTTCGAGTAGAGCGGCCCCCAGGGATTGGTCAAAGGGCTCTGCCGGAAGTGGCGTTTGAAGCCTTCCGTGGGCGGATCAAGATGGATTTCGGAGGTCATGTTTCCGGTCCTGAAAGATTGCGAGATGGACCAGTGATACGCCTGGCGGAGGCTTTGCTGAACGCGCTTTTGCCGCAAATGGGATGGCAAAAAAGGGGCTAAAAGGCCCGACTGTCACCGAACTGTCACGAAACCGTCATGTGTCCCATTTGGCCGCGGCGGTGCCGTCGCTCTCGCGGGCATCGACCCAGTGCGACTTATCCCCGGTTTGCTCCCGTTTCCAGAAGGGGGCGCGGGTCTTCAAGTAATCCATCAAAAAGGAGGCGGCGTCGAAAGCGGCCTGACGATGGGCGGAGGCGGCGACGACGAGAACAATGTTATCCCCGGGCAGAAGCTTGCCGACGCGGTGAATGATGAGGGTGGCTTGAAGGGGCCAGCGGGCGGTGGCTTCCGATTCGATGCGGGCGAGCTTTTTTTCGGTCATGCCGGGGTAGTGCTCGAGTTCCATGGAGGCGATGCCGCCTGTTTCGCGCACGAGGCCGGAGAAGGTGACGACGGCCCCGATGTCGGTGCGGCCCTCGGTCAGGGCCGCGATTTCGGCGCCGATGTCGAAGTCTTCCGTCTGTATACGGATCATCGGATCAGCCGCCCGTGACCGGCGGGAAGAACGCGACCTCGGCGGCACCCGCTACCGGCGCATCGAATTCGCTGTGTTCCTGATCGACGGCGCAGCGGATGACCGAGATGTCGGCGAAGGCGGCTTCAAAGCCTTCGCCCCGCGTTTTCAGCCAGGCGATCAGACCGGCGACGTCTCGTACCTCGCCAGGGAGCGTCACGTCTTCTTCCGCGACGCCCGCCTTCTGCTTTACCCATGCGAAATAGAGCAGCTTCACATCCGGCCTTCCCGTTCGGCAGCGGCGGCGGTGGTCGGCGCGGGCGGACGATGCTCCGGCTTTTCGTCGCCGAGATGGTGGATGCCGGCTCGGAAATAGTCGATGCCGGTATAGAGCGTCAGGATGGCGGCGGCCCAGAGAAGCGTGAGGCCTGCTTCGGTGACGCCAGGCACGATCTTGTCGGCGGCGGGACCGGCGAGCAGGAAGCCGAGCGCGACCATCTGGATGGTGGTCTTCCATTTGGCGAGCTGCGTGACCGGCACGCTGACGCGCAGCTCCGCCAGGAACTCCCGCAAGCCGGAGACGAGTATTTCGCGGCAGAGAATGATGATCGCGGCCCAGAGGGAGAAACCGGCGATGATGTCGATCCAGGTGAGGGCAATCAGCACGGCGGCGACAAGGAGCTTGTCGGCTATCGGGTCCAGCATGCGCCCAAGATTTGACTGCTGCTCCCAGGCGCGGGCGAGGTAGCCGTCGAAAAAATCGGTGATACCGGCAATGACGAAGAGGCCGAGGGCTGTCCAGTGCGCGGCGTCACCGGGAATGTAGAAACACAACACAACAGCCGGGACGAGCGTTATGCGGAAATAGGTCAGAAGATTGGGCAGGTTTGTCGCCATTCTGCGTCAGCTCCGGTCTGGTCTCGTCCAGCTTAACACCCGACGCCCGTATGTCGCGAGGTGAAGGGAGAGAATCAAGGCGCGCTATCCGGATTTCCGTGGAAATGATCGTAAACGGCGCGCGCCACTTTGGCGCTGATGCCCTCCACGGATTCAAGATCGGCGAGGCCGGCACGCGCCACGGCGCGGGCCGAGCCGAAATGTTGCAGCAGGGCACGTTTGCGGCCGGGGCCGACGCCTGGCACATCGTCGAGCGGATTTACGCCGATCGCCTTCGAGCGGCGGGCGCGGTGGCTGCCGATGGCGTAGCGGTGGGCCTCGTCGCGCAGACGTTGCAGGTAGTAGAGAACGGGATTTCGCGGTTCCATCATGAAATCCGGCCGCCCGGCCATGAAGAAGCGCTCGCGGCCCGCGTCACGCTCGGGCCCCTTGGCGACGCCGACCGCGGTGACGTTGTCTATGCCGAGTTCGGCCAGCACTTCGAGCGCCACCTTCAACTGCCCCGCGCCACCGTCGATGAGGAGGAGGTCCGGCCAGGTTTCATCCGCCGGCTTGCCCTCGCTCTCCTTCAGGAGGCGCGTAAAGCGGCGGGTGAGCACCTGGCGCATCATCGCGTAGTCGTCGCCGGGCTCGATGTCGTCGCCCTTGATGTTGAACTTGCGGTACTGGTTTTTCATGAAGCCGTCCGGGCCCGCGACGATCATGCCGCCCACGGCCTGGGAGCCTGAAATATGGCTGTTGTCGTAGACTTCAATGCGGGCGGGCGGCTGTTCGAGGCCGAAAGCCTCGGCGACGCCTTCCAGCAGTTTGCGCTGCGAGGAGCTTTCCGCGAGGCGGCGGCCCAAGGCTTCGCGCGCGTTCAGCAGCGCATGGTCGACGAGCTGGCGCTTCTCGCCGCGCTTCGGCAAGCCGACGGCGACCTTGCGGCCGGCGCGGATGGTGAGAGCTTCGGCGAGAAGGGCGCGGCCCGGCACGTCATGGCTCAGAAGCACGAGGCGGGGAGGGGGACGGTCTTCGTAGAACTGCGCCAGGAAGGCATCGAGGACTTCCTCGGTGGAGAGTTCCTTGTCGTGGCGCGGGAAATAGGCGCGGTTGCCCCAGTTCTGCCCGGCGCGGAAGAAGAAGACCTGGACGCAGGTCTGACCACCTTCCGTCCATGCGGCGAAGACATCGGCTTCCGTCACGGTTTGCGGGTTGATGCCCTGATGCTGCTGGATCTGCGTCAGGGCGCGGATGCGGTCGCGATAGATCGAGGCCTGCTCGAAATCGAGGTCGGCCGAAGCCTTCTCCATCAATTCGACAAGCTGCTGCTGCGTCTTGCGGCTGCGGCCGCGCAGGAAGTCGCGCGCCTCGGCGAGAAGGACGGCGTAGCTCTCGCGGTCGATTTCGCCGGTGCAAGGGGCGCTGCACCGCTTGATCTGGAACAGGAGACAGGGACGGGTGCGGCTTTCAAAGACGCTGTCGGAGCAGGAGCGGAGCAGGAACGCCTTCTGCAAGGCATTCAGCGTGGCGGTGACGGCGCCGGCACTGGCAAAGGGCCCATAATAATCGCCGGGGCGGGAGCGCCCGCCGCGATGCTTCACGACCTGCGGGAAATCATGGTCTCCGGTCAGCAGGATATAGGGGAAGGACTTGTCGTCCCGCATCAGCACGTTGTAGCGGGGCTTCAGGCGCTTGATGAGATTGGCTTCGAGGAG
Organism: Parvibaculum lavamentivorans DS-1; assembly: GCF_000017565.1. Lineage (NCBI taxonomy): Bacteria > Pseudomonadati > Pseudomonadota > Alphaproteobacteria > Hyphomicrobiales > Parvibaculaceae > Parvibaculum > Parvibaculum lavamentivorans. The sequence goes on from NC_009719.1 coordinate 2,444,635, forward strand.
CAGGGCATCCGTCTCGGTGGCCGTCGAGATGAATTCCATCTGGATCGTGGACGCGATCATGCGGGCGATGCGGTTCGAATGGCCGGCAAGCTTGGTATAGCTTGCGACGCGCTTCTTCAGGCTGCGCGCCTTACCGACATAGAGAAGCTCGCCGCCGGTGCCGTACATGCGGTAGACGCCGGGGCTGTCCGGCAGCAATTTCACCTTTTCGGCAATCAGGGCCGCCCCGCCGGGCGTTGAAATCGCACGGGTTTCCGCGCCGTCGCCGGGGACGGTGGGGGCTTCGGGAGCGTTGTCTTCGATGTCGTTCATCGGCCTCTGTATAGCATTGCCCGGGCAGGCTGCGGCGACAGGGCGGCGGACCTACCGGAAGAAGACGAAACGAGACGGCCAACCTGTGGATAAGTTTGTTGAAAGAGTTGGCCTCCGGCGAGGCCGGAAATCGTCAAGGTCTTGTAATAATTAGGATTTGTGACACCGGATAAAAACCCGTTCCGTTTCAAGGCATTGAAACATATGGGTTTTTCTTTCCTATGAAACCCCGGTTTCCGTTTTTCGGCTTCAAGGGCCGAGGGAGAGGCGGCAGCCGGAGGGCCTTGCCGCTGCTGTGCACAAATCCTCCGTGTGCGGCGCTTGAATGCGTCAAACCGTTGATTCCATTGCCGCTTTTTGGAGAGTATGCAGCGTCAGGAATGATGACGTATGCGCTCGATTTCGACGCCGACGCTGGACGCTTCCGGGATCACCGCCAGCTTCTCCACACGGATGAGCGCGACCTCGACCCTTTCGTCCTCGAGACAGGCCGAGGCAATCCGCTCGGCCAGGGTTTCGACGAGGTTCAGATGGCCTTCGGAGACGATGCTCTTGATCTTGTCCACGACCGTTGCATAGCAGACGACATTTTCCAGGCTGTCGCCATGAGCGGCCTCGGCGACTGTCAAATCCACATTCACGCGGATGGGCTGCGCCCTGCCGACCTCATGCCTGTAGGCGCCGATATGCGCGTCGAGAGCCAAGTCGCGGATGAAAACGTGGCGGATCGCACGGCCGGCATTGGCGATTTTCAGGGGCAGGACATTGTCTGGCTGGGTCATCGCTCGAACCTCATTCCGAAATGCCGGTTACGTCCGGCGTCTCCCAGGCGAGATGCTGCCCGCCATCGAGGGCGATCATTTGCCCGGTCATGGCGGGTGCCGCAAGGATAAACCGGAGCGCGGCGCAAATCTCTTCCGGGGTTGTGCCGCGCCCGAGAATAGTGGACGCGGTCTGGCGCTCGAAATCGGCCGCCGACTGGCGCTGGTTGGCGAGAGTGGGACCGGGGCCGATGCCGTTTACGCGGATATGGGGCGCGAGGGAGCGCGCCAGTACCTGCGTCATGTCCCACAGGGCCATCTTGCTCAAGGTGTAGGACAGGAATTTCGGCGTGGGCGCCCAGACGCGCTGGTCGATGATGTTGACGATATTGCCTTTGGCGCCGGCGGGGAGCTGGGCGGCAAAAGCCTGCGAGAGAAAGGCGGGCGCCCGCAGGTTGACGTCCATATGGTCGCTCCATGACTTCGGGGTCATGGTGCCGGCTTCATCGGGATAGAATTCGGAAGCGTTGTTGACGAGGAGAGCGAGAGGGCCGAGCGCCTTTGCCGCGTCCGGCACGAGAGCTTCCGTCGCCGCAAGATCGGAAAGGTCGGCTTTCAGAATGACCGCGCGGACGCCTTTGGCTTCGATTTCCTGCCGTACCTCCCGAGCGTCCTCATCCGACCGGTCGTGACGAATGCAGAGGGCGACGGACCAGCCGTCTTCGGCGAGCGCCAGCGCGATCTCCCTTCCGATGCGGCGCGCTGCGCCTGTCACCAATGCGTTTCGGCTTTTGCCGGTCAAAATGCGGTCTCTCAGATAAAAGTGCCGCCCTGGCTCATGGCGAACATGGCATAGAGATATGCGCCATAAGCGCAGAGGAAAACAACACCTGTGAGGCGGCCGACCTTGCCGCGCGTCATGGTCATGGGCAGGAGCATGACGACGGCGGCGAGCATGACCCAGAGATGGAAGCGGAGGAAATCCGGGTCTATCGGCAAAGGCGCGATCAGCGCGGTGACGCCGAGGATCGCGAGAATGTTCATGATGTTGCTGCCGATGATGTTACCCACCACCATGTCGTTGTTGCGGCGGAAGACGGCCATGACGGAGGTGGCGAGTTCGGGCAGCGAGGTGCCGACGGCGATCAGCGACAGGCCGATGACGGCATCGGAGACGCCGAAAGCCTGAGCGATTTCCGTACCGCCATCGACGACGAGATGTGCGCCGATGGGCAGGCCGACAATGCCGACAAGAAGCTTGGCGGCGATGGCGAGGCGCGAGAGATGCGGCGGATGAATGTCGCCATGCGGCAGGTCATGCGTAATGAAATGGCTTGTGTCGGAGAAGGCGTCGGCGGGCGCTTCGACCGCGGGGATGGCCTCTTCCTCGGCGGCGAGGGGCGGCGGGTCGTAGGGGTGCATCCGCGCGTCCCAGCCGGAATAGACGAGATAGGCGGTGAGCAGCGAGATGAGCAGCACGCCCTGCCAGAAAGAGAGCGTACCGACGAAGCAGAGAACGATGAGCAGAACGCTTGCCGCCATCATGACGATCATGTTGTGCGGCACGGTACGGCCGGTGCAGGCGATCGGATAGATGAGCGCCGGGAGGCCGAGGATCAGGAAGATGTTTGCGATGTTGCTGCCGACGACATTGCCCAGCGCGATGCCGGGCGAGCCGGCAAGGGCGGCGCGGATGGAGACGAGGAGTTCCGGGGCGGAGGTGCCGAAGGCGACGATGGTGAGCGCGATCAGAAGCGGCGAGACGCCATAGCGGGCAGCCAGCGCGGTGGCGCCGCGGACCAGGAAATCGCCGCAGACAAGAAGGATGACCAGGCCGCCAATGAGATAGGCATACATTTCAATCATCAGCCGCGCCCCGCAAAGGGATGGCAAGGCAGGAAGGTGCCTGCTTTTTCACGGCAATGCAGGCGGCATTCGATCCGCATGTGACCCTGTATCCTCTCCATTTCGGCTTGGTCCGCCCCCGGCCCCACTCCCGGACGCATATAGGGCGTGAACCCCAGCAAGGCAAGAATGACGCCGGATTCCGCCGCCATGGAGGCATAAATTGCGGTATTCTGCGGCCACGCTCTGACAGATGAGGTGCAAGTGGGCGGCGAGGTTCAGGCGGCGGAGGCCGCTGTCGAAGCGGTCGCGGGAGGGATTCACGTTCCTTACCTCAGGGAGGTGATTGTCTTCCTGATCGCGGCAGTGGCGGTGATGCCGCTGTTTCACTGGTTTCGCGCGAGCACGGTGCTCGGCTATCTCTTCATCGGTGCGGTGATCGGTCCGCATGGCTTCGCGCTGATTGCGGAAGGTATCGGGCTTTCCGAGATCGGCGAGTTGGGAGTGGTGTTCCTGCTCTTCACCATCGGGCTCGAGCTTTCATGGCAGCGGCTCCGCTCCATGCGAACCTATGTGCTGGGGCTGGGCGGCGCGCAGGTTCTCCTCTGCGGGTTGGCGCTGGCCGGCGTTTTCCTTTTGACGGGACTATCGGGGCCGGCATCGACCATTCTCGGTTTCGCGCTGGCGCTTTCCTCCACGGCGATCGTGACGCAATTGCTGATCGAGCGCGGCGAGTTCGCGGCGCAGCCGGGGCGGATCGCGTTTTCGATCCTGCTGATGCAGGACCTTGCGGTGGTGCCGATCCTCGTCATGGTGTCGATCTTCAGCGCCCAGGCGCAAGGCGGCGACGAGGTGAATGTTTTCAGCCTTGCCGGGATGGCGACATTGAAAGCCGCCGTGGCGGTGTTGCTGATCCTTACCGTTGGACGATATGTGCTGCGCTGGGTCTATGGCGTTGTCGCGCGGACGCGCAACCCGGAACTCTTTCTGGCGCTGTCGCTGCTGGCGGCGCTGCTGACGGCGGTGGCGACGGGGGCGGCGGGGCTTTCGATGGCGCTTGGCGCTTTTCTCGCCGGGCTGCTGCTGTCCGATACGGAATTCCGGCCGCAGATCGAGACGGATATACAGCCATTCAAATCGCTGCTGCTCGGGCTCTTTTTCATCAGCGTCGGGCTCGGCATGGATTTCACCGTGTTGCGCGACAGTTTCGGTGCGGTGCTCGGACTGATTGCGATGTTCTTGGCGCTGAAGACGGTGCTGATCGGGCTTCTCACCTTTTCTTTCGGATTGTCGAAACTTTGTTCGCTGCGAACCGGACTGCTGCTGGCGTCCGGCGGCGAGTTCGCTTTTGTGGTGATTTCGGGCGCGGCGACAGGCGGCGTTTTGCCGCTCGAAGTCGCGCATGTCGTGCAGCTTGCAGCGGCGATCTCGATGGCGCTGACGCCGGGGCTTGCCGTGCTTGGCGGCTGGCTGCAGACGCGGCTCGAGGGAAAAGAGGGCGAACGGGAGCGCAATGCCGATACGCTGGCGGAAGGGCTCGAGGCGCATGTCATCATCGCGGGCTATGGCCGCGTCGGACGGATCATCGGGCGGCTGTTGCGCGAGCAGCAAGTGCCCTATGTGGCGCTCGATCTCAATGCGGCGCTGTCGCGAGCAGCGCGGACGCGCGGCGAGCTCGTTTATTACGGCGATGCGGCGCGGACCGAGGTGCTGGAGCGGGTGGGCATCGAGCGGGCATCGGCCGTGGTGGTGACGCTTGACGACAGCGCGGCGGCGAGCCGGCTCGTCCGGGCGCTGCGGACGAAATGGGCCGATGTTCCGATATTCGCGCGGGCGCGGGACCGCGAACACATGCTGGACCTGGAAGAGGCAGGGGCGAGCGCCGTTGTGCATGAAGCCCTCGAAGCGTCGCTGCAGCTTTCGGGGCATGTGCTGAAGGCGATCGGCGCGCCGAACGACGCGACGACGACGCTGATCGACCGCGTGCGCGGCGAGGTCTATGAGCGGCAGGTGGCGGCGAAGGACGAGTAGGCTCAGGCTTCGTAGATCGCGTATTGCTTGCGCGTTCGCGTGACGACTTCCCAGGTGCCGGTAAAGCCGGCCGGGATGACGAAGGCATCTCCCGCCTTCAGCGTCACGGTTTTTCCGCCGTCCTCGGCGATGCGGCTTTCGCCTTCGAGGATGTGGCAGAACTCATGCTCGGTGTAGTGGATGCGCCAGGCGCCGGGCTCGCTTTCCCAGATGCCGGAGAAGAACTTGCCATCGGGCGAGGCATAGAGGTTCCAGGTGCGGCTTTCGGGCGTGCCGGAGACGATCCTGTCAGGGGCGGGGGCGCCTTTCTCGGGCGCGAGGCCGGCAATGGCGAAGGGGATCAGCGCGGTCGTCATCAGGAAGGCTCCGGTTGGTGCGTGCGGCGGCAGCCTAGCATGACGGGGAGGGCTGGCCGGAAGCTTGCTTGGTTTTGCTCCAGAGCGAAGGTCTGTCCCGAAAAGGGACAGGCCGTGCCAGGAGCAGACGATGAGCCTTTCGAGCGACACAGTTTTTCCCCAGGAGGCGGCCCGGCGGCCGCGCGGCGGCACGGCCCGTTTCAGGGCGGGGTATGGAGCGCGGCTCGCGCATGCGGCGGGGGTGACGGTTTACGAGAGCCTGGAGGCGGCGGAGCCGGCATGGCGGGCCTTCGAGGCGCGCGCGACGGGGACGGCTTTTCAGAGCTTCGACTGGCTTTCGGCCTGGTGCAGGCATGTGGCGAAGGACATGACGCCGGCGATCGTGGTGGTGGCGCAGCAGGGCGAGCCGCTGATGCTGGCGCCGCTTGCCATCGAGCGCCGCTTCGGGCTGCGGCGTCTCGTCTGGATGGGCGGGAAGCTGGCGGACTACAAGGCGCCGCTGCTGGCGGCGGGCTTCGCGATGAGCGACGCGGAATTCAAGGTGCTGTGGCGGCATATCCGCCGCGCGCTGCCGCGCCATGACCTCGTGATGCTGGAAAGCCAGCCGGTGTGGCTCGGCTCGCCCTCGGCGCCGCTTGCGAACCCCTTTGCCGGATTGGCGGGCGGGGCCGCGCCGGACGCGGCCTATGTGTTCGACCTGCCTTCGACATTCGAGGCATTCTCTCAACGCTACCGGGCGGAGACGCGGCGGATCGACCGCTCGAAGATGCGCAAGCTCGAGGCGATGGGCGAGGTGACGTTCCGTTTCGCGGAGACGGCGGCGGAAACGCTCGAGATGACGGAAAACATTCTGGCGCGCAAGGCGGCGCAGCTTGCGGCGCAGGGCATTTCGTCGATCTTCGAGAAGGAAAATTATCTGGCGGCGTGGCGCGAACTGGCGGCGCTGCCGGAAGAGCGGCGGCTGCTTGAGGTGGCGGAGCTGCGGCTCGACGGAGAATTTCTCTCGGGCAGCATCGGCCATATCCGCAACGGGCGCAGCACGCTGATGGTGCATACCTACGATCCGGCGAAACTGGCGCGGCTTTCACCGGGGCGGCTGCATCTGCTGAAACTTCTGCAATCGAGCATCGAGCGCGGCATTGCGGTTTACGATCTCTCGGTCGGGTATCTGCCGTACAAGGAAAGTTTCTGCGACACGCCGATGGAGATGCGGAACGGCATCATGGGCGTGAGCGTGGCGGGATGGCCGGCCGCCGCGGCGATCCGGGCACAGCTTGCGGCGAAGCGGTTCGTCAAGAATGACCGGCGGCTGATGGCGCTGGTGCAGCGGCTGCGGGCGCGGCTCGCCTGAGGCTCAAGCCGGCCGGGCATCCCACGGCTCCAGCACGCCGGCGATGCGGCGGGGGAGCGGCATTTCCATCTGGGCGATGGCGGCGGCGGAAATTTCCTCGTGGTTGAGCCAGCGCGAGGTCTCGCCCTCGCGGACGAAACCCAGGACCACCTGTGCATAGGTCAGGTCCGGCTGGTGGGCCAGCGCCTCGGCGCGGAGCGTGGCGATGGAGGGTTCGCCGTTCTCGCCGGTGAGGAGCGAGCGGCTGCCCATGACCTCGATCAGGAGGCCGCCCGGCGCAATGAGCGCATCGAGCGCGGCGCGCAGCAGCTCCGCACGCGGACGAATCCAGGTGAGGGCGACGTCGAAGGGGGCGTGAGGCTCCAGCGCGGCGAGGAAGGCGGCTTCATCATCATAGCTCTGCGCGACGCGGACGAGTTTCGTGTCGAGCGTATCGGCGCCGAAGGAGAAGCCGCCGGCGCGACGCGAGACGAGCACCGCCTTGTCCGAACGGGCGACGGCGTGAACCGAGGCCGCGTTCAGCATGCCCGTGGTGCCGAGGAGGAGGGTTGTCGTCACGGCTGGCCTCCGCCGGATCAGTCGGTGAGGTCGTTCCAGCCGTCGCGGAAGGCGTGGCCGATGCGGGTGAAGAAGTTGCCGGTTTCCTTGACGGCGTCGCGCGTGCCGTGGCCGATCTCGGTCGTCACTTCGTCGGCGGTGTCGCCGACCGTGTGGACCGCGTCGCGGGTGCCGTGGCCGATGGCGGTGGTGGCGTCGCGCGCGCCATGGCCGATGGTGCGGCCGCCTTCCTTGACGCCGTCCACGGCCTGACCGACGGGCGAACGCTCGTTGCCGTCGCCATCCTTTGCGAAGGAAGCGGCGCCGGGGATCGCCAGCGAGATCGTCAGTGCAACGATCGCGAGTTTCGCGCGCATGTGTGTGTCTCCATGAAAGGTCTCGGTCTCGCGGGGACCATATGCGGGGAATATGGCGAAAGCGTGCAGGTCAGAACATGCCTTCCGGCGGCGGTTTCTTCTTCCTTTTCCGCTCGATCATGATGCCGGGATAGGCTTTGAGCGGGGCCAGGGGTTCGCCATTATAGGCCCAGTCGGGCATCTCCTTCAGGCCGGCATGGTAGCGGGGTTCGCGGCCGGTGCGGGCGGTGAAGAGGGCGCGGGGGATGTTGATGACGTGGCGGGAGCGGTCGCGCTCGTAGAAGAGGGGCGTGCCGCAGCGGCGGCAGAAGCTGCGGGCGGTGCCGGGCTCTTCGTAGCGTGTGATGTCGTCTTCGCCGGAGGTGAGGCGGAAACGCTTCTTCCAGCTTCCGACCCAGCACATGGCGGCGGCGCCGGTCGTTTCGCGCGTCGCCTGCGAATGATCGTGCCAGGCCCAGAGGGCGGGGACCATGATCTCGAAGCGGACGGCGCCGCAGCGGCACTTGCCCTGTGCCCATTGGACATGGGCGAGGGTGCGCTTCTTCGCGGGGCTTGCAGGCTTCCGTTCCATCTCTCCTCCGGGCGTGGCGCGAGCATAGACCGGGGCCGCGCGGGCAGGCGAGGACCATTGACAGAAAGTTGACTTGAGGGAGGGCGGCGCGGCTCCCACATTTCCCGCAGGCAACAGAAGGGGTGGAGACGATGGCCGATTTCATGGAAGCGCTGCAGGCGGCGAGCGCGTCGCAGGATGCCTATGTGGCGACGCTGCCGGTGTGGGTGCATTACTGGATGTACTGGATGCTGGCCGTGCTCGGGCTCGGCAGCCTGGTGTTTTCGTTTTTCCGGGTGGAGGCGCGGTGGATGCTGCTCTCCTTCGTCGTCACCATGATCGCGACGATGGCGCTCGGCATGGCGGTCGGCTGGAACAAGCTCTGGGGCGTCACGCATCTCGTGTTCTGGACGCCGGTGCTTGTCTATTACATCCGGCGCTGGCCGCTGGTGGCGAAGAAGAGCGTGTTCGGCGTCTGGTTCGTCGTGGCGACGGCGACGCTGGCGGTGTCGCTGGTGTTCGATGTGAAGGATTTTGTGGAGTATTTGTTGGAGGTGTGAGGGCTTTTCGTCCATTAGGGGCAACCGCAGTTATACTGCGGGGTCCCGCTCGTTCTATTTGGAAATATGAGGAGCAAGGATCGTTCGCACAGCTCGATAATTTGGATGCAGAAGATCTTGGCCTAGGGTAGCTTCTGGCTTAAGGGAGGTAACTCTTCGGCTTGTTGAGTCGGGCATTTGGAGGGGTGATGGCTAGGGCGGCAACTAAGCGCAAAGCGAATTCAAAGAAGGTGCGCAGTCAGAAGAAAGTTTTTCGGCGCGTGTATGCTGAAAACTTTCGCGGCTTCGCTAAAATCGATTTTCAAATTAAAGATGTAACTTTTGTCGTTGGTGACAACAGCTCAGGTAAAACTTCCTTGATCTACTTGCTGTCGGTGATTGCGAGCAGAGATTTTGGCAATCAGTTTGATATTTTTTCTGACTCCTCTCCCCTTTCCACGATTGATGATGTTCGGTCTCCATTTGTGACTGGAGATAAGACCGTCGTTGGCTTCAGTCTGGTGCGGCGTCATTTTGACGACAGTGGCGAAGAGCGAGCAAGCGTAGAGGCTAGATTCGCCGAGTACACGCATTCGGGAAAACATGAATGCGTCGCCACGAAGATTGGCGCTTTGCGGGATAAACAGGCTCGGTTCGTTTTGCGAAAAAACAGAACTTTCTACCGCAAGAACGTAACTATCGAAGAAGGAGCGGTTGAGAAGAAAATTGAAAGTTTTTTTGAGGGGTGGAGCGATGAGTCGCTTAGTTATAATCGCTACATAAGCTTTCCGCCGACGCTTGAAATATCCGGCGAGCATTGGTCGGTAGTGCTGGTCGATGTGGACAAGGAAAAAAATTCGATTTCCATGCCTTATATGCGAACAACACCCCTAGTCAATTTCATTCAGTACGGCCCAATGAGGATTAGCCCTGAACACGTTTACAGCGGACACGCTATTCCTCAAGATCACCGGGGAGCGCACACTCCCGCGATGCTCAAGAAAATCTACGACAGCAGGAAAACCTCTAAGAGTTCGAGAATAATTGAGAAGATCAACAAGTTCGGCGTTCAAAGTGGAATGTTCGACCAAGTAATTGTCAATTCTTACAATAAGAGAGATTCAAAGGCTCCGTTTGGCATCCACATAGAAAAACGTGGTCACATATTTTCAATTGATGAGGTGGGATACGGAGTATCTCAGGTGCTGCCAATTATTATTGATGCAATTCGGAGCATCGGATCGAGCGACACAATGATTTCGATTCAGCAACCGGAACTGCACCTTCATCCCAAAGCTCAGGCGGCATTTGGAGAGCTGGTCTACGAACTTGCTGGGGAGGGGATAGCCTTTTTCATCGAAACCCACAGTGATTATATCATTGATCGCTTCCGCTACTGTCTATTCAAGTCGAAGAAAGAAGCGGGATTTGAGAGTGGAATACTGCTTTCGGAGAATACACCGGAAGGAAATCGTATTAGCGAAATCAATATAGACGGCAACGGCGGGGTGAGTGACGCTCCTTCAGGGTACAGAGAGTTTTTTCTACAGGAAGACAATCGGCTATTTGACATGCTGTGGCGTTAAGGGGGGGAGATGAATCTCTGCTTTGATATTGGCCCTTTAAGGGACATGGTGACGGGCGCTGAGTGGTACGGAGATCTTAGGCGTGAGGTTGAAAGTTCATCGGCGAGCATAGTGGTTACCGAAGGCCAGTACCGAACGGAGATTAAGAAGGTTGTGCTTGTTGGCAGGTGGTTGATTGAGATGGATCGACAAGGCAGGGTAAAAAATCTGCCTATTGATGACGTAAACAAGTGCATTGCAGAAATTGTCTCTCACCCTCAGGCAAACTGCAGCGAGTGTGATGACCATCATCTTTTTTCAATGTGCTACGTTGGACGAGCAAAGTACCTTTTTACTCAAGATGATCGGTTGGCGAAGTGTCGAAAAAAGATGAAACCAAATAATAAGCTAAAGAAATTTTGTTCGGTGAAAATTGTGCACGATGAGAAAACTTATAAGAATCACAGAGGCCGAATGGTTTGACGGCAATATTTCTATGTGCCGACTATTCGTGACGCTGTGCCCGTGAAACAAGCTCCGCCTACACTGGGAACTTTCAGTTATTTTATAGATTTTGTCAGTTTGGGTTCTGGACTTTTTCGCTGGCCTGCGGCGATCTCGCAATGACGACGGAGAACGGAGGTTTTGAAGAATGCCCCCGTTCCAAACCGCCTCTATGGGTTGACCTTCCCCGAGGGAAAGGTGGGAGGAGATGCCGTTAGCGCTTCTTGTATTTCCGCGCCCTTGTCCCCGGCTTGCCTGAGGTGGAGCGGCCTTTGGTGGCTGTTCTTGCGACGCTTTCTTCTACCGCAGACTGGCGCGCCATGGGGTCGTCGGCGATGGCGAGTTCGGTGGCTTCGAGGCGTTTGATTTCGTCGCGGAGTCTTGCGGCGGTTTCGAATTCGAGGTCGGCGGCGGCGTCCTTCATCTTGCGTTCGAGGTCCGCGATATGGGCGCGGAGGTTGTGGCCGATGAAGGCTTCGTCGGCCTCGCCGGTATCGACGCGGACATGGTCGCGCTCATAGACGCTTTCGAGGATGTCGCCGATGTTGCGGCGGATACTCTCCGGCGTGATGCCGTGTTCCTCGTTATAGGCCTTCTGCTTTTCGCGGCGGCGGTTCGTTTCCGCGATGGCGCGTTCCATCGAGCCGGTGATCTTGTCGGCATAGAGGATGACGCGGCCATCGACGTTTCGCGCGGCGCGGCCGATGGTCTGGATGAGCGAGGTTTCGGAGCGGAGGAAGCCTTCCTTGTCGGCATCGAGAATGGCGACGAGGGCGCATTCCGGGATGTCGAGGCCTTCGCGCAGCAGGTTGATGCCGATCAGCACGTCGAAGGCGCCGAGGCGGAGGTCGCGAATGATCTCGATGCGCTCCAGCGTTTCGATGTCGGAATGCATGTAGCGGACGCGGATGCCCTGCTCGTGCATGTATTCGGTGAGGTCTTCGGCCATGCGCTTCGTCAGCGTGGTGACGAGGACGCGCTGGCCCTTGGCGGCAACCTCGTGGCACTCGGCGATGAGATCGTCGACCTGCGTGGCGACCGGGCGGATGATGGTGGGCGGGTCGATGAGGCCGGTGGGGCGGATCACCTGTTCGGTGAAGACGCCGCCTGTCTGGTCCATCTCCCACGGGCCGGGCGTCGCCGAGACGAAGACGGATTGCGGGCGCATCGCATTCCATTCCTCGAAGCGCATCGGGCGGTTGTCGACGCAGGAGGGCAGGCGGAAGCCATATTCCGCGAGCGTCGATTTGCGTTTGTAGTCGCCCCGGAACATGCCGCCGATCTGCGGGATCGTGACGTGGCTTTCGTCGGCGAAGACGAGGGCGTTGTCGGGGAGATATTCAAAGAGGGTGGGCGGCGGCTCGCCGGGCTTGCGGCCGGTGAGGTAGCGCGAATAGTTTTCGATGCCGGCGCAGGAGCCGGTCGCCTCCATCATCTCGATGTCGAATTGCGTGCGCTGTTCGAGGCGCTGCGCCTCGAGAAGCTTGCCCTGGCCTTTCAGTTCCTGAAGGCGGACCTGGAGGTCGTGCTTGATCTCCTCGATCGCCTGGCTGAGGGCGGGGCGGGGCGTGACGTAATGCGAATTGGCGTAGAGCTTCACTTCCGTGAACTTGTCGGTCTTGTGGCCGGTGAGCGGATCGAATTCGGAAATCTCCTCGATCTCGTCGCCGAACATGCCGATGCGCCAGGCGCGGTCTTCATAGTGAGCGGGGAAGACTTCGACCGTGTCGCCGCGCACGCGGAAGGTGCCGCGGCCGAAAGCCTGATCGTTGCGCTTGTATTGAAGGGCGACGAGATCGGCGATCAGCTGCTTGCGGTCGAGGCGCTCGCCGACTTTCACCGAGAAGGTCATGGCCGAATAGGTTTCTACCGAGCCGATGCCGTAGATGCAGGAGACGGAGGCGACGATGACGACGTCGTCGCGCTCCAGCAGGGCGCGCGTCGCCGAGTGGCGCATGCGGTCGATCTGCTCGTTGATCGAGCTTTCCTTTTCTATGTAGGTGTCGGTGCGGGGGACATAGGCCTCCGGCTGGTAGTAGTCGTAATAGGAGACGAAATACTCGACCGCGTTTTCCGGGAAGAAGCTCTTGAACTCGCCATAGAGCTGGGCGGCGAGCGTCTTGTTGGGCGCGAGGATGAGGGCGGGGCGCTGGGTGCGCTCGATCACCTGCGCCATGGTGTAGGTCTTGCCCGAGCCGGTGACACCGAGCAGCACCTGGTCGCGCTCGCCCTTGTTCACGGCCTCGACGAGTTCGGCGATGGCGGTGGGCTGGTCGCCGGCGGGCTGGTATTCGGAGACGAGGTTGAGGCGGCGGCCGCCTTCGGATTTTTCCGGGCGCTCGGGGCGGTGCGGCTCGAAGAGGGGCCAGTTGGCGGGGTCGCCCTGAAGCGCGCCCGCCCATGTCTCGCGGTCGAGCGCGGCGAGGCTGTCGCGCATGAAGCTGGCCGGGGCTTCGGCAAAGCCGACCCCCCCGTTCGGCAACGGCCGCTCGGAGGACCGCCCGAAAGATTTGAATTTGTCTCGCGCCATGAACTCAATATGGCGCGAGTCAGGCGCAGTTCAAAGGGGCAGCCGGAGGAGCCGGTTCAAAAAGAACCGGCTCCTCTTGCGTTTACTGAGAGGGGTTCTGAACCGGGGCCGGTTCCTGCCAGTCGGGTGTTTCCACCGGTGGCGTGATGGCCGGATTTTCACGGGTCATGCCGGTCTGGGCGTCTTCCATCCCCAGATTGGGCGGGCCGAAGAAGGCCCAGGCGACGGCGAAGAGCAATATGACGACCGCCGCGAAGGAGATCGCGAAGACGTAGCGGGTGCCGGTACCGGTGGTGCCCTGTCGCGCCTGGTCGGTGTCTTTGATGGGGCCAGCCATTTTCTCTCCTTGTCTGTCTTTCGTCTCGATGAATGAACTAGCGCCCGGCGGGCGCCGGACAAGAGTGGTTTGTCGGCGGATTGCGGCGCTTTCCATGAGTGTGGGCTTCTGCAATTCTCTGATTCATGAACGAAACCGCGAATCCCGAGAGTTCCGGACGGCCAGCGCGCAGCGGCGCGCATTGGACCATCTATCTGCCGACGCTGGTCGTGGCGCTGACCTGGACCGTTGTCTATTTCTGGGCGGACCGGCAGGAGCCGCCGCTGACGGCGATCCGCGCCATTGCGCTGGCGATCGAGGCGGTGGTGGTTCCGCTGCTGCTGAGCCATGCCTTTCTGCGGGCGCGGGTGCTGCGGGCGGAAGTGGCGGGGGAGGCTGCGGCCATCGAGTGGGGATTTCCGCTGAAGCGGAAGCTGCGGCTCGATATTGCCGACATTGCGCTCGCGCAGGTGCGGCGCTCCTATGCGCAGCGTTATTTCGGCGGTGGCGCGCTGGCGCTGATCGGCGCGGACGGCAAGCGGTATCTCATTGCCGATCTGGCGCGGCCGGAGGAGATTGCCGCCGCCATCAACGAGAAGAACCGGAAAAAGGACGCCGCATGAGCCAGATGCTGGAATTCGACGAGGCGGCGGCGCGGTCGCTGGAAGCGATGTACCTGACGCCGGACGTGGCCGGCCAGCGCGCCCGCGTGCTCGAGATGCTGGCGCCGAAGCCGGGCGAGCGGATCCTCGATGTCGGCGTGGGGCCGGGGCTGCTGGCGCAGGATATTGCGCGGCTTGTCGGCGATGCGGGGCGGGTCGCCGGACTCGACATGGCGCCGGCGATGATCACCATGGCGCGGACAAGGCTGGCGGCGCTGCCGCAGGCGGAATGCGTGACGGGCGATGCGGCCGCGCTCGAATTCGCGGATGGCGCGTTCGATGCCGCCGTCTCGACGCAGGTTTACGAATATGTTGCCGACATGCCGAAGGCGCTGGGCGAACTTCGCCGCGTGTTGAGGCCTGGCGGGCGGGCGCTCATTCTCGATACGGATTGGCGGAGCGTGGTCTGGCATTCATCGGACGAGGCGCGGATGGCGCGCGTGCTCACCTGCTGGGACGACCATCTGGCCGATCCGCATTTGCCGGCGAAGCTCGGACGGCTGCTGGCGCGCGCGGGCTTCCAGACGATCAGGGTCGAGATCGTGCCGATGCTGGCGGCGCAGTGGCAGCCGGTTTCCTATGCAGCGGGCATCATGCGGACGATCCACGGCTTCGCACGCGGCAATGGCGCGCGGCACGGACTTTCGGCGGATGAGGTGCAGGGCTGGTATGACGACCAGTTGCGGCTTATCGAGCGCGGGGAATTTTTCTTCAGCGTGAACCGCTATGCGTTTCTCGCGGTGCGCTAGCGCTATTTTTCGGGGCCGTAAAGAGCGAGATAAGCGTCGATGCAGCGCCGGATCTTTTCGTCCGTATCGAGCGGCAGCTTGTAGTCGGCATCGAAGAGCGCCGGCCAGACAAAGAACTCCTTGATAAGGCCGGAGCCGAGGCGCGCGCCGAAGGCAGCATCATGCGGGCGCAGCAGACCGCGCGCTATCATGCCTTCAAGCAATTCCCTCAGACTCTCGTTCCGGCGGTTGCCCAGCACCTCGTACATCTCGCGGGCGAGTTGTGGCGCGTTCGGCACCTCGGCGATGACGATGCGCATGAGCGCATTCGTTTCCCGATCGAATTGCACGTTCAGGTAAGTGCGGCAGACCTTGTCGAGAATGCCGCGCGCGGTTTCGTCCTGATCGAGGAGACCGGAATAATCGCCTGCGTCCTGCGCCGTCTGCGTCACGACGGCGATGAAGAGCGTTTCCTTGGAGTTGAAATGCTTGTAGAGCGTCGCCGTCGACACATCGGCCATGCGCGCTATTTCGGCCATGCCGGCGCTGGTAAATCCCTGAGCGAGAAATATCCTGCGCGCCGCTCCGAGGATCGCGGAGTGCTTGGCTTCGCTGATCTTCTTTCTGCCGCCGCGGGTCCCGGTTTGCATGGTCGAGCGGCGCCTTTTCGCGTTCTCAGGCTTGATAGATTTTCAGAAAGGCACCGATGCAAACGCCGATCTTTTCATCCACGTCATCGGGCTTTTTGAAATTCTGCGCGAACAAGGCGGGCCAGACAACAAATTCCTTCACCATTCCGGCGAGGCAGAGGACGCTTTCATCCGTATCGTGGGGCTTCAGGTCGCCGCGGGCGACGAGGGCCTCGATAATGTCTTTCACTTCCCGGTAACGGCGGAGAACGCTCTTCTCGTAAACTTCCCTTGCGAGATGCGGCGAAGATGGCACTTCGGCGATTACCACACGAAGGAGTTCGTTCATCTGCCCATCGAACTGCTGATAGACATAGGCATCGCCAAGTTGCTTCAAAACCTCGGCGGCCGGCATATTCCGGATGTCCATAGCCATGAGGGACTTCGTGTCCGTATACGTCGCATGTACGACGGCGGCGAACAATTCTTCCTTCGACGAAAAATGTTTATAGAGCGTGGCCGTGGAAACATCCGCGCCCTTGGCAATCTCAGCCATGGCCGCCCGGCTATATCCGTCTGCGAGGAAGTTTTCGCGCGCCGCCTTCAGGATCGATGCGCGCTTCGATTCACTTATCGAACGTCTGTAACTTGCGAGTCCCAACTGAAAACGCCCCCCAAACAAAGACCAAAGTCTTTTGCGCCCCTGTCAATTTATACGCCTAATAGCATGCAGGGTGCCAAAGTTATTCCCGGAAATATGCCTCTTTCGTTTGAGACATAGTGTCCTAGTCCAGTTACGTGTGAAGCAGCAAAACGGATCAGTGGGACAGTTCTTTTTTTCAGCCGGCGTCAGGGGCCGGCGAGGCAAAAACCACGTAGCGCAACGGACCTTGCTCCTTGCTGTCGAAGGGATAGCAGGTGACGAAGGCGATACCCGGCCGCGAGAAGGGGTCGATGCGCACGAGACCGGAGTCCAGAATTTCGCTTTGTCCGACGATGTATCGATGGCTCACACCATCCGCCGTCGAAACAATGACGTGGTCGTCATTTTTTAGTCCGCTCAAGAACGAAAAATGCGTATCGCGATGTCCCGCGATAACGGTCATTCCCCCGCGTCCAGGTTGCGGCGATCCGACGAGATGGCCCGGACCGAAGGCCAGGGCTTCGCCACTGGCATTCGAAAGAACGATTTGGGTGAGACCCAGCGAGGGAATTTCGAGCTTTGCGACGGGCCATGTATCGGCCCAGGGCCAGGCCTTGTGCGGCTTGCCATCCGCCAGCGTCATCTGCCATGCGCGCTCGAGAAGTACCTGTGCCAATTGGGCCTTTGCATTGATGTAGAGCCCGTGGCCGAGTTGCCATGTGCCGAAGCCGAGGCAAAGAAGAATGGCGGTGGCCCAGGCGAGGGCCACCGCTTTCTTTTTTTGACCAATAGTCATTTTTCCTTTCCGGCCGATGGTCACCGGCGCCGCCTCATCAGACCGCCTGTTGTCCATTGTCCCTGCAGCCACCACAAGGCTGCCAGCACCGCCGCAAGAAGAAGCGCGAGTGCTCCACTATGGATCAGCGCGGGAGCATCGGTTGATGTTTGTGGCAGGCTGAGGCCGGTGTTTGATGTGTCAGCTTCGGCAGGCGCGGAAGCCATGGCGAGCATCGGTGCCGCGGCGGGAGCGAAGGCCGCGCTTTTCTGCGCGGGCATTGCCCGAACGCCAAACACTTTCTCGTAGTCCCAGCCTTCAGGCAGATTTACGGGCATATCCTTCGAGGCCAGCTTTTCTCCGGCAGGGCGCGAAGGCGTTACATCGACAGCGACGAGACTGGTGCGGCGGCTTACAAGATTGTGATCGAGCGCGACGCGGAGAATTTCGGCGTCGTGTTTTTCCCAGTCACCGGCGATCTGCGCATCGGCTTCAAGCTGACCGATCTTGTTGCGTGCCCAGAGCTTGCCGATGCCGGGGCGGGTTTCGCCGGCATTGAGCTGCATGCGGACCTCCCAAGGCTCGCCCGCCACATCGCCCTTCAGGGTGAGGGTGCCGGTTGCCTTCGGCATGCGCGCGGAAAGCACCACGGGTTCGCCCTTGTAGAGATCGGGCACGGGGTTCGGCCAGCTCTCGGTGGTACGACCGTCCGGCCAGGTGGCGGTGATGTTCGTCATCACCGGGTTTTGCAGCTTTTCGAAAAGTTCGGCCATGCGCTCCGTCACCTCGGTTTCCTTGCCGATATGGGTGAAGGTGCCGCGACCGGCTTCGGAAGCGCGCGTCATGAAGTAGCTGTTCGGCGCGGAGCCGATGCCGACCGTGAAAAGACGGGAGCGGCCGAGATTGGACGTGATCTCGTGGAAGAGTTCGGCTTCGTTGGAAATCGCACCGTCGGTCAGGAAGACGATCTGGCGCAGGCGCGTGCCGTCATTCACGTTGCGGTCGATGAGCGAGGCGCGAAGGGCGGGAAGCATTTCGGTGCCGCCATTCGCCTCGAGGCTCTTCACGAACTTCTTCGCGACCGCGAGGTTTTCGCCATGCGCGGGCACAGCATCCGGGAAGAGGACCGTCAGCGTGTCGTCGAAGCGGATCACGTTGAAGGTGTCGCCGGGCTTCAGCCGGTCGAGCGCCCAGAGAAGGCTCTCTTTCGCCTGAACCATCGACGGGCCGGACATGGAGCCGGAATTGTCGATGACGAAAATCGCCTCGCGGGGCTTTGCTTCCGGCTGCACGCTGCCCGAGGGCGGCGTCAGCATGACGAGGAGATAATCCTCATTGCCAACGCGCTCGCGGAAGAGGGCGGCGGCCGGTGCTTTCGCCGCGGCCGGCTTCCAGACGAGTTCGAAATCCTTGTTCGCGGGAGTGAGTTCCTCGGCAAGTTTCAGCGTCGCCTTCTGCTTGCCGTCGCGGTTGAGCGCGATCTTGTGGTGTGTGCTCGAGATGTCGCCGAGAGCAAAGCCTGCATCGAGAGAAAGAGCGAGGCTGACGGGATTGATCTGCCCCTGAGCCGGGTGAAGGACAGGAGGCTGCTCCAGATCGTTTTCCGGTTCGGACTGCCGGACCTCGCCCCAACCGCCGCCGGGAGCAAAGTCGACAAGCTGTGGATCGGCCGTTTTCGGCGTGTAGCGGGGTGCGACGACCATGGGGAAGCGGAGCGAGAACCTGTCGCCGTCGCGGCGCACGGTCTGCTGATATTCGATCTGGACGATGATCGTCTCGCCCGGTCCGATATTTGCGACCGAATTGGTGAAGACGTTGGGCCGCTGCTGTTCGACAAGACTTGCCTTATGGCCTTGCGCCTTCGCTTCCTCGTAGACGCGGCGCGCCTCTTCCTTTTCCTTGATCTTGCCCTCGATCACACGGTCGCCGATGACCATTTTCAGGGTATCGACGGCGGAGTTCTCGGGAAGGGGGAAGATGTATTTGCCTTCCACCCAGCCGTCGCCCGGATTGATGAAATGCTGGGTGACGCGCGTGCGTGCGATGGGGCCGGTGACGTCGATCTTCACATCGGTGGCGAGAAGAGGTGCCGGCACGTATTTGCCCGGCTCTGTTGAATTCAGAAGCAGGGCGCCGCTTTCAACGTCGGCCATTCGGACAAGACCGGAGCTGTCGGCGCGCGCCGCGTGCTGGGCGAAGCTGGCAATGGCGAAAAGCACTACGCAGATAAAAGTGACAAAAAGAGCAAGCGAATGGGACCAGCCGCGCGGCGCAAGCGGCGCGGCGGTGCGATGTGAGATTTGCGACATGATGTTCCCCGCGAATGTGTTCGTGGCCTGGGGCAAGCCCTCCTCAGGCGGACAAAGTGTCGCGGGGAATTGGGGCGGATTATTTCTTTAAACCCGTCGAGACCGGACCCTTTTCGCGGCTATTTTGTGTTCAAGCCGGTTCACACGGACGAACGCCACTCCATCGGGATGTGATCGGGCGCGTTCCGTATACGGTCCATCCAGCGTCCGATTGCCTTGTAGGGCGCGAGGTCAAAGGCGCCTTCATGGGCGACATGGGTATAGGCATAAAGCGCGAAATCGGCGATGGAGCAGGCATTGCCGGCGAACCAGTCGTGGCGGGCGAGGTGACGCTCCATGACGGCGAGCGCCTGATAGCCGCGCTCGTGCCATTCGGCAAAGCGGTCCTTCCGTTCCTCGCGGCCACCCGGCTTGATGGTCCACCAGAAACGGGCAACCGCGATATAGGGCTCGTGGCTGTATTGCTCGAAGAACATCCATTGCAGCGCCCGGGCGCGGGCGCGCCTGTCCTGCGGCAGGAAGGGCGTCCCTTCCGCGAGATAGAACATGATGGCGTTCGACTCGGCCAGCGTTGTGCCGTCTTCCAGCTCAAGCGCAGGCACGCGGCCATTGGGATTGCGCGCGAGGAAGTCTTCGGTCCGGCTTTCGCCTTTCAGGATGTCGATGTCGACGAGTTCGAGGGGGAGGCCAAGCTTGTGAGCGAGGAGGCGGACCTTGTAGCAGTTGCCGCTGTCCTGCATCTGGTAGAGCCGCATGGTGGTTCTCTCATATGTGCCGGGGGCATCCGGCAGCCTTCAGGGTGGCGGCCAGGCGCCCGGCGGATTTGGCGAGGTCGGTCTCGGGCACCGAGGCGTAGCCCATATACAAGCCCGGCCGGCCTTCTTCCAGACGGTAGAGCGAGAGCGGGCTCACATGGATGCCGGCTTCGGAAGCTGCCCTCGCCATCGCCCTGTCGTCGGCGGTGTCGGCGAGGAAGGCCGATAGCTGCAGGCCGCCCTCGCCGGGAGCCGCGCGGAGCCAGGGCGACAATTCGTTTTCCAGCGCGCGAAGGAGGATGTTGCGGCGCTCTGCATAAAGCGCGCGCATGCGGCGGACATGGCCGCCGAAATGGCCTTCGCCGATGAAATCCGCCAGCGCCGCCTGGACGGCGGTGGGGGGCACGTGACCGGTGATGCGGATGGCGGTGGCGAAGGCGTCGACGAGATTTTGGGGGACGATGAGATAGCCGATCTTCAAGGCGGGAAAGAGCGTCTTGGCGAAGGTGCCCATGTAGATGACGGTGCCGGCGCGGTCGAGGCCCTGAAGCGAGGCGATGGGGCGGCCCTGATAGCGGTATTCGGAATCGTAGTCGTCTTCGAGGATCCAGGCGCCGGAGCGGCGGGCGTGATCGAGGAGGGCGAGGCGGCGGGGAAGAGAGAGCGTCGCGCCCAGCGGAAACTGGTGGGAGGGCGTCACATAGATGAGCTTCGGCGTTTCGTGGCGCGCGATGCCTGCTTCGACGTCGATGCCCTCGCCGTCGACGGGAACGGGGACAAGTTCTGCGCCGGCGCCGAGAAATGCGCCGCGGGCGCCGAGATAGCCGGGGTCCTCGACCCAGACCGGATCGCCCGGATCTAGCAGCATGCGCGCCGCGAGATCGAGAGCGCCTTGTGCGCCGACGGTCACGATTACCTGATCCGCCGTACAGACGACGCCGCGCGCCGCGCCCGCATAAGCGGCGATCGCCTCGCGCAGGGCCGGTAGGCCCATTCCCACCTCGTAGCCGAAGCAGCCATTGCGGGGGTCGCGCGCGTGGCGGGCGAGGAGGCGGCTCCAAAGCAAGGCGGGAAACTGGTCGATGGCGGGGAGGCCGTGCTGGAAGGCCTGCCCCTGACCGCGCTTGTAGGCGGGGGCGAGGCGGCGCGTGGCGGACAGGGCCTCGCCGCGCTTCGAGAGTTTGCGCATGTTGCTCGCGGCGATTTTCAGCGGCATCGCCCGCGCCTGACGGTCAAGCTGCAAGAGGCTGTCCGGCAGGATCGCAGCCACCTGCGTTCCCGAGCCCACTTGACCTTCAAGATAGCCCTCCGCCGTCAATTGATCGTAAGCGGCGAGCACGGTGTTGCGGCCGACGCCGAGATCGCCCGCGAGTACCCGCGAGGAGGGAAGGCGGGCGCCGGGATGGAGACGTCCGTCGAGAATGGCCTCGCGCAAGGCATCATAGAGCTGGCGGTAAAGCGGGGTCTGGGCCTCATTGTCGAGGGCGAGGGTACCGAGGGGGAGGGGAGAAGCCATGAGATTGTTCCATGTTTATGGCTCCATTCTATTTCCATGAATGGACCTTTCGATAGGTCCAATTTCGGCAAATAGTCCGGGCCGCAATCGAAAGGAGAGAGCGATGCTTGAGATGAAACCGGCCTGCGAGAAATGCGAGGCACCCGCGCCCAGGGACGGCGCGGCGGAAATCTGCAGCTTCGAATGCACCTTCTGCCCGCCCTGCGCGGAAGCGATGGCGCATGTCTGCCCGAATTGCGGCGGCGAGCTTCTGCCCCGGCCGAAGCGGATGCTGGACCTTTAGGAGAACCAGCCGATGAGCGATTACGAGACATCACCGGCCTATCGTGTGCGGCAGGTGGCGAAGCGCGCGCTTTATGACCGCGAGACCGTGCATGCGATTCTCGATGCCGGTTATGTCGCCCATGTCGCCTTCATGGATGAGGCGGGGCCGGTATCGCTGCCGCTCTTTTACGTGCGGGACGGCGAGAGCGTGCTGTTTCACGGCGCGCGCAAGGGCCGCTTCATGCGTGTGCTGGGCGGCGGCGCGCCCCTGTGCCTCACCGTCACGCATATGGACGGGCTGGTGCTGGCGCGGTCGGCTTTTCACCATTCGATGAATTACCGCTCGGTGATGGTGCATGGCGTGGCGGAGGCGGTGACCGATGCGGAGAAGCCGCGTGCTCTCGATCTGTTCATCAGGCGGGCGCGGGCAGGGCGGCCGCAGGAGACCAGGCCCACCAACACACAGGAATTGAAGGCGACGGCGGTGCTGCGGCTGCCACTTGTGGAGGTTGCGGCCAAGGTGCGGACGGGCGGGCCGCTGGACGATCCTGAAGACATGGACCTGCCTGTCTGGGCAGGTGTGGTGCCGATGCAGGTCATGTTCGGCGAACCGGTTCGGGACGTGCCGGATGCGGCCATGAA
Source organism: Parvibaculum lavamentivorans DS-1 (assembly GCF_000017565.1). Lineage (NCBI taxonomy): Bacteria > Pseudomonadati > Pseudomonadota > Alphaproteobacteria > Hyphomicrobiales > Parvibaculaceae > Parvibaculum > Parvibaculum lavamentivorans. The sequence continues at coordinate 2,467,132 of NC_009719.1, forward strand.
ATCCGAAAAGGAGACAGCGTGAGCTTTGTCGGCCCCTGCCGAAGGAAGCCTGTTGCGCGGGTGGGCGAGCGGGCTTAGGTTGCGCCCGTTTCTTTGTCCGCCTTCATGGAGAACTCACATGGGCTTTATTTCGGACGCGCTTAACCGCATTCAGCCGTCGGCAACCATTGCCGCTACGCAGAAAGCGCGCGACCTGAAAGCCCTGGGCCGCGACGTGATCTCGCTTGCGGCCGGTGAGCCCGATTTCGACACGCCCGACAACATCAAGGAAGCCGCCATCAAGGCGATCCGCGAGGGCAAGACGAAGTACACGGCCGTCGACGGCATTCCCGAACTCAAGGCGGCGATCTGCGCCAAGTTCAAGCGCGAGAACGGGCTCGACTATCAGCCGAACCAGGCCTTCGTTGCGCCAGGCGGCAAGCCGATCATCTACAACGCGATGATCGCGACGCTGAACCCCGGCGACGAGGTCATCATTCCGGCGCCTTACTGGGTGTCCTATCCGGACATCGTGCTGCTCGCGGGCGGAACGCCGGTGACGGTCGACACGACGCTGAAGAACGGCTTCAAGCTGCAGCCGGAGGAACTGGAAAAGGCGATCACGAAGAAGACCAAATGGCTCATCTTCAACTCGCCATCCAACCCGTCGGGCGCTGCCTATACGCATGACGAGCTGAAGAAGCTCACCGATGTGCTGATGAAGCATCCGCAGGTCTGGATCCTGTCGGACGATATGTATGAGCACCTGACCTATGACGGCTTCAAGTTCGCGACGCCGGCAGAGGTCGAGCCCGGGCTTTACGAGCGCACGCTGACGATGAACGGCGTGTCGAAGGCCTATGCCATGACGGGCTGGCGCATCGGCTATTGCGCGGGCCCGGAGCCGCTCATCAAGGCGATGACGAAAGTGCAGAGCCAGTCGACGTCGAACCCCACTTCGATCAGCCAGTGGGCGGCGGTGGAGGCGCTGAACGGTCCGCAGGATTTCATTCCGACGCGGGCCGCGAGCTTCAAGGAGCGTCGCGATCTCGTGGTGTCGATGCTGAACCAGGCGAAAGGCATCAAATGCCCGACGCCGGAAGGCGCCTTCTATGTCTATCCGTCCTGCGAGGGATGCATCGGCAAGGAGACGACGGTCGGCAAGGTCATCGAGAGCGATGAGGACTTTGCGTTGGCGCTGCTCGAAGCCGAAGGCGTTTCGGTCGTGCATGGCGCGGCGTTCGGATTGTCGCCGTTCTTCCGGATCTCCTACGCGACCTCCACGGAAGAGCTGACGGATGCCTGCGAGCGCATTCAGCGCTTCTGCGCCAGCCTGCGCTGAGCGAAGCCATAATTGAAGAGCCCCGCGCTGGAAGGCGCGGGGCTTTTTTCATTTCATACCTGATAACCCATGCTGCGGAGCTGCTGTTGCAGCGCGGCTATGCGCGTTGTGTCCGAGGGGTGTGTCGACATGAGTTCCGGCGGCGGGGCGGCGTTGCCGCGCTGAGCCGTCATGTTCTGCCAGAAGCGGAGCGACTGGCGCGGGTCGTAGCCGGCCTTCGCCATATAGGTGAGGCCAAGCCTGTCGGCCTCCAGTTCATGCGTGCGGGAATAAGGGAGCAGTACGCCGAATTGCAGGCCCGCGCCGAGCACGGCCGCGATGGTGCCCGCGCCGCCGACATCGCCTGCCTGTAGCGCCACCTGCGCCGCCTGCATGCCGATGCCCGACGCCACCTGCTGGCTGTATCGCTCCGCCGAATGGCGGGCGGCGACATGCGCGATTTCGTGGCCGAGAACGGTGGCGAGCTGGTCGTCGTTTTCCATCCGCTTGAAGATGCCTTCATAGAAGCCGACTTTGCCGCCGGGCAGTACGAAGGCATTGGCCTCATCGCCCTGAAAGACGGTGTATTCCCAGGCCTGGTTTTGAAGGCCCGCCGCCTGCACAAGACGCGGACCGGCCGTCTTCAGGCGGTTGTTCAAGGTCCGGTTCGTGGAAACTTTTTGCTGCTCGCGGATTTGGGACCACGCGGAGGCGGAGAGCTGGGTCATCTGCGCTTCGGAGACGAGCAGCAGTTGCTGCCTGCCCAATGCCGGATTGTCTACGCATCCCGAAAGCGCGACGATATAGCCGGCAGCCAAACCCTTCACGAGCTGGCGGCGGTTCAGTTCAATCGGCTTCTGGTCGAGAAATGTAAGATTGACGTCCATTCCGGCTCTCCCGTTCGGTAATAGCGGGTCAGTTTAGGACAGCGCCGCCTGGCTGTCAGCGGCACGCGTTAGATTAGAATTACTCTAAACTACCTTGCATATCTTTGTTTGCAGACTATATAAAAGTGCAGACAAGCCCCAGGATCGAACAAAGGAGGTGCGACGTGAAAGTAGATACAGGCATCGCAGCAAATGACCGGAGCGATATCGCGGAAGGATTGTCGCGCGTGCTCGCGGACACCTACACGCTATATCTCAAGACACATAACTACCACTGGAACGTAACAGGCCCGCAGTTCCGCTCGCTTCACCTCATGTTCGAGGAGCAGTATCAGGAGCTCTGGGCGGCGACGGACGAAATCGCGGAGCGTATCCGGGCGCTCGGCGCCTATGCCCCCGGCACCTATGCCGAATTCAGCAAGCTCACCTCGCTGCAGGAAGACAACAGCGTGCCCAGCGCCGATCAGATGGTGAAAAACCTGGTGAAGGGGCATGAGCAGGTCGTGAAGACGGCGCGCGATCTCTTCAAGGAGGCCGATGAAGCAGACGACGAGGTGACCGCCGATCTGATGGTGCAGCGGATGCAGGCGAGCGAGAAGAACGCCTGGATGCTGCACAGCCTTCTCGAATAGGCTGTAACCGTCCGTCATCAAATTTGATGCCGAAAGCGCCATGTTCGCGGATATGTTCCGCGGCATGGCGTTTTCTTTTTCTCCCTCTCTTGTCATTTTCGATTGCGACGGCGTGCTGGTCGATACCGAGACGGTGTCGAACCGGCTGCTTGTGCGCGTGCTGGCGGAAGATGGCTTCCATGTCAGCTATGAGGAATGCCGCCGGCTCTTTGTCGGCCGCACCATGCAGGCCGTGATGGAGCATGTGGAGGCGGCTATTGGCCGGTCATTGGGCGCGCATTGGCCCGCCTATATCCGCGAGGAAACGCTGAAGGCCTTTGGCGAAGGTATCGAGCCTGTCGCGGGGGCGGAAGAAGCCCTGCTGGCGTTGCGCGCGAAGGGCATTCCCTTCTGCGTCGCCTCGTCGGGCAAGTTCGAGAAGATGCGCTTCACGCTTGGTGCAACGGGACTGCTGCCGCTGGTGGAGGATGTTCTCTTCAGCGCGGAGCAGGTGGCGCGAGGCAAGCCCGCACCGGATCTCTTTCTCCATGCGGCGAAGGAAATGTGCCATGCGCCGGAAGCCTGTCTCGTGATCGAGGACAGCGTGCCCGGCGTGCAGGCGGCGGTGGCGGCGGGCATGCCGGTCGTCGGCTATGCGGGCGATCCACATACGGATGCAGCGGGCCTGAAAAGCGAAGGCGCCCATGTCATTCGCGACATGAGCGCCTTGCTCGATCTGCTTGCCGGCAATTAGGCCGCGCGCACCACGTCCAGTCCTTCGCCGGTCATCAGCCAGTGCGCGCATTCCGCGCCCAGCTTCTCCCGTGCGAGAGCCTCGTAGTTGGCGCATTCTTCTGCGCTCAGCACGTCGCGCCAGCGGCCGTTCGTACCCTTGTTGATGAAGGTGGAGGCGCCGCCTTCCCAGAGCAGGCCGCCGAGCGGTGCGCTCTTGTCCGCGTGTTTCTTCATGTAGTCGAAGGTGCAATGTTCGACGATCGCCGGCCAGCGCGTTTCGTCCACCTCAATGTCCAGAAATCTCGCGAGGCGGCGGATCTCGCCTTCCATGTCGCGTTTCATCATGTCGAAATGCATGAAGTGGATATTCGGGAGGTGGCGGATCGCCCACCAGCTCGAAACATTCTCCCAGAGAGACCAGAAGGGATAGCCGTCGCGCGCGACCCAATCGTTGAAATAAGTACGGACGTCCGTCGTGACGCGATCGAGTTTTTCGCCGACAAGGCCGGGCGTTTCGTTCAACGCCTCATAGAAGGCATCGTTCGCGTTGGCGTGGTGGTTGTACATGGACCAGAGCACGTCGCGCCCGTCGCGGCCGATATAGATGTATCTGGCCTTCGGCGAATAGACGAGTGCGTCCACAGGAAGATGCGTCTTGAGAAAACGGCGATGCGTCTGCGCATCCATCGTCGCCAGCTTCACTTCGGCGGGTGGTACACGCAGATCGAGCCAGGGCGACAGCTCGTTCACCGGCACATTCTCGGCGCCGTTGAAAATCAGTTGTCCGACGATCTGCTGCGTCCAGGTCGTTCCCGATTTCGCATAGGTCGAGATGATGATGTCGCCGTCGCGAAACCTGAAGTCGTTCCAGACGGTCGATTCAAAGTGATGGCTGTGCATTTCGCGGCGTTTTTTCGGCCACGCGATATCCGGCGTCGTCATCGTTCCCCCCGAAACGTATAGCGAGACGTCAATTTCGCCGGGAGATTATCCCTGCCCGGATGATCGGGGAAGTAGGGGAGGCACAAAAAACCGCCCGGAACTTGGCCCCGGGCGGTTGTTTTCGTGCTCGGCCGCTGTCCGTTCAGGCGGTTTCCGCCTGACGGGCACGCTCCACCGGGTCGGGACCGATGCCGGCCTTTTCGGCATCCTTGCCGGCAAGCCAGCGTTCGCTTTCGAGCGCCGCCATGCAGCCCATGCCAGCGGCAGTGACGGCCTGACGGTAGATGTCGTCCGTCACATCGCCCGCGGCGAAGACGCCGGGGATGCTGGTCGCGGTCGAGTCCGGCGCGGTCACGAGGTAGCCGCCGGCCTTGGTCTTCAACTGATCCTTGAAGAGTTCCGTGGCGGGCGAATGGCCGATCGCCATGAAGACGCCGTCGGCTTTCAGCTCGCGCGTCTCGCCGGTCTTCACATTCTTGATGCGCGCGCCGGTGACGCCGGGCGGGTTTTCGGTGCCGAGAATCTCGTCGATTGCCGAATCCCAGATCACTTCGATCTTCGGATGATTGAAGAGACGCTCCTGCATGACCTTTTCGGCGCGGAACGTGTCGCGGCGATGGATCACCGTCACCTTGGTGGCGAAGTTCGTGAGGAACAGCGCTTCCTCGACGGCCGAGTTGCCGCCGCCGACGACCAGCACTTCCTTGCCGCGATAAAAGAAACCATCGCAGGTGGCGCAGGCGGAGACGCCGAAGCCCTGGAATTTCTCTTCGGAGGGAATGCCGAGCCACTTCGCCTGTGCGCCCGTCGCGATGATGAGCGCGTCGGCCGTGTAGAGCGTGCCGCTGTCGCCCTTGAGCTCGAAGGGATGCTTCGAAAGGTCGGCGGAGACGATCGTGTCGGCCACCATCTCGGTGCCCATGTGGCGCGCCTGCGCTTCCATCTGCTCCATCAGCCAGGGGCCCTGAACGGCCTCGGCGAAGCCTGGATAGTTTTCGACATCGGTCGTGATGGTGAGCTGACCACCCGGCTGGATGCCCTGAATGAGCACCGGCTCAAGCATGGCGCGCGCGGCATAGATCGCGGCCGTGTAGCCGGCGGCGCCGCCGCCGACGATGAGGACTTTCGAGTGCTTCTTTTCCGACATGATGCTTCCGTTCGGCTTTACGCTTCGGGCGATGCGAGTGTGGGGTGGCGGGCCCGCCTGTCCACTATATAGGGACGGGGAGGGCCCGCCAAAAGGCAGCTTAGAGGGCCTCGGCGTGGGCGCCGAGATATTTGGCAACGCCGGCGGCGTCCGCCTTCATGCCTTCCTGGCCCTTCTGCCAGCCAGCGGGGCAGACTTCGCCATGTTCCTCGTGGAACTGCAGCGCATCGACCATGCGGAGCGCCTCGTCGGCGTTGCGGCCGAGCGGCAGGTCGTTGACGAGCTGGTGGCGGACCACGCCTTCGCGGTCGATCAGGAAGGTGCCGCGCAACGCCACGCCGTCCTTTTCGATCAGCACGTCATAGTCGCGCGCGATCTGCTTCGTCATGTCGGCCACCATCGGGAACTTGACCGGGCCGAGGCCGCCATCGTTCGGAGCGGTGTTGCGCCAGGCGGCATGCGTAAACTGGCTGTCGACGCTGACCGCGATCACCTTGACGTTCATCGCCTCAAACTTCGGCACGCGGTTCGAATAAGCGAGGATTTCCGAAGGGCAAACGAAGGTGAAGTCGAGCGGATAGAAGAAAACGAGCCCGTAAGAGCCGTTGAGATAATTGCGGAGATTGAAGTCCTCCACGATATCGCCATCCGGCAGGACGGCAGCGGCGGTGAAATCGGGGGCCTGTTTGCCTACGAGAACGGCCATTCGGGAAACTCCTTTGAACTGAATGGATGGGGCCGGTGATTTCCCGTTATTTAGACGCATTCTAAAACATATTCAAGGGAATTTGCTGCGCTGCGACAAAATAGCAGGGCAATAGATGGGGGTGGATGGTTCAGGGAACTCACAGGATTTAGGGAGATTCGGATGCGGTTGCCAGAGGGTTGAAGGCCCTTTTTGGCCTGTCGCCGCGCTGCCGCTATCCGCAGCTTTGACCGGGACATCTTTTCATTTGACCGTTCCGCCGTTTCCTCCCGTTTGCTTTTGTACGCCGGCGCGGCCTTGAGTAGGTTCCGGCACGCATCATCCGGACAAAAGGGGAATCACCATGGCCAGATCGCCTTTCCTGCTCGCCATCGGCGCTTCAGCCGTTGCAGGCGCTGCCTTGTTCGCGAGCGTTCCGCCGCAGGAGGCGAAGCCGTCGCAAGCCGAACTTGAAATATTGCTCGATCCGCGGCTGGTCGCGCAGAACCAGTGCGGGCGCGGGAGCAGGGAGCGCGCGGCTTTCTTCAAACCCTCATTTCAGCTGGCGCTGGCGGCCTCGGCGAGAGCGGCGACGAACGCCGCCGACGAAAAGCTGCCGCTCTGGCCGGGCCTCGGCGACCGTACGGTCCGGATCACGACCGCGAGCGAAGAGGCGCAGATTTATTTCGATCAGGGATTTGCACTGCTTTACGGCTTCAATCACTGGGAGGCGATCCGCGCGTTTCAGGAGGCGCAGCGGATCGATCCCGGTTGCGCCATGTGCTACTGGGGCGAGGCGAAGGCGCGCGGCCCCAACATCAATGCGCCGATGGATGCGGGTGAGGAAAATCCGGCGGTTGCCGCGATAAAAAAGGCGAAGGCGTTCGCGGGCAAGGCATCCGCGAAAGAGCGGGCGCTGATCGAGGCGCTGGCGCTGCGCTACGTGGCGGATGGCGAAGAGACCCGCGCGGAACTCGACAAGCGTTATGCGGAGGCCATGGAAAAAATTCACAAGCGCTATCCCGGCGACCAGGACATTGCGGTCCTCTACGCAGAAGCGCAGATGGATCTTTCGCCGTGGAATTACTGGGAGCGGGATCACAAGACGCCGAGGCCCCATATTGCCGGTGCGATTGCAGCGGTGGAAAGGGTTCTCGCCGCGAACCCGAACCATGCGGGCGCGATCCATCTCCAGATTCATCTGATGGAAGCCTCCGCGATGCCGGAGCGGGCGGAGAAAGGCGCGGGGCGTCTCGCCGATCTGATGCCGGGGGCGGGGCATCTCGTCCATATGCCGGGCCATATCTATTTCCGTGTCGGACGCTATCTCGACTCGCTCGAAACGAATGTGCGCGCGGTCGCGGTGGACGAAGCCTATCTGGCGAAGACGGAGGGGTCCCCCATCTATCGCTACGGCTATTACCCGCACAACGTCCATTTCGTTCTGGTCTCGGCGCAGATGGCGGGCGATGCGAAGACGGCGCTCGACTATGCGCGGAAGCTCGACGGGCTTATTCCCTTCGAAGCAGTGACTTCCGCTGCAATCGTGCAGCCCGTCAAGGTCGCGCCCTACTATGCCTATCTCGAATTCGGATCGGCGGATGACATCGCCAACATGCCGGAGCCGCCGGACAATCTTCCTTTCGTCAAGGGCATATGGCGCTATGTGCAGGGCGTGGCCGCTGTGCGCGCGGGCGATCTCGCGGCGGCGCGAACGGAAGCCGATGCCATAGCGGCGCTTCGGAGCGACGAAGCGCTGGCACCGCTCGCCGCCGCAAATGTGCCGGCGGGCAACATTCTGCTTCTCTCCGAAACGGTGCTGCGCGCCCGTATCGACCAGCGCGAGGGCGCGCTCGATGCCGCGCGCGCGAAGCTCGAAGAGGCGCTCGCGCTCCAGGACGGCCTCATCTATTCGGAGCCGCCTTACTGGTACTATCCGGTCGAGCAGACGCTTGGAGCGGTGTTGCTCGAAGCGGGCGACGCGGACGCGGCGGTGGCACGGTTTCGCGCCGCGCTGGTTCGTCACCCCAACAATGCGTGGTCGCTTTACGGGCTGATGAAGGCGCAGGAAGCCGCGGGCGACGGGGCGGTGAGCTATACGGCGGAACTGCTGCGCAAGGCCGCGTTCGATCCGGGCGCCATCACGCTCGACCGGCTGTAGAAAGACAAAAGCCACCGCATTGCGATTGCGGTGGCTTTTTTATCTCTCAAAACCCGAACATGTGATCGAGGCAGAAGCTCTTGTCGCCGTTGACCATGCCGTGGAAGCCGAAGAGGCGGCAGGTGGTGTCGCGGATGATCACATAGCCGGCGCCGCCCATGCGCTCGCGGTCTTCGCGGCTGAACATTTCCGACAGGCGCCAGTGGAAGGAGCCGCCGCAGGCGATTTCCACTTTCGTTTCCGCGACCGGTTTTCCTTCCGCATCATGCAGGATGAGCATGGTCGAGCTTTTCGGGTGCCAGGGCGTCGAGGCCGGGTAGATCAGGTGGCAGAGCGTATCGAGCGCGCCGTTCTCCAGCGCGGGGCCAGCCACGCGCAGGAAGAGGCGCGTCGTCAGCCCCGGCGGCTTGTTGGTGTAGCTCTGCGGTTCGTCCTTGTAGATGACGGCGGTGTTGTAGATATGCGCGCCGAAGATCGTTTCGGCGCGGTGGCCGCTCGATTTCTGCTCGAAGCGGCCGAGTGCGTGGAGCCAGCCATTGCCGTCGCCGCCGTCGCGGAAGTCGTAGAGGAATTCGACATGGCCGTAGCCTGAGGGAAGCTTCAGCGCTTCCTCCTTCATCCATGCCTCGATATCGACTTCCACGCTTTCGCGGCGCGGGATGCGGCCGAGAAATTTGGTGGAGACGATTTCGCCGGTTGCGTCGATCATCTCCGCGCGCAGCGGCATTTCGTGTTCGTCGCGCGCCATCGGCGTCGGCAGCATCACGGTTGCGAAGTGGTCGCGCGGCAGGATGGGCAGCGGCATGATGTAGCCCTTGCCCATATGTTTTTCGAGCTTGGCGATTTCCGGGTTCGGCTTCAGGTCTGTCCGTTCGACATTGGCATGCGCGATGCGGCGCTGGCCGCCTTCGCGCTTCACCTCATAACGCGGACGCACGAAATAGCGGCCTGCCACAACCTCGATCTGGTCCGGCCATTTGGCGTGTGGCAGCAGGCTCTCCACCGGAATGCCGCGCGTACCGAAGGGCGGGATTTCGTCCTCGTACCAGGAAACGTCCTGAGCGCCCATGATGTTGAGACCGACCGTGCGCGGTGGGATCGGCATCGGATGCGAATTCTGCACGAAGAGCGTCACGCGCTCGTCCGCGTCGCCGGCGGGCATGCCGGCATAATAATCCGCCGGCCAGGCATTCGCGTCGTGGCTGCAGGAGAGCGCCAGTCCGTTCTCGCCATACATGTCGAGTGCATATTTGACGACGTCGTGGCCCTTGATGCGCACGGCATGGATGAAGAGTGAGCCGGTGAAGTCATCGAGGCCGAAGCGGTTCCGCACTTCGGCGCTGTCGATGGCGAAGGGTGCGCCAGCGCACGGCAAGGTCTCTCGCCACTCTGCAAGCTGTTCGCCCTTTTCGCCGAAGAGGCAGAGCCAAAGCTCCGGATTATCCGCACCGTGGAGACCCCAGTAATTCGCGCTGGCGACGCGCGTGTGAATACCGTCGACGCCATTCGCCCCTTTCTTCTCGCGCATCAGCGCGAAGTTGGTGGCGAAGTTCAACGGGTCGAGATAGTTCGACTTGTTTGTGAGCATGTCGTCGGGCAGGCGAATATCGTCCAGCGTTGCGATGCGCGCGCCGTCCGGAAAGACATGAGAAATGGAGGGCAGCGTCTTCTGTGCGTCGAAGGCGAGGACCAGCACGGATTTGGCACGGCTGTTCTTCATCGCATTCACGGGCTGCGCGTCATGGCCCAGGAAGACCGCATCCAAATCCTCTATGCGCTGCACGAAATAGCCGGCGACATCGAGACGCGAGAGGTCGTAGTAAGCGTGGAAATTGCCGATTGTGCCGGAGGGATCGTAGATGGCGACGGGCCCCGCCTTGGCAAGGTCCGCGATCAGCGCATGGCCCTTCGGTGCGGTCAGCGGGTGGCCGAGCGCCTTGAAGAGCGTCGCACCACCGGCGTTGTTACCGGGCCGCCAGCCATGCGACAGGTCGGCATTCTTGAAGGTCTCGATAGCGAGCGTCATGCTTTATACCCTGGGCGCCTCGTCGCGCCGCGTTCTCAATAATTGTCTTGGGCGGCTTCGCGGGTGGCGCGAGAGCCGAACGGGTTGAGGCGCTTCAGCGTCGAGGTGAAGCGGTGACGGCGTTGCTCGTGTTGCACCACATCTTCATCGCGCACCCAGTTCATCTGGATGGCGCGGCGCTGGCCTTCGAAGGGCTCGTGGCCGTGCCAAGAATTGTCGGATCGTTTGAAGATGAGGAGGGTGCCGCCATTGGGCGAGACTTCCTCCACTGCGTCGTTCAGGTCGGTGCCGGAGCGCAGGATACGAAGCCGCCCGCCGCCTGCTTCCCAATCCTGATTGAGGTAGAGGAGCACGGTGATGATCTTCGACGGCGTATCAGTGTGGATCTTGCCGTTCGAGCGGCTGCAATAGCCGCGGATGGTGAACATGGTCGGCCGGCCGGAAAGATCGACGTTGAATTTTTCCTCGATGACTTTTTGGAATTCCGGTCCGTTCATCTCGGCGAGCAACTTGTCGAAGCTGCCATAGATGTCGAGTTCGCTCGGCGGGATCGAACCGGTGGAGTCGATCTTCGGAAAATCCGCGATCACGCTGTCGAGCGCCTTGCCCGTCACGAAGGCGGGAACGACGAGATATTCATAAGGTTCGGTCTTCAGCGGTGTTGCGCGCAGCGCGTCGATGTCGAGCAAGCTCATTGTGCCGTCTGCCTTGTTGTCGTGCCCGCTTCGTGTGGCGGGCGCTTTATATTGGCGATCTTGCGGAAGCGACCGGGCCGCTGGCAATGATCCAAATGTCGCGGCTGCCAATTGCCGCACGGATTAACCCTTTTCGGGTTGTGCCTTGTGCTTCTCAAGCCGCGCCGCTATGGCGCGCGCAATCTCATCGGTAGCATTTAATGGCTCGTACTCCCACCTTTCAAGCTGGCCGACAAAAGGCCGCGCCGCGCCCGTGGCGTAGACCGCATCCAGAAAACGGCGGAACTTCGGGGATTGGCCTTCGAGTTCGATCACATATACCGGCTTTCCGGTGAATGCCGCCTCGCCGACCATGTTGACGGAATCGCAGGTGACGACCACGGCGTCGGCAAGGCCGAGAAAGCCGAAATAGGGGTTGTCGCCCGTGCCGTCCCACATGAGCGCGGGGCGGCCCGCCAGTGCCTCGCGGATGATCCGCGACTGCGCCTCGCCGGTGCGGCGCGACGGCGTCACCATCAGCCCCGCGCCATAATGTTCTGTCAGTCCGGCAAGTTGTGCGCCAATCCGCGCGGCGACGGCTTCGGTCAGGCTGTATACGGAATTTGTGCCGCCCAGCAGTACGGCGACGCGCGGGCGGGGCAGGGAGGCGACTTCGGGCGCGAATTTTGCTGCTTCCGTCGCGAGCCGTTCGCGCGTCAGCCGGTGGGGCGAAACCACGGTCGACAGCACGTTCGGGCCTTCCAGCCGGTCATGGGCGGGTGCCCAGACGAAATCGAAATGCGACGGCGCCACGCGCGGGTCCTGCAGGATCGCTGTGAAGGTTTTGCCGCCGGATTTCCGCCGGATCATCCGCGCATAGGGGATGGACTGGCGGCCGGAAGCGATCAGCAGGTCCGGCCAGGGAGGGGCTATTTCCGGGTTCGGTTGGGCTGGGCCCCAAGGTGCCAGCCAACGCCAGGGCTTGCCTGGCGTCACGCGCTTTATCACAGGCGTTGCCCCCAGCGCCTCGGCGATACCGATGACCTGCGTTTCGAAACCGGCCATGCCGTTGGTCAGCACCCAGACGCTGAGGCCAGCCGCTGCGTGGCGGAAATGGGCGTCGGCGTCGCTTTTGGAGCCGGTTTCGGTCATATTCGTGCGCTATCGGGTAATTTTATTGCTGAATCGGGCTGGCATTCAGAGTAAGTAAAACGCCGCCATCCACAAGTCACGCCGGAACTATTCTCCGGCTTCTTCGGGGGACTGGGCCATGAAGCGGGCCAAGCTCGATCATATCGACCTGCAGATCCTCGCCGAGTTGCAGGCGGATGGGCGCATCACCAATGTCGACCTTGCCTCGCGTGTCGGCATTTCGGCGCCGCCTTGCCTCCGCCGGGTCCGGGCGCTGGAAAATGCCGGGCTGATCCGCGGCTATCACGCCGATCTCAATGGCCGCGCGCTCGGCTTCGAGGTGACGGTTTTCGCGATGGTCGGGCTTCACAGCCAGGCGGAAGCCGACCTCAAGGCGTTCGAGGCGGAAGTCGCGACATGGCCGCTGGTCCGCGAGTGCCACATGCTGAACGGCGAAATCGACTTCATATTGAAGTGTGTCGCGCCGGACCTCTCCACCTTCCAGAGCTTTCTCACCGAAAAACTTACGCCGGCTCCCAATGTCGCCAGCGTGCGCACCTCGCTCACCATCCGGCAGTCGAAACACCTGCCTGGAGTGCCCGTTGAAATGCTCGAAGAAGAGTAGAGGCGTTCAACCGAAGCTGATCTTCAGGATTTCGTAGCTCTTGCCGCCGCCGGGCGTCACGACTTCGACGCTGTCGCCGACCGATTTGCCGATCAGCGCGCGGGCGATGGGGGAGGTGATGGAAACGCGGCCCTGCTTCACGTCAGCTTCGATCTCGCCGACGATCTGGTAGCTAACTTCCTCTTCCGTGTCCTCGTCGACAAGCTTCACCGTCGCGCCGAACATCACTGTGTCGCCGGAGAGTTTCGAGACGTCGATGACTTCGGCGCGAGAAATCTTGTCCTCAAGCTCCGCCACACGGCTCTCATTCAGGCCCTGCTGCTCTTTCGCCGCGTGATACTCGGCATTTTCGCTGAGATCGCCATGCGCGCGCGCCTCGGAGATCGCCTTGATGATGCGCGGCCGCTCCACAGACTTAAGAAACCTGATCTCCTCTTCCAGGGACTTGTAGCCCTCGGAAGTCATTGGAACCTTTTCCATTTCTCTCGACGATCTCTCTTGGGTTTATCCGCCCTTGGCGGGTTTCGCCGGGCTTTGGCCTCGTGTCTTGATGAAAATCCCGCCGGGCTCCTTTCGGAGCCCCGAAGGCGGGACAACCATCCGATTGTGGGGAGCACGGCGGGGCAGGTCAAATGCGATTTGCGATGCCCGCCCGGATACGGGCCCGCCTGTCCTTAAATATAGGACTGGAGGGACGCGACTTCCAGTTGACCCTTGCGGATGGCGTCGATGCCTTCCACGGCCGCGCGGGCGCCCGCCACGGTCGTATAATAAGGCACCTTCATCATCAGGGCCGAACGGCGGAGCGACATCGAGTCGGAGAGCGCCTGGGCGCCTTCCGTGGTGTTGAAGACGAGGGCGACCTCGCCGTTCTTGATCGCGTCTACGATGTGCGGCCGGCCTTCGAGCACCTTGTTGATGGTGCCGACCTCAATGCCCTGTTCCGCGAGATAGCGCTGCGTGCCGCCCGTCGCGACCAGCTTGAAGCCCATGTCGAGGAGTTTCTTCGCGGGCGCCACGATCTTCGCCTTGTCGCTGTCCTTCACCGACACGAACACGGTGCCGGTCACCGGCACCTTGGTGCCGCCGCCGAGCTGGCTCTTGGCGAAGGCGACGGCGAAGCTCCTGTCGAGGCCCATTACTTCGCCGGTCGAGCGCATTTCCGGCCCGAGGATCGTATCGACGCCGGGGAAGCGCGCGAAGGGGAAGACCGCTTCCTTCACCGCGACGCGGCCATGCGCATCCGGCTTCAGGTTGAAGCTTGCAAGGCTTTCGCCCGCCATGACCTTGGCCGCAATCTTCGCCACCGGCTCGCCGATCACCTTTGCGACGAAGGGCACGGTGCGCGAGGCGCGCGGGTTCACTTCGAGCACATAGATCGTGCCGTCCTGGATCGCGTATTGCACGTTCATCAGCCCGCCGACATTCAGCGCCAGCGCCATGTCGCGCGTCTGACGTTCGATCTCGGCAATGGTTTCGCGTTTCAGCGAATAGGGCGGCAGCGAACAGGCGCTGTCGCCGGAATGAACGCCAGCTTCCTCGATATGCTCCATGATGCCGCAGATGACGACGTCCTTGCCGTCGCAGAGCGCATCGACGTCCACCTCGATGGCGTCGCGCAGATAGTAGTCGATCAACACAGGGCTCTTGCCGGACACGATCACCGCTTCGTTGATGTAGCGGTCGAGATGCGCCGCGTCGCGCACGATTTCCATGCCGCGGCCGCCCAGCACGTAGGAGGGGCGGATGACGACCGGGTAGCCGATGCGCTCGGCGATCATCTTCGCTTCGGCGGCGGAGCGCGCGATGCCGTTCGGCGGCTGCTTCAGGCCGAGCTTTTCGAGCAGCGCGGAGAAGCGGTCGCGATCTTCGGCGAGGTCGATGGCGTCGGGCGAGGTGCCGAGGATCGGCACCTTGGCGCGTTCGAGGTCGTTCGCGAGTTTCAGCGGCGTCTGCCCGCCGAACTGAACGATGACGCCGAGCAGTGTTCCCTTCGACATTTCAAGGTCGATCAGTTCCAGCACGTCTTCGGCGGTCAGCGGTTCGAAATAGAGCCGGTCGGACGTGTCGTAGTCGGTCGACACGGTTTCCGGGTTGCAGTTGACCATGATGCTTTCGATGCCGATTTCGGCGAGTGCGAAAGCCGCATGACAGCAGCAATAGTCGAATTCGATGCCCTGGCCGATGCGGTTCGGTCCGCCGCCGAGGATGATCGCCTTCTTGCGGCCGGAAGGATCGGCCTCGCAATCGGCCTTGCCGTCGAAATCGGTCTCATAGGTCGAATACATGTAGGGCGTCAGGCTTTCGAACTCGGCCGCGCAGGTATCGATGCGCTTGTAGACCGGGCGCACGCCCATCTCGCGCCGCGCCTTGCGCACGGCTTCCTCCTCGCTCCTTGCAAGTTCCGCGAGCCGCGCATCGGAAAATCCCATCGCCTTCAGGCGGCGCATTTCCGCTTTCGTCTGCGGCAGGCCTTTGCCACGCACTTCCGCTTCCGCGTCGATGAGGCCCTGCAATTGTTCGATGAACCAGGGATCGTAGGAGCAGGAGGCCTGTATCTGATCGTGGCTCATGCCCTCGCGCAGCGCCTGCGCGATCACGAGCAGGCGGTCCGGCGTCGGGCGGCCGAGCGCGGCGCGAATGGCGTTCTTGTCGTCGCCTTCGCCCATGCCGGGCACGGTCACTTCGTTGAGGCCGGTGAGGCCCGTTTCCATCGAGCGCAGCGCCTTCTGGAGCGACTCCTGGAAGGTGCGGCCGATGGCCATGGCTTCGCCGACGGATTTCATTGCCGTGCCGAGCAGCTTTTCGGCGCCCGCGAATTTCTCGAAGGCGAAGCGCGGAATTTTCGTGACAACATAGTCGATGGTCGGCTCGAAGCTCGCGGGCGTGACCTTGGTGATGTCGTTTCTGAGTTCGTCCAGCGTGTAGCCGACGGCGAGCCTTGCGGCGACCTTCGCGATCGGAAAGCCCGTCGCCTTGGAGGCGAGCGCCGAGGAGCGCGAGACGCGCGGGTTCATTTCGATGACGACGAGGCGGCCGTCCTTCGGGTTGACGGCGAACTGCACGTTGGAGCCGCCGGTCTCGACGCCGATCTCGCGCAGCACGGCGATGCTCGCGTTCCGCATCACCTGGTATTCCTTATCTGTCAGCGTCAGCGCGGGGGCGACCGTGATCGAGTCGCCGGTATGGACGCCCATCGGGTCGACGTTTTCGATGGAGCAGATGATGATGCAGTTGTCCGCCTTGTCGCGGACGACTTCCATCTCGTATTCCTTCCAGCCGAGCACGCTTTCCTCGACCAGCACTTCGTTCACCGGGCTCGCGTCGAGGCCGCTTTCGATGATGTCGGAAAATTCCTGCCGGTTATAGGCGATGCCGCCGCCCGTGCCGCCCATGGTGAAGGAGGGGCGGATGATCGCGGGCAGGCCGACGAACTCAAGCGCCGCAAGGGCTTCTTCCATATTGTGGGCGACGCGCGAGCGCGGGCTTTCGAGGCCGATGCGGTCCATCGCGTCGCGGAAGAGCTGGCGGTCTTCGGCCATCTCGATCGCTTCGCGCTTGGCGCCGATCATCTCGACGCCGAATTTTTCCAGCACGCCCATGTCGGCAAGCGCCAGCGCGGTGTTGAGCGCGGTCTGTCCGCCCATGGTCGGCAGCAGTGCGTCGGGCCGTTCCTTTTCGATGATCTTCGCGACGACTTCCGGCGTGATCGGCTCGATATAGGTCGCGTCCGCCAGCTCCGGGTCCGTCATGATCGTGGCGGGGTTCGAGTTCACCAGGATGATCCGGTAGCCCTCGTCCTTCAGCGCCTTGCAGGCCTGCGTGCCGGAGTAATCGAACTCGCACGCCTGCCCGATAATGATCGGCCCCGCGCCGATGATCATGATGCTTTTGATATCTGTACGTTTGGGCATGCTATCGGTTACCGGTAAGTGCTGAAGTGGTGTGACATTCGCTTTTGAACTGCGCCGCAGTAATCACTTCCCCTCCTCGATCAGCTTCACGAAGCGTTCGAAGAGGTAATGGGAGTCCATCGGGCCCGGCGAAGCTTCCGGGTGGTATTGCACGGAGAAGACGGGGCGGTCCTTCAGGCGGATGCCGCAATTCGAGCCGTCGAAGAGCGAGACATGCGTTTCCTCGACCGTGCCGGGCAGCGACTCGCGAGAGACGGCGAAGCCGTGGTTCATCGAGGTGATCTCGACCTTGCCGGTCGTGTAGTCCTTCACGGGATGGTTCGCGCCGTGATGGCCCTGATGCATCTTTTCGGTCTTCGCGCCCAAGGCCAGCGCAAGCATCTGGTGGCCGAGGCAGATGCCGAAGACGGGCTTGCCGCTCGCGACGAGCTTTTTGATTTCCGGCACGGCATATTCGCCGGTCGCGGCCGGGTCGCCCGGGCCGTTCGAGAGGAAGACGCCGTCGGGGTTCATCGCCAATATGTCTTCGGCCTTGGTCTCGGCGGGAACGACCGTCACCTCGCAGCCCGTGCTCGTCAGGCAGCGCAGGATGTTGCGCTTGATGCCGTAGTCGATGGCGACGACGCGGTGTTTCATCTCGTGGCCCGGCTCGTAGCCGCAGCCCCATCTCCAGCGCGCCTCGTTCCAGGTGTAGCTCTGGCCGCAGGTCACGTCCTTCACGAGGTCGAGGCCGACCATGCCGGGCCATTCGCGCGCCTTCGCGATTAGCGCCGGAATGTCGAACTTGCCGGAGGGATCATGCGCGATCAGCCCGTCGATCGAGCCCTTCTCGCGGATGCGCCGCGTCAGCGCGCGCGTGTCGAGGCCGGAAAGGCCGATGATGCCGCGCGTCTTCAGCCACTGATCGAGATGTTTCGCCGAGCGGTAATTGGAGGGGCTGGTGATGTCGGCCCGGATCACCATGCCGCGCACGCCGGACAGCGAGGCGAGGTTGGAGGTCTCGATGTCCTCGTCATTGGTGCCGACATTGCCGATATGGGGGAAGGTGAAGGTGATGATCTGGCCGGCATAGGAGGGGTCCGTCAGGATTTCCTGATAGCCCGTGATCGCCGTGTTGAAGCAGACCTCGCCGACCGCGTCGCCGACCGCGCCGATGCCGCGCCCTGGAAGCACCGTGCCATCCTTCAGAACGAGGAGGGCGGTCGGTGTCTCGGTCGCGGTCATGGGGCTACTCGTCGCGTTGATCGGTTTGTCGGAAGAAGGCGCACTCATGCCGATTCCTCCCCGGAACTTTGCGGGCCCTTGGGCGCGCGCCGTTCCGTGGCGGCTTTCGTCGACACCTTCATACTGGCAACTCCAGGGGAGGAAGGGTCCGCCATGACTTGGCGCGGCAAGAAATCCCGCGCGGCAGACTCAGTTTCCCGTTGAATTTCGCGGACACTAAGGGATGGACCGATTTCCGTCAAGCAGGCTGTCCGGCAAAAAATATCAATGAATTCAATGGGTTGTGAATAGTGCTGCAGTGCGGTCTCCGATTGCGCCCCTGCTGCCTTTGGTTTAGCGTGCCGCTTTTCCGGGAGCGCGCCGGGCGGAGCCGCCGCCGCTTCCTCTTCTGTTGGAGAAAACCGATGAGCCAGAGCCTGCGGGACAGCATCAAGCAAGGGCTCACCGAAGCCACCAAGGCCCAGGACAAGCGCCGCATGTCGACGCTGCGCCTCATCCAGGCCGCCCTCAAGGACCGCGACATCGCCGGCCGCACCGATGGGCGGGACGCAGGCGTGAGCGATGCCGAAATCCTCGAAGTCCTCTCCAAAATGGTGAAGCAGCGCCGCGAATCGGTCGGCATGTACGAATCCGCCGGCCGCATGGAGCTTGCCCAGCAGGAGAAGGAAGAAATCGAGATCATCGAGAGCTTCCTGCCGAAGCAGCTCTCCGACAGCGAGACGGAAGACGCCGTGGCCGCCGTGATCGCCGAAACCGGCGCCTCCGGCATCAAGGACATGGGCCGCGTGATGGGCGAGCTGAAAAAGCGCCATGCCGGACAAATGGACTTCGCCAAGGCCGGCGCCATTGTGAAGGCGAAGCTGACCTGAGCTGTCCGACTCGCTAAGGCCGGGGCCGGGTGGCACAATGGCCCCCCGATCCCCGAGCTTTGAGCGCTTTACTCCATGTCCTTCCCCAAGGCCTTTCTTGACGAGTTGAAGGGGCGCATTCGCGTCTCGGAGGTCGTTGGGCGCAAGGTGAAGCTCATAAGGCGGGGCAGGGAGTTCGTGGGCCTGTCGCCTTTCTCCAACGAGAAGAGCCCAAGCTTCACCGTCAATGACGACAAGCAATTCTTCCATTGCTTCTCGTCGGGCGAACATGGCGACGTCATCAAGTTCCTCGAAAAGACCGAGAACCTCTCCTTCATCGAGGCGGTGGAGCGGCTCGCCGCCGAGGCCGGCATGGAAATGCCGAAGCGAGACTCCTTCGTCGCCGAGCGCGAGAAGGAGGCGGCCACCCTTATCGACGTGATGGAAATGGCGGCGCAGTTCTTCCGGCAGAAATTGCAGGAGGGCGCAGGTGCGGAAGCGCGGGCCTATCTCGACCGGCGCGGCATGAAAGCGAAAACGCTGGACGATTTCGGCGTCGGCTATGCGCCGGGAGACGAGCGGGCCGACCGCACCGCGCTGATGCGCTACCTCAAGTCGCGCGACGTGACGCAAGAGCAGATGGCGGAAGCGGGTCTCATCATCTCCGGCCCTGACATCCGCGAGCCACATGACCGTTTCCGCAACCGCGTGATGTTTCCGATTGCGGATGCCCGTGGCCGCGTCATCGCCTTTGGCGGCCGCGCGCTTGCTTCGGACGCGAAGGCCAAATATCTGAACTCGCCGGACACGCCGCTCTTCCACAAGGGCCGTGTTCTCTACAACCTCAACCGCGCCCGCAAGCCCGCCTATGACGAAGGCACGGTGATCGCCGTCGAAGGCTATATGGATGTGATCGGGCTTTCGCAGGGCGGCATCGACAATGCGGTCGCGCCGCTTGGCACCGCGCTCACCGAAGACCAGATCGCGCTTCTCTGGCGGATGGCGCCGGAGCCCATCCTCTGTTTCGATGGCGATAAAGCGGGGCTCCGCGCCGCCTACCGGGCGGTCGAGCGCGTGCTTCCGCTGCTGAAGCCCGGCCATTCGCTCCGCTTCGCGCTGCTGCCGGAAGGGAAAGACCCGGACGATCTCGTGCGCGAGGAAGGCGGGCAGGCGATGCGCGACATCCTGGCGAAGGCGCGCCCGCTCGCGGAGATGGTCTGGGAGAAGGAAATCTCCGCCGGCCAATGGGACACGCCGGAGCGCCGCGCCAAGCTCGAAGCCGATCTCGAGGCGGCGGTGGCCACCATTTCGGACCCGAAAGTGCGCGGCCACTACAGCGACAATCTCAGGGCCAAGGTCCAGCAGTTCTTCGGCGGCAGCGCGCGGGGCGGCCAGCGGGCGGGGCTCGGCCAGAACCGTTTCCCGCGCGGCCAGTTCGGCCGGCCCTTCAAGAAAGGCACCTTTAACCGGGACCGGGACTACATTCCTCCGATCACGCCCGAATTGCGCCGTTCGGCGCTCGCAAGCGGCGGCGGGGGCGAGCGCAGCCGGGAGGCGTTGCTGCTGCTGACCCTCCTTAACCACCCGGAACTCTTGGAGAATTACGCCGAAGAGGTCTCCCGGGTCGAGATCGGCACCCCGGCGCTTGACAGATTACGCAATGAAATCATAGATATAGCCGCCCTCCATGCGCCCCTTGAAAGAGAAGCGCTGAGGAACCACTTGCTGAGCAGGGATTTGGCGGAAATTGCGCGGCGGCTGGAGGCCGGTTCGGCCTTCAAAAGCGACCGGTTTGCCTGGCCCGATGCGGCGCCGGATGAGGCGGAGGCAGGTTTTCTGCACACGCTGGCGCGGCATCGCCGGGCAATCGTCCTGCAAGCTGAATTGAAGGCCGCCGAGCGCGCGCTGGCGGAAGAGATGACGGAAGAGAATTTCGCCCGCCTGCAAGCCATCCATGCGCAACTCGAGCGCTCGGAAGTGGCGGACGGGTTGGGCTAGGATAAGTAATCGGGGTCGGTCAACCAGCGGGATTTGAGGGCAGAGCGGCTTCGGCAGGCGAGCGGGTCACCGTTCAGGGGACCGCCGGGGCATCCAGACGACAGGAACGGAAACAGGCGAGGGCAAGGCAACCGGGCAGACCCCGGATGTCCGTCCTCTTTTTATACTTCCGCTCCGTTTTGCTGCGGCAAAAGCGTCGGCACCGTTCTGCGCTCTGGTCCTGAGGGAATAGAGGCCTACTTCATATCGGTATTGGGCCGGTCCGGCGCATCCCTGCGACGATGCGCGACGGGCCGGAAAAGGCGGAGACTATTGGATGGCGAAGACAGCGGAACAGACGGAAGCACCCGAAGCGGCACCCGAGGCGCCGCAGGATGGGCCGCTTCTCGACATGTCCGATGCGGCAGTCAAGAAGATGATAAAGGCCGCCAAGGCGCGCGGCTTCGTCACCTATGACGAGTTGAACAAGGTTCTGCCGTCCGAGGAGTTCTCCTCCGAGCAGATCGAGGACACGCTGTCGATGCTCTCGGAAATGGGCATCAATGTCGTCGAGAACGACGAGGCCGAGGACAACGCCGAAGGCGCCGACGGCGAAGCGGATGAAGACCGCGACGACGAAGAGGCGCCCACTGGCAAGGCCGTCGCCACCACGACCACCACCTCGTCCTCGCTCGACCGGACGGACGATCCGGTCCGCATGTATCTGCGCGAAATGGGTTCCGTCGAGCTTCTGTCGCGTGAAGGCGAAATCGCTATCGCCAAGCGCATCGAGGCCGGCCGCGAAACCATGATCGCCGGGCTCTGCGAAAGCCCGCTCACCTTCCAGGCCATCATCATCTGGCGCGACGAATTGAACGAGGGAAAGATTCTCCTTCGCGACATCATCGATCTCGACGCCACTTTCGCCGGTCCCGATGCGAAGAAGGTCGACCACAGCCAGGCCGCACTCGCCGGCGAGGCGCCGCCGCGCATCGAACCGGAAGAGGAAGAAGTCGACGAGGATGGCGAGGACGACAACTCCATGTCGCTCGCCGCGATGGAAGCCGAGCTGAAGCCGAAGGTTCTCGAAACCTTCGACACCATCGCCGCCGACTACAAGAAGCTCCGCAAGCTGCAGGACCAGAAGGTCGAACTGGCGCTGCAGGGCGAGGCGCTTTCCTCCGCGCAGGAAAAGAAATACCAGAAGCTCACATCGGACCTCATCGAGGAAGTGAAGAGCCTTTCGCTCAACAACAACCGCATCGAAAGCCTTGTCGAGCAGCTCTACGCGATCAACAAGCGCCTGATGGGTCTCGAAGGACGCCTGCTGCGTCTCGCCGAAAGCCACGGCATCCCGCGCGACGAATTCCTGAAGCAGTATTTCGGCAATGAGCTCGACCCGAACTGGATTCGCCGCGTCAGCCGCCTGAAGGGCAAGGGCTGGGTCAACTTCACGAAGGATGAGCGCGACCAGGTGAAGGATCTCCGTCAGGAAATCCAGACGCTCGCCTCCGAAACCGGCCTCGACATCCAGGAATACCGCCGCATCGTTTCGGGCGTGCAGAAGGGCGAGCGCGAGGCGCGCATCGCCAAGAAGGAAATGGTGGAAGCAAACCTCCGCCTCGTCATTTCCATCGCCAAGAAATACACGAACCGCGGGCTGCAATTCCTCGATCTCATCCAGGAAGGCAATATCGGCCTCATGAAGGCGGTCGATAAGTTCGAATACCGCCGCGGCTACAAGTTCTCGACCTATGCGACGTGGTGGATCCGTCAGGCGATCACGCGCTCGATTGCGGACCAGGCGCGCACCATCCGCATCCCGGTCCACATGATCGAGACGATCAACAAGCTGGTGCGCACCTCGCGCCAGATGCTCCACGAAATCGGTCGCGAGCCGACGCCGGAAGAGCTCGCCGAAAAGCTCGGCATGCCGCTCGAAAAGGTCCGCAAGGTGCTGAAGATCGCGAAGGAGCCGATCTCGCTCGAAACGCCCATCGGCGACGAGGAAGACAGCCACCTCGGCGACTTCATCGAGGACAAGAACGCGATCCTACCGATCGACGCCGCGATCCAGTCGAACCTGCGCGAGACGACGACCCGCGTGCTGGCCTCGCTCACGCCGCGCGAGGAGCGCGTGCTCCGCATGCGCTTCGGCATCGGCATGAACACCGACCACACGCTGGAAGAAGTCGGCCAGCAATTCTCGGTAACGCGCGAACGCATCCGCCAGATCGAAGCCAAGGCGCTCCGCAAGCTGAAGCACCCGAGCCGCAGCCGGAAGTTGCGCTCGTTCCTCGACAACTAAGCTTCAAGGCCCCTCACCCTTCCGCGGGCTTGCGCCCTCACCCTTCCCTCTCCCCAACGGGGAGAGGGAAGGGTGAGGGGCTTCTTCGCAAGAATTAGAACCGGGCCTATTCGATCCGGTGCGTCCTCAGCAACAAGCCCCCGCCGCCGCCTCGCCGCCACCCGCCCCAAACGGCATCTGCGTGCCGCAGCCTTCGAAGATGCCGTAATGCTGCGAGAAGTCGCCGATGAAGTCGAAATGCGGCGCGAAGCGCGTGGCTTTCAGCATGTGCCACGTATTGCCGCAAACCGGGAAGACGCGGCCTTTCTCGATCCGGTGATGCGCGTCGAGTGTGAAGGCATCTTCCGCATGCGGAATACCGCCCTTGTAGATCACGGCCTGGCCGTAATCCTCGCAGGCGGGTTCCAGCGCGTCGAGCTTGAAGAGCCGGTAGGTCGTGGAGAAGAAGCGCGCATTCCCCAGCGCCCGGCGGATCGAGGGTTCGCGCACCTCGAGCGGCCGGTCGGTGACGAGGCGCGGATCGGCGAAGCCTGCCTGTTTCGAGAGGGTCAGGAAGTCGTTCCAGTAAAGCGCACCGCCGAGGCATTCGCCGAGCAGCACGGGGTCGTCGCGCAATGAAGGGTCGAGCCGTCGGTCGGCATAGACATCGGCGAAATAGAATTCGCCGCCCGGCTTCAGAAGCCGCCTCGCGCCTTCCAGCACCGCGCGCTTGTCCGGCGAGAGATTGATGACGCAGTTGGAAACGATGATGTCGAAGCTTTCCGGCTCGAGGCCGAGTTCGCCCAGCCGTTCGATATAGCCTTCGCGGAAATCGACATTGGCGCGCCGGTAGCCGAAGCGTTCCATGTGCCAGCTGACATGCGCGCGGGCGACGGCGAGCTGTTCCGCCGTCATGTCCACGCCCGTCACCGAGCCCGTCTCGCCGACGAGCTTCGCCAGCGCGTAGGCGTCGCGCCCCGCGCCGCAGCCGAGGTCGAGCACGCGCATCCCCTCCACCTTGTCGGGGATCACGAGGCCGCAGCCGTAATAGCGCGTCAGCACGTCGTCATGAATGTCGGAAAGGGCGGCGCGGATGTGGGGCGGCGTCGCGCCGGGGTCGCAGCAGGCATCGGTCTTGAGGTCGGCGGAGCCTTTCAGTGTCTGCCCGTAATATTCCTTCACCGACTCGACCGACATGGACCGTCTCCCGTTGCGTGCGACGGCGCCACCCTGCCGGGCGGCGGCATCACGGTCCAGTCACAAGTTGGGGAGGGGTCAGACGGCCTTTTTCGTCGCCTTCTTTTTCGGCGCGGCTTCCTTTTCGGCCGCCTCCGCTGCTTCCCTTTCGAGCCGCAGCGCCCTCAGCTTTTCGGTCTTGGCCGCATGGGCGCGGGCATTCGCCTCGTTGATGGCGCGGGCGGCCTCGGTCGTCTGGTCGGCCTTGGCGAGGCGGACATCGGATGCCTTCGGCTTGAAGGCGGCGGCGGTCTTGGCGGACGTGGCCATGTCGGCTCTCCTTTCAGGCGCATAAACGAAAAAAGGCCGGGTATTCCCGGCCTTTCCAGTCATCTCACCGCCCTGCCATTACATCCGTGGTCAAAGCTTGAGATGAAGACTTGTCCGGCTTCCCGCTGCGCCGTAACGCGCTGGGCGCCTGCGACAAGTATCGCTAGGAGCTATATGGGGCGGCGGCGCGCAAAAACAAGGCAGAGCGGGGATAAAGCCTCAATTCGCGGGATATTCGAGCTGAACCGCCACGAAATGGGCCGTATCGCCGCCCATTTCCCTGCCGATAAAGGTAAGGAAATCCTCCCGCAGCGTTGCGGAGCGGGCGAGCGTCACCGCCGCCTCGCCGGTCTCCTCCGCCCCCGGTAGGCGCACCAGCCACGCATTTTCTGGCACTTTGCCGGTCTCGTCGGCAAGGAAGACGAGGCCGTGCCGGCTGCGCACTTCCTTCGCCGCCGCATAGGTGCCCGCCGAGCCGCGCCAGGTGCGCGCTGCGAAATCGAGCGGGAAGGCCATGTCCACCTCGTCGACGCCTTCCCACGCTTCAACCAGATAGTGGCGGCGCGGCCAGCCCAGCAGCATGTTTTTCACCGCCGTCGCCATTTCGCGCGCGCCGATGGTGAAGGCTTCGCTGTCATGCTCCGGCCCATAGCCGCGCACGCCGTAGCGCGCGGCAATTTCTTCCGCACGTTCGCGTCCGGCGATCCGTTCGGCCAGCATCAGCGACACCGGCAGCGATGCGCTGACGCCGGCGGAGGAGATGCGCTTGCCGTCCTCGACATAGCGGATGTTCCGCTGCCAATCGACGGCGCCATAGCGTTCCACGCGGCTTTCATGCTCGTAGAAATGGCCGGTGGCGCGCCTGCCGTCGAGCAGGCCTGCCGCTGCCAGCACGCTGGCGCCCTCGCATATCGACACCATCAGCGCGCCTTTCGCCTCCTGCGCCCGCAGCCATGCGAGCATGGCCGGGTCTTCGGGGTCGTGCATGGCGGGCACGATCACGATGTCGGCGCCGTCCGGAAATTGCGCGTCGAAGCCCGCGAAGTCGGCATCGGGCCGCACCGAACTTGCCGGCCAGAAGGCGACGGGGTCCATTGTCGGCGCAACGGCAAACACGTCCACGCCGGCCTGGTTGAGGATGCCGTAAGGAACCAGAAAGTCCGTCACTTCCGTCCCCGCATTCAGCGCCGCGACGGCGACGACCGGGCTTGTCCGGCCTTCTTTAGGCTCGAAGCCGCCAGTGGGCGAGGGTGTCGCCGCACCCGCCGCCGTCGCGGCGATCATCGCGCCGAGCACCAGAAAGAAAAAGAAGGGAATGGCGATGTTGTATCCACGCATGGCAGCTCTCCGGCAAAGTCGTTCGGGACGATGCCTCATGCTGGCGCGGGGACGCGCAGGCGGAAAGGACAGGTGACGCGTATTTTCTGCCAAAGAAAAAGGCGGAACCATCTTTCAGGTTCCGCCCTTTGCCAAGCTGGGGGGCAGTGTCGGCTGAAGTCCCCTTCAGTCGATGGCAATGACGAGGTTGACGCTTGCTGTAATCGTTTGTTCGCCGGCTGCGACCGGAACGGATGAGGCTTCGGCGCGCATCATCATGTCCTTCGCATAGTAAGGCTGCGGCGGCATGCCGATGCCGTTTTCCGAAATCGACATGATCTGGCCGAGCGAGATGCCCGCCGCGCCGGCATAGAGTTTTGCCTTCCGCAGCGCGTCCTTCACGGCGTCCTTGCGGGCTTCGTCGAGCAGCGGCTCCGGCTTGTCGATGGAGAAGCTGATGCCGTTCATCTGGTTCGAGCCGAGCGAGACGACCTTGTCGAGAATGCCGCCCAGCGCCGTCAAGTCGCGGACCGTCACGGTCAACTGGTTTTGCACGCGATAGCCGCCGATTTTCGGCGTGCGCGGTTCCTGCTTCTGCGGATCCTGCTGCTCATATACGGGGTAGACGGAGAATTGCGACGTCTGCATGTCCTTTTCCGCGACACCGGCATCCTTCAGCCCGGCAAAGACTTCGGCCATCGCCTTGGTGTTCGCGGCAAGGGCCTCAGCCGCCGTCGCGCCTTCGGTCACGACACCGGTCGAGATATAGGCGATGTCCGGCGCGGCCATGGCCTTGCCTTCGCCCGTGATGGTAATGGTGCGGGGTTCGTTCTTCTCCTGCGCATGGGCGGGTGCGGCAAGGACGAATCCGAGAAAGAGGGCGAGGGTGGCGATAGCGGCTAGGGGGGTGGCGGCGAGAATGGTATTCCGGTTCTTCGGCATTTTCTGGGGCCTCCTTTAAGGCTGGCCGGAGCTTCGAACCGGATTGGGACAAAATTGCGGCAGGAGGCCGCTCCCGGCTTGGCGGCGCTCGCCGCTTGCTGCTATATGGCGGTGCGCGAATTGGGGGCCTGTAGCTCAGTTGGTTAGAGCGGACCGCTCATAACGGTTTGGTCGCAGGTTCGAGTCCTGCCGGGCCCACCACCTCCCGTCTGCCGTGCGGGCACAAGTCATAAGTGACTCAGATCCAAGCTGAAGTGATTCAAGCTTGGAATCGGTCAAAGTTGCCTTGCGGATGCCGAGCTTGCTCGCGGAGTGGCAAGCCCTTGAGAACTAAAGAAAAATCTGCTTCCGCTTTCGGCGGGACAAAACCTCCGATTGGCGCTGAGTATCCAGGCACTCCTTCCCCAGCATCTGCCATCGGTCGTTTCGGTCCTCCAAGAAAGCAACTTCGGTGCGTCATAAAATGGCGCCTCAGAATTGTTTCACAGGTTCGGAATGACTCAATTTGCCGGATAAGTCGTCGCCTATCAGCACCGAACGCAAACGTCATCCGACCTTTAAGACCGATACTGCTCTTTTCGGATTTATCGACATCTTCCAGAATACGTTTTTCCAATTTCGGATTGGCAGGACATGCCGCGACGAAGCTTTCTATGGGTACCGGAACCGCGCCCTCGCGTTCGCAAGTGGGACCGCGAGGCACGAGAGGGACGGCTGAAAAGCGCTGTGTTTGCCGCAATGACCGAGAGTCGCGGTAATCCTCTCAGCCCATCTGAAATTGCGCGTCATGCGAAGGTATCGAAAGCTCTTATTTACAAGCACTTTGGCTCGGTAGAAGCGCTGGTCGACGATGCGATCCTTTCTTGCCTTGATTTGCTTGATCTCGATATTTCGGCGGAGTCGGAAAGTGGTGCGGACACACCAAAACGCTTGCCAGATGTTGCGGCCAAACTGCATGAGAAAATTCAAAGCCAACCCGAGCTGGGAGACCTCATCGGCTGGAGCCTAGGGAACCCCGACCCACGAGCTCGACAGGTGGCGGAGGCTGTTCGAGCTTTCTGCGAAGATTTGGCCGCACGAGCTGGCGGCGGTACAGAGGCGGCCACGTTTCTTCTTGGAGTGGTCGCGAACGCGATATGTCAGCATCGAGACGACGCTTCAGAAGACACGCCGCGAAACATACCGTGACGCCCGGATTATCAACCACGGATCTAGTACGAGCCTGGAAAATTTAGTGCCTAGAGCGTTCCAAGCCTCGCGTCCGCTTTGCGCCAGGAGTGGACTCAGTCACACCTCCTGAAGCAGTAAATGCAGCCTAACAGGCATCCACCTGCAGGCCAGCCGTTCTGGCAACTGGTGGTTTGGACAGGAACATTTTGGCTACATTTAGTGGCGGCCGCCAATTGGCGTACTGTCCGCTGCGCCGACCACAAGAAATAAAGATGCGGGGATGGTGTTTTGGGGCTTTTTGCCCTGATTTTGGAAGACGACAGACCAAAATCAGCGGGCCTATGGGGATTTGCCAACAGGTGGTTTCGCACCTATATTGAGACTACTATTCCCCCGGTCGGCTTCGGTCGCCGGGCGCGCGGCGGGCAAAAGCCCGCCGTTGCTCTACATGCCAGGCATTAATCCTTGACAAAACGAGGAAGATCCCCTAGGTATTCAGTGTCGCAGAGATGGACTTTTAGCGGCAGCTCGCCGGGGAACCGGTTCACACCCAAGAGTGGAATATCCAAGAAGCGTCCAATTAAAGGCTCCTCCGGGAGCCTTTTTCTTTATGGGGCGGGCTTTACGGCCTTACCTTTCCACGTGTTGTAAACCAGAACCCGGAATCGGATTGGCTTTATCTGTCGGACGTAAGGTCGCTCTTCACGCAAATGAGCGGAGCTGATGAAGAGATTCAGCCCTGCCTTTCTGCCGGCCTTCGACAAGGTGAAAAAGACCGAGTAGTAGGCGGTTGTTCCGTCCTCTTCCGTTATTTCGAAAACGTAGAAATTCCCGTGGTTGTCGTGAAAGCACTTCCTTTCACCCAGGTACCGCACGATATCAGGGAGCATTCTCGACCTGTGATATCGGTCGAAATCAAAAATGCGCGTCTCCCTGTCGTCGCTATAGGCCAAATGATCGGGAATTTTTTCGCCGGGTTTCACCCCACGTGAGAAACAATGAAGAGAGAAGCGAACATTGATGTTATATCGCTGTTCAGGCTGTCCCTGTTTCGCCGGGATAACCATGTCGAATGAAAATGGATGCAGGTGCTCGAGATTGTAAGTCTCACCCTCGCAGTAAAACTCCCTCCATCTCATTCTCTCGAGACCCCACCGTCCCTGAAGCTGAAATCTGTGTTCAGCCTATATAGGATACGTTGGCGCTTTTGGCATCCAATAGATGATGTCCTCGAATCTCACAGGCCCCTTCGCCAGACCGAACTTCACCGCCGGTGTGCTCTTGCCGTCTTTCGTGCGGATGTAGTTCGTATAGACATGGAATATCTCGAGCATCTGTAAAACACGCTTCGGGTCGTAGGCATGATAGCCGCTCCAGAGACGGCTGGCGTTCGAGCGGGTCGGGATGGGGCGCTCAAGATAATTGATTTTCCTCCGCAGACGCATGAAGTAGTTGTCCACCGGCGCCAGCGTCGCGCCGGATAGCGTCCAGCCGATGCGCTCCGGCGTCTTGTTGCCGGTATCGGTCAGATAAAGGATGCGGCGCTTCGGCTCGTTTATCGTGCTCCTGGGATGAGGTATCCAGCGCTTGCGCCAGTCCGGTTCGCTTGAAGCGGCCGCCGCATACTCATCCGCCATGAACTTCACGATTGCTGCCTGCTCCGTATCGTCGGAAGCTTGTGTGAGCGAGGCAACGACCTTGTTGGACTTGCGCATCAGGTCCTTCTTCTCGTCGATGGTCATCTGCTTCTGGAACTGGACGTAAGCCATCTCGGCCTCTTCCATCAGAATCTTCGGCGCGAAGGCGGAGATGAAGGCGGCGCGGAGGACTTCGTCCTGGTCGCTATAGATGGTCGCGTATCTGGCGCCCGATACGAAGCGGCGAACGAGCCTGGCATGCGCATAGGCGGTGTAATCGAGATGCGTCATCACGCCGTCGGGCGACAGCTGATTTCCGCGGCCGGGCAAGTCCGGACGTTCCGGGTCCGGCAGGTTTCGTTCCCATCGGCTCTTCACGGCAATCAGCTCGTCCACCGTCAATGTCTCGCCGTCGAAATCCGGCCTGACTTCCATCCGCGAGATCCCGGCCATCCGGTCGAACTCCGCATTCAGCCAATATTGCGGCTGGGCCCGGAAATAGCTCCTCGTGCCGGGTGCGAAGTCACCATTCACGGCCGCGGCGTCTTCAACCTCGGTCTGGTTGATATCGGGGTCGAAGTTGAGGTGATGACCGAGCACGTAGCTGCTATCGGCTTCAACCGTACAGATGGCGGTGAGCTGAATGTTCTTGCGCGCCGATTTGCTGCGCCAGTTTATCATGTAGTCCTGCCGGTCGACGCAGAGCCGCACGCGTTTTCTTTCGATGCGATGGGCACGGCTCTCGCGCTCGCCGGCGAACCCCCGGCACTGGCGGTAGAGGAAATCGAGCTTGTCATATACGGCGGCCGCTGAAAGTCCCGTCACCTCCATGATGCCGCGGAGCGGCTTCTTCGATACGACTTCGGCAAAGACGGTGCGATTGAGATGAGGTGCCCTCTGCCGCACCGTCGATTTCAACGCTACCGAGAAGGTTCTTTGGCAAGCCTTACATCTGAACCGCTGCGCCCCTCCGCGGCTTCCCTGCGACGCATAGGCTTCGGGTCGGGAATACACGCCCACGCCGGCATTCGCGCAGGCCGGTGCCGGGCACGATGGCTCCGGCCGCGGCTCCAGATAGGCAGAGATGCGAGACATCTCCGCGGCGATTGCCGCATTGCTCTTGATTGAGTGGGTTCGAAGGCACCGCTTACATTTGAGGAAGCTATCCGGCGCCAACTTTGCGTCCCCGGACAGAACATAGTCGTCCCGCGCTGCCGGCGCGCCCGACGAGGGACGACCTCTGGGAACGAACGGCCTGGCCGGATTGCCGAAATTCGAGCAGGTGGGATTGCGGCAGGAATTGACCTGGATATCCCGGAAAGCGCCGGGAATCCGGGGCATACCAGATGTTGATTTCCGTCCTTGCCCGGCCATTCCGCCTCACGAAGATATCTTCGCGATCCAATGAAAAGCGGGACAGCCGCCAAGTGGCTGTCCCGCCTGTCACTTTAGACAGAGTTTCGGGAATGTTCTACCCAAAACCACCAGTTACCCGAACGGCTGGCACCTGCAGGGGCCCCGTTATTGTGAGACAATGATTTCCTCGAACGCGCGGTTGCTGATTTTTGCTTTTCAAAAGCGGATGGAAACTTTCGCCTTCAGCCCATGGTCGCGGCTGTCGGAGGCGAATTCACCGCGATAGGAAAACTCGAGCGTCGTTTCCTCGGCGATGAGAAGTTCGACCCCGCCGCCGATGGAGGCGACGTCCTCGGAGAGGGGTGTGCCGCGAACCGAAAAGGTGGTAGCGGGCGAGCTTGCGAAAGAGGCGCGGGAAAGGGGCTCGACATCGCCGAAAACGTGACGCCAGGAGGCTGAGCCGAAAAGGGTGAGGGAGCCCGCCTCGCGCGCGGCGCGCAGACCGAGCTCAGAGATGCCGGTGGTGTTGCTGGAGGAGGCGATGGAAAGCGCCGACGGCCCGCCCGTCTCGGTGAAGGCTTCCGTCTCGACATGAACGACGGCGAGGCCCGCGAAAGGCGTCAGGGTGACGGGACCCGCTGCGAGATCGACGGAAGCCTCACCCGATGCCTGGAAGGTGTGGGCGCCGTAGTCCGCCGAGAGATCGTCGATGACGCCGCCGACGACGACACGGCGGCGGCTTTCGGCCATCTGGTAGCTGTAACCGAGGACGCCCTTCAGGTCCATGGGACCGAGTTCGGTTCCCGCATAGCCCGCGACATGGAAGTTGTCGCTTTCGCCCGAGGAGGCGCGCCCCGAGACGTCAAAGGTGGCATGGCTGTAGCCGAGCGCGATACCGATGCGGCTTGCCTCGCCGATCTCGCGATCAACGCCGCCGAGGAAGCCGGTCGAATTGCGCTCGATGCCCGCCGCCGACACCGACCCGTCCGTCTCGCCCCAGCCGCGGACGAGTTCTCCCCATACCGTATAGCCATGCGGCGTCTCGTCGCCCGCCGCCGGCACATAGCCTTCCGCCGCCGCGAAGCCGCGCGGCGCGCCGAAGCGCGAGAAGAGACGGGAGAAGATCGTCCGCCGGACGATCCCGGCGGAGCTGGAAAAGACGCCGGTCGAGCTTGCATGCGCCTCGCCCGAGAGCGCGTCGAAGGCCGCTTGCGCCTCTTCCTCCGACATGCCGATGATCTCGTCATAGAGGGGGTTACCGGCGCCGAGCGCCTCGGCCGCGGCCGCGACGCCCTGCTGGTTCGGCGTCGACGCCACATCCTCGAAGGCCGCCATCTGCGTGAGGATGAGGAAGACGTTGGTGGCGTCGTAGGAGACTTCCGGCATGAGGAAGGCGAAGCCCGCCGTGACGCCGTCGAAGACGCCGCTGATGCCGCCATCGGCGGTGAGGATCCGGTAGGTGGTGGAGGGCGCATAGGTGATGCCGTCATCCGTGCCGTTCGCCGGCGCGACCTCGACGACCGCGCCGCTCGCGATCGTCGCCGCGCCCGTCACATGGACGAAATCGGCATTGACGCCCGCGGCGTCGCCGCCGTCATTCACCTCGACCGCGAGGACAGAACCGGCAGAGAAGGCGAGATCGCCCGCGACGGTGAGCGTGCCGATCGAATTGCCCGCCGCGAGCGTCGCGCCGCCGCCGAGCGTGGTGCTGCCGACCGTGCCCGAACCGCCGAGGAAGCCGCCCGAGACGAGAAGGCCGCCCCCGAAGGTGCCGTCGACGACGAGGCTGCCCGACAGCACCTCCAGGCCGCCCGTGAAGGCGCCGCTGATGCCGGAGAGGACGAGGCTCCCCGCGCCGGACTTCACGATGTCGCCGTTGCCGGACAGGACGCCCGCATAGGTGCCGTCCGCCGACTGGTCGAAGAGGAGGCTCGCATTGTTGACGATGTCACCCTGAAGGCTCGACGTGTTGCCCGCGAGCGTACCGCCGGAAACCGTGGTGCCGCCGGTGTAGCCGTTCGCGCCGGTGAGCGTGAGCGTGCCCGCGCCGGTCTTCTCGAGGCTGCCGGTGCCCGAGACCGCGCCCGCATAGGTGCCGTCGCCCGCCTGCGCGAAGACAAGCGCCGCGTCGTTGACGATGTCGCCGGTGAGGCTCGACGTGCTGCCTTCGAGCGTGCCGTGCCGGATCGTCGTACCGCCTGACCAGCTATTCGCGCCGGTCAGGGTCAGAACGCCGGAACCGGACTTCACGAGACTGCCCGTGCCAGATATGACGCCGCC
The DNA here is from genome assembly GCF_000017565.1 of Parvibaculum lavamentivorans DS-1. Classification (NCBI taxonomy): domain Bacteria; kingdom Pseudomonadati; phylum Pseudomonadota; class Alphaproteobacteria; order Hyphomicrobiales; family Parvibaculaceae; genus Parvibaculum; species Parvibaculum lavamentivorans. Next base: position 2,500,514 of record NC_009719.1, read on the forward strand.
GAACGTGCCGTCGAATGCCTGCGTGAAGGCGAGCGTGGCATTGTTCACGATATCGCCGACGAGGCTCGACGTGCTGCCTTCGAGCGTACCACCGGAAATCGTCGTGCCGCCGGTGTAGCTGTTCGCGCCGGTCAGCGTCAGTTCTCCCGTTCCCGTCTTTTCGAGACCGCCCGTTCCTTCGATCGCGCCCGCGAAGTTCGTGAACGTGTTGCCGCTGCCGACGGTAAGCGTCGCGCCGCCGAGATCGATCGTGCCGCCGGTGCCCGACAACTCGGACATGGAAAGATCGAAATCGTTGAGGTCGAGCGTGCCGCCATCGACCGTATAGGCGCTGCCGTCGACGAAGGCCGACGCGGCGCCCGCGCGCAGCGTGCCGCCCGAAACCGTCGTGCCGCCAGTGTAGCTGTTCGCGCCGGCGAGGGTGAAGGAACCCAGGCCCGTCTTTTCGAGGCTGCCGATACCTGAGATCACGCCCGCAAAATTCGCGTCCGTGTTGCCGCTGCCGACCGCGAGCGCCGCGCTGCCGAGATCGACGGCACCGCCGATGCCGGAGAGCTCGGACATGGAAAGGTCGAAATCGTTGAGGTCGAGCGTGCCACCATTCACTTCGTAGCCGCCGGAGGTGAATGCGCCGACGCGGCCCGCGCGGAGCGTGCCGCCCGAAACGGTGGTGCCGCCGGTATAGGTGTTCTCGCCGGTCAGGATGGTGGTGCCGGAAAGATGAAGCACTTCGCCGGCGCCGGAAACATCGCTGGAGAAGGCATGGTCATCGTCGAGATGATTGAAGACAATCTGACCGGTACCCGCACCAAATTGCAGGCTGGCGGCATTCAGTGTGCCGGCCGCGACGGCGGCATCGCCTTCCGCCGCACCGATATTGAGGGTGCCGGTGGCGCCGGAATGATGCGCGACACGGACTGTGCCGCTGCCGGCCCCTACATTGACAGCGGCTTCGCCGGCAACGGTCAGGACACCAATCGCGCCATTGTACTCGCCGCCAACATAGAGGATGCCGGAATTGTCGAGTTTCGATCCTGTGCCGGTGACAGTCATGGCGCCCTCACCATTCGTGCCTGCGCCGATATAGCCTGTGCTTGTATTCGTCACGGCGCCACCTTCAGACACGATCAGGCGCCCGACGCCCTCATCGCCAATCCGAAGCAAGCTGGTGCTGTTGACCTGCGATCCGGTTCCGGTGACACGGATCGCTCCGTCCGAACCCGAAAGATGCCCGGCAATGACAACATCGGCCGTCACAACGCCGCCATTTTCGACGTTCAGTGTTCCCTCACCGAGCTCTCCGACAAGCACACTGCTGTCGGTGTCGAGCGAGGCTCCCGCACCAGTCACCGTGACTTCACCCACCGTATGGGCCAGATCTCCGATGATGACGTCGTCGGACGACTCCACAGAGCCGCCGTCGAGAGCAAGCGTCCCCTCACGTATGGTGGTGAGGCCCGTATAGGTGCTCCCGCCCGTGAGGGTGAGCATACCGGAGCCGAGCTTCAGGAGGCTTCCCGCGCCCGAGATGATGCCGCCGAAGACCCCGTCGCTGTCCTGATCGACTTCGAGTTCGGCGCTGCCGAGATCGACGGTACCGCTTGCACCGGAAAGTCCGGAGGCGGAAAGATCGAAGTCATTGAGGTCGAGGGTACCGCCGTTCAAGATGTAGGCGCCGGAGACGAGAGCGTCGGCACTGCCGGCACGCAGCGTGCCGCCGGAAACAGTGGTGGTGCCTGTGTAGGTGTTCGCGCCGGTGAGCGAGAGGATGCCCGCGCCGGACTTCACGATACCGAAGCTGCCGCCCGTCTCGCCGATATTGCCGGACTGGGTGGCGGAGCCGGTGGTGACGTTGAGGGTCGCCTGCGCCCGCAAGTCGATGTCGTTCGACAGGTCGATGCCGTCATCATAGTCGAGGGTGCCGCCGGTGACGGTGAGTGCGCCGGTGCCAATGGCATCGTCGTCTTCGAGGCGGAGCGTACCCTCGCCGAGCGTTGTGCCGCCGGAATAGGTGTTCGCGCCGGTCAGCGAGAGGATGCCGGAACCGAGCTTCACCAGACTGCCCGCACCCGCGATGAGGCCATCGAAAACGGAGTCGCCGTCCTGGTCGACTTCGAGTTCGGCGGTCCCGAGATCGACCGTTCCGCCCGTGCCCGAGAGTTCGGTTGCGGTGAGGTCGAAATCGTTGAGATCGAGCGTACCGCCATTGACCGTGTAGGCGGCGTTGGCGGAAAGAGCGCCCGCCGCGCCCGCGCGCAGAATACCGCCTTCGACCAGAGTGCTTCCCGACCAGCTATTCGATCCGGAGAGGTTGGTGGTGCCCGCGAGCTGATGTACGCCGCCATTGCCCGAGATGGACGGAGCGAAGGTGTAATCCGTTTCCGTATGATTGAAGACGAGCGTACCGTCGCCCGCCCCGAACACAACACTCTTTGCCTGCAACGATCCCGCCGCGACGGCGGCATCGCCTTCCGCCGCGCCGATATTCAGCGTGCCGGTGGAGCCGGTCGATTTGGCGACATTCAGATTCCTGTTGCCATTGTTTATGTTGACCAGGCCGTCATCCGCGATCGTCAGGATACCCGTCGCGTCGTAATTGCCTTCGGCACCGCCGAGATTGATCTCATAGTTACTGTTCCAGGTCGAACCTGAACCAGTCACCGTTACGGTACCGAGCGAGCCGTTATACTGGCTCATATATGTAGAATAGGGGGTGGTCAGCGTTCCGCCGTCCTCGATGAAGATATGGCCGACGCCCGTGTAGGCGCCGACAAAGAGGCTCGACGAAGTGGATATCCCGGACCCGGCGCCACGGATGGTTGCGGTACCGCTGAAGCCATTATATCCGAAGAGCTCAAATACACCCGCATTCAGCGTACCGCCGCCCTGCACGATGAGCGAACCGTCCTGCGCGGCGGAGCCGATATTGGTGCGGCCAGAGTCCGCCACACTGACACCATCGACAGTCGCGGCGACCGGCCCTTCGATCTTCGTCGTTCCCGAAGTGTTGACCGGCAGACCGTTTGACCAGTTGGCTGCGTTGTTCCAGTCGCTGTCGGCAGCGCCCGTCCATGAGGTATCCGCGCGGGTGGGGGCTGGAAGAAGCGCGAGGCTAACACCCGCGAGAAGGGCGGCAACGCCGACGCTGGAGAGGAGACGCCGCGTCAGATTGCGTCGGAGGATGACGGGTGGCACAGCCTTGCGCCGCAGACGCATGAAGCGCCAAGTGGTTACACGCATGGTGCGCCGCCCTGTCGCTACCCGATTTCCGCTTGCCACGCCCATGATCGGTCCCCACAGCCCGTCATTGAAGAAAATCACGGGCATAATCAGCGGCGGGCGGGCTGGACGACAGATGTACAGGTGTACAGGTGCCATTAACCACGGCCATGGATAGACTCGCCTCCATGGCGGCATAAGGGGACGGGAAGCTTGAGCGCAGAACGCATCATCGTGGCCGACGACCATCCGGTTTTCCGGATGGGGATGCGCCATATCCTGGCGCGTGTTTCGCCTGGAGCCGCGATCGAGGAGGCAGGCACGTTCGAGGAAGTGCTGACACTGGCGGAGAGCGGCGCGGCGCCGGGCATGTTCGTGCTCGACCTCATTTTTCCGGGGTTTGCCGCAGAGACCTCCATCGCGGCGCTGAGGCGGCGCTTCCCGCGCGCGACACTCGCCATCGTCTCGATGGCGGATGACAGCGAAACCATCGACGTGGTGATGGCGGCGGGCGCGGACGGTTTTGTCGGCAAGGCGGTACCGCCGGACGAGATCGCGGAGGCGATCGGCGCGATCCATGACGGCGAGATCGTGGTGAAGTCCGCGGCTGCGCATCTACCGACGCCCGGCGGCGCAAGGACGGGCGCGGGCGAAAGCGACGTGCAGCTTTCGCCGCGCCAGCGCGAAGTGCTGAAGCTCGTCGCAGCGGGTATGACCAACAAGGAGATCGGGCGCGAACTCGGCATCTCGCCTGTGACAGCGCGGATGCATGTATCGGCGCTGCTTCGGACACTCGGTGTCGCCAGCCGCTCGGCGGCGGCGGGCGTGGCGATGAAACTGCTTTAGCCCGTCAGGACGCCGCGGTCTCGTCCTCCAGCGCTTCATCACCAAGCGCGAAGCCGGTCAGGAGCGCGCGAAGCTCCGCCGGGTGCGCCGGCTTGCGCAGGAGGGGGATGCCGGAGCCAGCAAGACGCTTCAGCGTTTCCGGCTCGGAGCGGCCGGTGAGAATGGCGGCCGGCACTTCCCACCCCTCCATCTCGCGCAGCCGGGCTATGACATCGAGCCCGCCGAGATCGCCGCCGAGATCGAAGTCGCTGACGATGGCGTCGCAGCCGCAGGCCGCCTCCGGCAGACCGGTGAATTCCGCCACTTCGCAGCCCCATCGCTTCAGCAGCGTCGCCGTCGCCGCCAGCACTTCCGCATCGTCATCGACGACGCAGACGCGAAGCCCAGTCAGGGGATGCTGGCGATGAGCGCGCGGCACGGTGGCGGCGCCGGGTTCCGACAAGGGGAGGCCCGAGATGCGCAACGTGGTGCCCCGGCCCGCGGCGGATGCGATTTCCACCTCAAGACCGAGAAGCCCCGCGAGACGGCGGACGATGGCGAGGCCGAGGCCGAGGCCATCCGGCTTGGGCGCGTCCCCGCCTTCGGCGCGATAGAACTCGTCGAAGATGTGGCGGAGATCCTGCTCGGCGATTCCGGGACCGTCATCTGAAATCTCCAGCACGGCGCGGCCTCCCTCGCGGCGGACGACGATCCGCACATTCGATCCGGGCGCATATTTCAGCGCGTTGGAGACGATGTTCTGGATCATGGTGGAGAAGAGGGCGGGATCGGTATTCACCCAGATATCCCTGGTTTCCATTTCGATCGTGCCGCCGCCGTCGCGCGCGGCGTCGGCGTTCTGCCGGATGATGCCGCGCAGAAACTCCTCAAGCGCGAATCGTTCGGGCTGGGGCTCGACGCCGCCGACATCGAGACGCGAAATGTCGAGTAGTGACCCGAGAAGACGGCTCACCGAGCGCGCGGCATCGTCGATGCTCCTCACATGCTGGCGCGCCTCGGTCTCGAGATCGAGATCGCGCAGGCAGGCGGTGAAGAGGCCTATGGCGTGAATGGGCTGGCGCAGGTCGTGGCTGGCATGAGCGAGAAAACGCGACTTGGATAGATTGGCTTCCACCGCCTCGTGCCGCGCCTCTTCCAGCTCCGCGGCCATTTCGGTGATCTCCGCGAGCTTCGCATCGAGTGAGCGGGTGAGATCGACATTGGTGCGCATGAAGCGGAGCATGCGGACGGTGAGGATCGAGAGCACGCCCGCATAGAGCATGATCATGCCGAAGATCGTGGCGCCGAAAAAACCCGGGTCGTGAAAGATGTGCGCGAGGCCGAGCAGCGGTACCGAAGTCCAGAGGCTGACGAAGCAGGAGCGCGGCAGCACATGCTGCGAGGAAACCGCACCGAGCGCGGTGCCGCCGAGCGCCAGCGAATAGACGAGCAGATGGTGGAAATCGCCGGTGGCCGCACCGAAAGCGCCGAGCCCCCAGGTGATGCCGACAAGTGTGGTGAGCCCGGTATGGGCGAGGCCATAGGGATGGGCTTCGCCCTCATCCGCCGGGCGGCGATGCGTGTAGTACCAGGCAAGCGCCGCGAGGCCCCCGGAGAAGGCGCACATGGCGGCGTACCAGACGAAAGGCCAGACCTCGCCCGGCCAGACATAGACGAGCAGCGCCATCACCGCGGTGACGACGCCGATATGGACGAGCCAAGCCTGGAAACTCAGATCGAAAAGATAGTCTAGCTGCCATTTCTCGGCGTGGCTCGCGGCGCGAAACCGCTCCATGATCATGCGCCCCCCTTTTCGTCGCGCGACCGTTATCCCAGCCCGCGCGACAGCGGCATGTCAACCACGACGGAATAGGTCCAAGCTCTGCGCGCAGGCGTCTGCGGGATCGTAGCCATGGCCGCCGGGCCGCGCCGCCGCCTCGCCTGCCGCGAGGGAGAGAAGGATAACGAAGGCAAAACCGGCGGCGCGAGCGCGCATCTACTCCTCCCTCAGTTCGAGCCAGGCAAGTGCTTCTTCCTTGAAGAGTGCTTTCGGGTCGTAGCTCTCCGCCTCGATAACCGTCACCATGATGGGGCTCGACCGGTTCTCCCACCAGCCGCGCGACACGCTTTTCGTCCAGTTAGACCAGTCATCGTCGCTGCAATCGTCCGGGCGGGAGAGGGTGATCTTCAGCCCCGCCTCGTCGCCCGGTGCGATTGCCTTGGCGAAACGCAGGGGCATCGGCTTGCCGGCGCAGCTGCCGTTCACCGTGAATGTCACTTCGCGGATCAGCAGGTCGCCCGCATTGCTCATCACGAAAAGAATTTCCGTGCGGTCCTTGTCGACATTCGTCGCCTCGACGACCCGCACCGCCGTCGCCTTTTCGTCGACGCCGCCAAGCGTGTCGAGAAAAGACTTGCCGAGCGGCGTTTCCTCCAGCGCCAGATAGGCGTCGATCGACGCGTCGGCGGCGGGCCGGGCAAGGGGCCCCGCCACGTAGGAGAGATAATAGGCCACCGGCCTTTCCATCGGCAGATAGGCGAAGAGGAAAGCGCCCGAGGCGATGACAAGCGCGTTCATGACCCATGAACGCCGCTGGCGGCGCAGCGTATGGAAAAGCTTGAGCCCCAGCGCGAAAGCCGCGCCCGCGAGCAGCGCGAAGAGAAGCGCGGGCGGCGGCGCCACCATCGCGTGCAGCACGGTCGCGACGAAGGCGGTCGCAACGAGCGTGAAGACCAGGCTGCCGCCATTGCTGAAGAACCACCCCGCCAGCGCCGCCACGAACAGGCCGCCCGCAAAGGCCACCGGCGGCAGCACATCGAAGGCGAGGAAGCCATAGGCCGCGAATACGAGAAGAAAGAAGAGGCCGGCCGCGACCTGCCACCACTGGATCGGATTGTCATCCACCTCGTAGAGCTCGGTCGTGCGCCGCGCCGCCGGAAAATCTTTTTCATGGCGATGCCAGAAATAGCCGGCCAGCGCGGCAAGTCCGAAAAAGACCGCAGTGCCGATGGCGAGCGGCACGGTCTCGGCGCGGTCCATGTTGGGGCCGATATAGTTTGCGAGGCCACCCGCCAGCGTGGCCAGAACCGTCAGCCCCGCAACGATGCCGAACCAGAAGCAGCCGGCCTCCGACCTCCACTGCCGCGGCGTCGCCCATGCGGCGAGACTGCGGCCGGTAAGAAACCTGACGCCCAGCATCAGCGCCGCTGCAAGAACATGTGCAGCTCCGGCAATCGCCCCGAAGTTCGGTGCGATGCCTTCATGTCCGATCAGCGCCGCAACCGCCGCCACCGGTGCGGTGAGCACCGTCGCCAGCAGGAGCCAGAAGAAGAAAACCGCCGTCCAGCCGGGCGCTGTCTCGTCTTCCCCTTGCCGGCGCAGGCGCTCCCGAAAGGAGAGTGTGACCTGCGGCTTCGCCGTTGCGGGTGCAGCCTCCGCCTTCGGTGCAGCGGCGGCGGGAGCGGGAGTGTTCGGCGCCGCAGGCTTTGCTTCTTTCTGCTTCGCCGTTCGGAAAGCGTTTTGATATTCGATCAGTTCCGCATCCAGGATCACGTCCTCGATGCCGGTTGCGGCGTCATGCTCCATCTTCCGCCAGGTCGCATAGCCCGGAAAGTGATGCGAGAGATCGTCGTACACCGCAACGAGATCGTCCTGCGTCGCAGCCGAGGGGGCGAGGTGATCGTGCCAGGGGGCGAAGAAGGCGGCATAGGCCCCGCCCGGAATCTCCGTGTCGAAGCCTTCGAGCCAGGCTTTCATGTGCAGCGGCAGAAGATGTGTCAGCTCGTAGTCGAGCATGGCGAGCGTCAGCAGGCGAAGCTGCTTCGAAACTGCCTCCTCCGCCACGCCACGCTTGCGCATCGACGCGCCGACATCGGCCAGCAGCTTCTCGCGCAGCTCATGAAGATTGCGCCAGTCCGTTTCGCTCCAGTTCAACGCTTCCGGATTGAGTTTTTCATAGCGTGGGGCGATGCGTGCGACATGGTTCAACGCTGCGGAGTAGTCGGCGGATGTGATCTGCATGCTGGCGCCGCTCATGGTGCGCAGATCCGTTCGCCATTTACCTCACAGGGATATTTGAACACATACCCAGATGGTTTATAGGACGTGCTGGAGCTACTACTGATGTAGTTTCCACCCGTATCGGCATAAGCATTGGCGTTGTATCCGCCATAGGTCTGCTGCACCATTTGGTTGATGCTCGCGGTAATGCCGTTCCAGCCGCCGTCGCTTTCGCCATAGGGACGATGGACATCCCGGTAGCGCGCCCGCGCTTTCGCCTCGCGCCGCGCGCGCTCCTCGTCGCGGCGTTCGGCTTCCCGGGCCGCCTCGCGTTCTTCCTCGGCGCGTTTTTCCGCGCGGCGCTCTGCCTCGCGGCGCTCTTCCTCCTTGATCTCGTATTCGATCCGCTATGCCTCGCGCCCGTCGTCGCGAAGCTGTGCAAGCCGCAATTCGCGCGTCCTGAACAGGGCTTTTGTTTGCTCGAGCCAGCTCTCGTAGCCCGATGCGCCGCCGCCGGGCTGCGGCGGCAGCTCCTGCATCTGGTTGCGGAGCCGGCCGTCTATGCCGCCGACGGCATTGGCATAGATGCGCAGCTTGATGTCGCGCGCGAGGCCGGTGCCCAGATATTTCTCCGGCAGGTTCGCGGGCGTCAGCCGCTCGAACATGGAGACGAGCTTCCTGTTCACCTCCTGTGGGCTGTGCTCCGCTTCGTAGTTCGCAAGCGCCACCCTGATCTCGTCCACCGGCAGGCCGAACGTGTCGTCGAGCAGCAGGAGCTGGCTCTCCACCGCCTCGCGCAACGGCGCGTTGTATCGGTCGACGTTCTTGTCGTGCCAGTAGGTCTGCAGGTCGAACGTATTCACCTTCGCCTGCACGATGGCCGCCCCGATGGGCTTCACGCCGGCCTTCACGATGGCCTTGGCGGTCTCGCCGTCCACAAGGTTGCCATTGCCGTCCCGGATGAACCCGCCCCAGTCATAGCTGCCGGCCACGTTGAAGCTCGACTCGTTGCCGGCCCGGGCCGGCACGCCCACCGTGTCGGTGATGGTGTAGGTCCGTCCTTCATGCTCGAAGGCGATGGCGATATGCACGTCATAGAGGTCGAGTTTCGCATTGGCGGCCGGGTCGAGCCCCGCGACAAGGCCGGGATCGGCTTTCGCATAGCCGGCGGGCAGCATCCCTTCGAGGCTTTTCGGCGTCCAGTTGATCGCCATTTCGACCAGCGGCTGGCCCGCCAGCATGCCGACCCGCCAGCCGAGATTGGCGTTGATGCCGGTGGTAACGGGGTCCCCCGCATTCGCCCCCTGCCAGCCGGGATTGGCATTGGCGCCGGTGGAAACGGCGGTCCCGCGGCAGGCCGCTTCGAAGGAGGCGGGCTGACAGCCTGTTACACCGGTGATGCTGCCGTTGTTCTCGCGCGCGTCGAGAAAGTCACGGAAGTTTTCGAGGTCGGGATTGGCCGAGGCGGGAGCGCAGAAGAGGAGCGCAGCCAGAAACGCGCCGGCATGCCTGTGATGGAGTCCCCCGCCCCTGATGAGGATCGGCATGCATGTCTCCATGAGCGGCCGCGGCCGGTGAACGATGGAAAACGACTGTCAGCAAACTGATGTTCGTGCGAACTGGAGGCATCGACAAGAAGTTTCAAGCGGCACTTCAACGGGAATCGTCATTCGACGGATTTTTTTGTCTCTCGCCGCCTTCCTTGTTGGCAGGTCTCTTTCACCTCACTAATCTGGATCGTTTGCGTCAACTTTCCGCCGCGTCTTTGAAGCGCCGGAAGCTGTCCGATCTGTATCGAACGGGGAATCAATCCATGTTGGTTTTGTTCCGGACCTGTCTTCTTCTAGCACTCGCCGCCGGATCGTTTTTTCTCCCGGTCGTGCAGGCTTTCGCGGCGTTTCCCTGCGAGGACGATGAGGTGGAGAGGTTGACCATTCCGTCTCCGGCAGGCTGGACGAAGGGCGAGCCCACGCGCAGCCTCACACGACACGATGAAGGCTGGGCCAAACAGGCGCTCGGGCTCGACTGGCGGCTTCTGCGGACAGAGGAGTTCGCTTTTGTCGCCGTGCCCGCTGCGCGAAAGACCCCGCTTTTCTTTATCCAGCGTTGGGATCCGGAATGGTGCGGCTCCGGCGGCTGCACCATGACGCTTTACGATTGCACGGTAGAGGAGGGCGAGGCTGGCAAATGCAAGACGGTCTGGTCGGGCTGGAAGGAAGAGGTTCGGTTTCCGGGAACGGGGGAGACGGATCATCCCGATTTCATTACCGGCGGAACCGATCTTTTCACATGGGCGGACGGCGGATACAGGGCCGTCTGCAACGTGACGGTGCTCGCGGAATAGGTGCGCTCAGGAACAGCCTTCGATGAGGAAGATCGCTTCGCCGCCCGCGTGGATGCGGAAGACCATCGCGGCGCCGGGGGCGATGAAGGGGCCGGGATCGTCCGTCATGGTTTCGTAGCGGATGCCGCGCTTCGCTGTCTCGTCCCAGGATGTGAAATATTCGCCTTTCACATATTCATGGGCTTCGATCTCCAGTTCCTCGCCATAGCTGTCCATGATCCTGCTCGCCGGATCGCCGAGGCGGATGCCCTTGTCGGTTGCGACGGCGCTCGGTCCCTCATAAAGCGAGATACGCACGATCCGTCCGTTCTGCACCATGTAGCGCAGCTTGTCCTCACCGGCCGGTGCAGCGAGATGGTGGCAGGCGGCATCGGGCATTCCTTCGCCGTCATTTTGCAGGCGCAGCCCAAGCGCTTGCGACGCCTCGTCGGACGACATGCCGATGGTCACCGGCCCATATCCGTTCGGCGACAGGGCCCAATCAGAGGCGAGAGCGGGCGCGGCGCAAAGGATGGCGGCGGCGAGGGCCGCGGTTCTATTCATCCGTGCTTGTCCGCTTCGACATCTCCGCCGCGCGCTCCCAGACATAGGCCAGCGCCGCGTCCGGCACATGGAATGTGGCATAGGCATAGCCCGTGCCTTCGTAATGATGCGCGATGAAGGGGCCCCGGTAGTTCAGCCAGTCACCATAGTTTCCCATCCGGTAGGGAAGGTTTTTGGGAAGAAGCGCCTCGGGCGGCAGGACGACGGAATGGCGATAGGCGAGGGGCGGGCCGTCGGCATCGATCTGCACCATGTCCGTCTCGATGCAGGGCGTTTCTTCCCCGGCCATGCAGCCGTTAAATGAAATCCGGTTCGGCTTGCTGTCCTCGCGGCCGCCGTGGGGATTGCGGATCGCCAGGTCGCGGGAACAGAAACCCGACCCGGCATCTGCCTCGATCGACGCATCGAGATAGACCGGCTCTCCATTATGTGCCGCCGCGAAAGCAAGCAGCGCGAGGATGGCGTCCGTTTCTCCTTCCGTGTCTGTTCGGTCGTCGTTGAAGCAGGAGAGCCGGAAGCTCACGGCGGGCAGAGGTTCGACCGCGAAAGCAGGCAGCGTGTGCAGCGACAAAGAAAACGTGAAGAGGACTGCTAGGACAGCGCACCGCATGACACTTACTTCCTGATAACGGCGCGCGCGTTTGAAGGCGCGCACTGCCATTCTGCTTTTGAAGTCTACGTCCAATCTGATCATTCACGGGAACCGTTTCTCACAAACTGGCGTGGAATCTTCTCATTCTTTCTACAATCAGCTTCATGACAATCTGAGCTAAAGCCAAACCCTTCCAGGTGGGCAATTACCTGTCGTCCGCTTTGCGCCAATATCCGTCATTGGCGCCTAGCCGAAAAGCGAACATCCAAGCAGAACGCCTGTCGCGCGAAGTCTGTCTCGATTATCGGTTTGCATCTCTGGGATAAAAGTCTCGGCGTCCGTTACGCTCGCCCTTATTGCCGAGACGCTCGGCGTCGCCGAATTCGGTTTCAGCTATCGCCGAATGAAGAAGCGTCGGCACTTCGCTTCTTTCTCTCCATAAAATCTTGCAGCGTTGGGGCCGGTTTGTCGGCGTCGGTGACCCATGTCTGCGACCACAGGATTGATGTCTCGTAGACCGAGCTGCACTGCCACTCGCCATCCGCCTCGAACCAATGTTGTGCTTCCGGCAGAAGTTCGAACGGTACGGGATGGCGGGCAAAGGGGTTGTGAAAGACCTCCATTTCGGCGACCCAGGGTTCGTACCCATGTGGCCAAAGGTTGCGATATTCTTCGCTCGTTATGTCGAGGCAAAACGGGATGCCCTTAAGCGCGCCCGGTGCCCGATCAAAGAATTCACCGAATCTCATATACCGGTAGCCAGCTGGCGCACCCGACGCGGAAATCGGCACCCGGTTCAACTTTGAGATTGAGCACGCGTTAGAAAAAATGACGGCTGAAAGCTCTGCATGGCGGTCATTGCGAATAGACCGGCCGGGAATTGGGCAGGGCCAAGAAGCGCATCAGCTGGCATTGACACAGCTTGAAGTCGGCCGTCGATCTCGGCCACGGTCGCGCCGGACCCCTGAAGATAGCCGATTAAGCCCTCACGACTCCACATCATCGATCCGGACGCGTGGAAGTCGGCGACCGCCAGGATGAAGGGTTTTCCAATGACGTGGGGGAGCTGATCGTACCGTCTCGCGAGCTTGTTACCGATCGTCTTTGCAAAGCGCAGGGCGGCGCTGCCGAAGAAAATCTCCTCCCTGTCGGTCGGTATCTCTGCGAAAGGCGCATTGACGTGATTGTAGGGCGCCGGCGCATTTGCCGTGACTGCCTCGATCCAAGCTTCTCCGCCATGGCGGCTCTCGATGCGAAAATCGGGTGACTCGAAGGGTTGCTCGACCAGCAGCCCCTGTTCTCGAAACGAGGCGAGGAGCTGAGCCTCCCAAATACGCGTGTGAAAATTGGTTGTTTGGCAGTCGCCGACCCAATTGCGGTCGGGCCTTGGCAGGGCGAGATAGAGTTGGTTCAGAGCCCATGCGGCTGGCCGGCGCGCGGCAGTTGCCAACAGTCGAAATGAATCGCTCGGCTCACGATCCTTGAGGTCAAAAAGGGGCGCGTGTGCGACAACCCCGGAGGGGACAGGTTCCGGCGGCATGCCCTCCGCCAGCGAGGGCGCTAAAGCTTCAACTGCCGCATCCATTGAGTTGAAGCCGCTCGCTCGCCCGGTGATCGTCCAGACCGAGTCCACGCGTCGGCGCATTACAATCGTGCCAAACGTCTTGGTGGCGACATTCCGGGTGAGAATCCCGCAGGCGAGGCCGTCCGACCCACCCCACGCTCCGATGGGAGGCTCTTCGCCGAAACCGTGGCCGCGGGGGAGCGACAATGCGTAGAAATCGAACTCCCACTGCGGGATTTCTCGCATTACGTCGCCTTCGACTGTTCGGACTGGCTACCGTTCCCATCCATCGTGAGGATGCGACCGACCATAACCTGTCGAGCGCCGTTAACTACTGCAATGAAATTTCCCATCTGGACTCCCCCAGAGACTGACTTTGAAATTATTAGACGTTGTCTTCCTGCTGCAACTGTTGGTCGTCGCGGTACCATTCACTTGCCAAGGCCCGGTAACGTCGAAGTAGCGTCTGAAATTCGTCCCAAACGTCCGTTTTTGCTTTGATCTTCATGATGAGCAGAGTGGCGACTGTCATAGAAATGCCGAGCTCTGTCATGGTGTGGTGAAAATCGTCGTCGTCGAGCGCCGGATGAAGAATTAGCGTTGCCAAGCCCGTTTCGGGATGCTCGATATAGTGCCGGTTGAGAGCGGTGATGCTCACGTGAGCGGCATCCCCGGAAATATCGCGATAGCTGCGATAAAGCCGATCGAAGTCGCTACCCTCCAGAAGCGTATCGAGTCGGATTGCCTTCGCGCCCCGGAACCCTTGATCGACAAATTCCTGCAGCTGTTGCTTGACGTCGTCGGCGCCGCTGAACGTCTTCGCATCGAGATGAAGAGCAGCCCGCGAATGCCGGCTCTTGAAGTCGTCGTCCTTCATCTTTGATACGAAAGCGGGATTTCGGTCCAGCGCGATGAGGTACATAGTGGCCTCAAGGACGCCGCGAGAATAGATGCGAAAATCAAGCTGTCGGTCGTTTTCGAGCAGGAGCAAGGCGCTCTCGAACAGCGTCAACCCTCGGGCGTATAGCGCCATTTTGAGCGCAATCAGCTCACGCTCCTCGTCTGAGGTGACGTCGATCGGATCTTCTGAAGTGAAGCGCCTGGCAGCGTCGACATAGTCATTCATCCAGGCAAGCCATTGCGAAGTGCGCGATCGCTGTTCGGTCACGGGAAACAGCTCCGAAAGAATTGGTGTGGCTGGCGTTTCTTGACAGAATTTCGCGGGAGCCAGCTGCCATAGGCACGCATATAGGAAAAGCAAAAAGCGTTGGGTTTCGTGTTCTTGTGGGAGAATTCGGTTTCCACTTCGCGATCTCGATTTTCATTGAGGTATTTCATGGTAGATGAATGTTATGAGGGATGAGTTTCAAGAGATACTTTCAGTATTCGCGGCTGCGGTGCGAGCACTTTTGCTGGATAAGGGCCTTGCCTATGCGGATCCTGCCGAGCGGGCGCTTGTCGCTCGGATTCGGGATCTCCTTCATAGGGAATATGCCGGCTGGTCGATCGATCTGGAATGGAATCGCCGCGAGGATGTGATTAAGCGCCTTCGCTATGGCCTGAGCGATGATGAGTTGATTGGGAAGGACGCGATCGTGCCTGACCTGATCGTACATCGGGTCGGGAAGCGTGAAAATTTGCTCGTCGTCGAGGTCAAGAAGTCTACCAACAAGGACTTCGATGGGGACATCTGGAAACTGAAGGGAATGACGGAGCAGGCTGGGGTTTACGGGTATCTGGTTGGACTTCATCTGGTGATAGACGTGAAGGCGGGGATCGCGCCGCGTTGCGATGTCTATGTCGACGCTGCGCTGGACGAAGAGTTGACAGAGTGGATGCGCGCCGAGCTGGGGTCAGCAGATTGACTGCGGATCCTGTTGAGATCGTAAAACTGCTCGGCCGATTTACCGGGCCGGATTTGACGCGGACATTATCGAGCATCGAAGGCGCGGTGCGAGGCGTGTCGGCCGGCGATTGCACGGGTTTTCTCGAAAATGTCGGGGCTGGCCGTGAGGTGTTGGCGGCCGCGGCCGGCATGAAACGACTTGCCGGACAGATCAATGTCACGATCCACGCGCTCGGCATCCTCATGTGCCTGCCACATATTCTCGAGCCGGACGAGCGCGTCCAATCTGTGTCTCTCGGTGCGGGAAATACGGGCCGCGATTTCGATCTGGAGACGAATGTTCGGGTCGCCGAGTTCAAATTCATTCAGTGGAGAGGCGGGCCAGAGACGATCCGTCAGAATTCGGTTTTCAAGGATTACCTGCTGCTTGCGGAGCATTCGACCGCGAAGCGCAAGCACCTCTATTTGCTCGGAACGGAGCATGCGATCAGGTTCTTGCGAGGTGGTCGCGCCATGTCGAGCGTCTTGAGCAGAAACGCCAAGCTGCAGAGGATGTTTACGGAGCGGTTCGGGGAGCGCTTCCGGACGGTCGGCGATTATTACGCGGCTCACGCCAGCGCGGTTCAGATCGAGGATGTTTCGCCCTGGCTTTCGGAATTGGCGGAGGAGTTGATCGCGGAGCCGGATATGGACGTAAGCGATTGAAGAGCATCTCAGATGAGGGAATGAGTTGGCAAACGGGAAAACCGTGAAGGGCTGGGATGGGGAAAACGCTTTACATCATCGGAAACGGCTTCGATCTCCACCATGGAATTCCATCATCCTATAAGGCGTTCGGCGAGTATCTCCGGCGGTCAGATGCCAAGACCTATGAGGTCGTCGAGAAATTCTTCGCGATGGATGCCCAGTTCTGGGCCGAATTCGAGGATCGGTTGGCCTATTTCGACAGCGATTCGCTGATCGAGGACGCTTCCAACTTTCTGGTCGGATATGGTGCCGAGGATTGGAGCGACGCATACCACCACGATTACCGGTACGAGATTCAGCAGGCGGTCGAGGCGATCTCGAAGACGTTGCGGTTGCGTTTCGCCGAATGGATACGCCAGCTTCCTGTCCCATGGGCTGCTGAGTTCAGCGGGCAGCGCGTAACGCTAGATCCGTCGGCGGTCTTCTTGAACTTCAATTACACGCCGTCGCTGCAACGCCTGTATGGGGTTCCCGATATCAACGTGTTGCACATCCATGGAGCGGCGGCGAATCCAACGGAGACGTTGGTGCTGGGCCATGGATGGGAGCCCGATCCAAACCCGGATCCCTACCGTTTCGAGCAGGATCCGGAGGGTGCAGACATGCGTGTCGTCGAAGGGCAGGAGATTATCGACGACTACTTCAGGGACACGTTCAAACCCACCGCCAAAGTCATAGAGAAAAACGCAGCCTTCTTTGCCAGACTGTCGGATATCGATCGGATTGTGGTGATGGGACATTCGGTGTCGGAGGTCGATCACCCGTATTTTGAGGAGGTCATCGCGACTATCGCCTTCAAGCGGGTGCGCTGGAAGGTTAGCTACTACGGGGATCTTGATGGGCTGAGTAAGCGCATGGAATCGCTGGGTGTGCCGACCCATCTAACAGAATATGCCTTGCTGAATGCGTTTTGAACCGTTGAAGAGCTTTGACGTCGGAGGGGAATAAATTTAACGAAGACCGCCCACGAGCAGACATTCCAGACGTCGGCTGTGGGTCATGAGCGCCCTTGTTCTTTGCCGTATGTTAGCGACTCGGCACTGGGCCGAAGATGGGTTGGGCGGGGTGGCAGGAGGCAAGACCATGTCCACCTCACCTGCCAATGCTCCCATCTATAGACCGAATCCCTGGAATAAGGGGCGCTTGGTGGGACAGAAGCGTCCTCTGGCCCCGAAACACGTATGGTCGATCAGAATTCGACTCGAAATGGCTGATGACCGACGTGGTCTTGCCCTGTTCAATTTGGCAATTGATAGCAAGCTTAGAGCTTGTGATCTGGTTGCTTTGAAGGTGAACGACGTCTTCGTCGGTGGGCAGCCTCGCCAGCGCGCTACCGTTGTTCAGCGAAAGACTGGCCGGCCAGTTCAGTTCGAAATTACAGACACCACCCGTGCCGCACTTGAGGGGTGGCTTCATCATCCCGCTATGTCTTCGGCCGAATTTCTATTTCCGTCCCGGGTGCATAGCGCATGCCACATCTCAACGCGTCAGTATGCGCGCATCGTCAATACGTGGATTGCTTCCGTCGGCCTAGATCCGTCTGGATACGGAACGCACTCGATGCGGAGAACCAAGGCGGCTCAGATATATCGCAAGACAGGAAATTTGAGAGCGGTTCAGCTGCTTCTTGGCCACACGAAGTTGGAAAGCACTGTCCGATACTTAGGTATCGAGGTTGATGATGCGCTTAAAATTGCGGAGTCAATTGAGCTATGAACTCCGTGCGGGAGCGCCTGATATTTCGTTCCCGCACCGTAACAATAGCTACGGCTGCACTGGTCGACCACAAAGCGACCCTCTACCGACATCTCGCCGGCACAGATCACTTCCGACGAGCTGTTAAAATAGCGAAACGGGACTTCTCATCATGCTCCGACACGGACGACACGCTTCCAGCTCGATCAAGTTTACTGTGACAATGCCCTTTTTCTGGCGGTGCTCACATAGATTGATATTCTGCTGACATGAGACAAATCAATGTCAAAAGAGCCAGAAAAATGTGCGGGAAGATACGATGACGTCCTTCCGATTTTTGCACGCCGCCGACATCCATCTCGACAGCCCGCTACGGGGCCTTGCAGGCCAGGAAGGTGCCGCCGTCGCACGGGTGCGCACCGCGACCCGCGATGCGCTCGATACGCTGGTCGGACTGGCCATTGAGGAAGAGGTCAATTTTCTTGTTATCGCCGGGGACCTGTATGACGGCGACTGGCGGGACTACAAGACCGGACTGTTCTTCGCCGCGCAGATGGGGCGGCTCAACAAGGAAGGTATCCCGGTCTACCTGCTCCACGGTAACCACGATGCCGAAAGTCAGATTACCCGGCGGCTCGACCTGCCTGATAACGTGCACGTCTTCGGCTCTCGCAAGCCGGAGACATTTGCACTCGATAAGCTGAAGGTCGCGCTGCACGGACAGAGCTTCCGGCAACGCGACATTACACACAATCTTGTGCCCAACTACCCGGGGCCCGTTTCCGGCGTCTTCAACATCGGCGTGCTGCACACGGGGCTCGGCGGCATGGGTGGCCATGAGAACTATGCCCCGTGCGCCATCGAAGACCTCACCAACAAGGGCTACGACTACTGGGCGCTCGGCCACGTCCATCAGGCAGGCGTGCTGCGCGAAAAGCCTCACGTCGTCTTCCCCGGCAACCTTCAGGGTCGTCATGCCCGCGAGACCGGAGCCAAGGGCGCAAGCCTCGCCACTGTAGAAGACGGTGACATCGTCGAGTTGGCGACAGTCCCCTGTGATGTGGTGCGCTGGGCAGTGTTGCCCGTATCGTTGGCCGATGCGGAGCGCTTTGGCGAAGTGATTGATCGCATTCATGATGCCGTGGAAACGGCCGTGACTGAGGCTGACGGGCGGCTTCTGGCCTGTCGTATTGTCCTTCAAGGGCGCACCGCTGTTCACGATCAGCTTATTGCTTCCGAGGACCGGATGCTGGCCGAAGCTCGCGCCGGCGCACTTGGACTCGGCGACGAAGTCGCCTGGGTGGAGAAGGTGGTCATCAATACCCGGCCTGAGGTCGATGCCGAGACGCTGGCCAAGCGCGAAGACGCCATCGGCGAGCTTCAGCGCCTGTTGCAGGAGGCCACCAGGGACGATGCCCTGCTGGCGCAAATCGAGGACGATATCGGCAAGCTGGTGCGCCAGCTGCCCCACGAGGTGCGCGGCGACATCAACGACAGCGTGCTGAAAGCCGCAGTTGACGGCGATTATGCCGCGCTGATCGGCGAGGTTTCCCCGTATCTCTCCGCACGACTCACGGCACAGGGGGATTGAGCGTGCGAATACGACGACTCGATCTGCTGCGCTACGGCCACTTCACCGAGAGGTCGCTTGAACTGCCTGTCGACACGTCGGACTTCCACATCATCTTCGGCCCGAATGAGGCCGGTAAGTCCACGGCGCTGTCCGCCATCGAGGATATTCTGTTCGGCATCCACGGGCAGACGCAGTACGGGTTTCTGCATGACTACGGCAGCATGCGGATCGGTGCCGTTCTGGAGAACGGCACCGATGTGCTGGAGGTGCTGCGGAGAAAAGGCAACAAGGACACGCTGCTGGGACCGGAAGGTTCGCCGGTGCCCGGTGGGGAAGCGGTACTCCGCCCCTACCTTGCCGGCGCGGACCGGACATTTTTCCAGCGCATGTTCAGCCTTGACCATACTCGCCTTGAAGCCGGCGGCCGGGAAATCCTAGAGGCCAAGGACGACGTCGGTCAGATGCTGTTCTCCGCCGGTGCCGGTATCGGAGGTCTGCGGGAACGGTTGACCCAGCTTTCCACCGAGGCGGACAGCTTGTGGAGTCCGGGGAGGCGCGCGCGGTATCGCAAGTTCTCCATCGCCGAAGACAAGCTGGATGCCGCCCAGCGGGAGCTGCGAGAGCAGACGCTCAGTGCCGCAAAATGGCGGGAGCTGAAAAACGCGTACGAAGAGGCCGAAGAGGCCTGCGGTAACATCGACAAGGCGATCAGCGACGCGACAACCAGCCGGAACCGGCTGAGCCGGATTCGGCGGGTGTTTCGGGATGTGCGGCGAAAGCAAGAGCTGGACAGGCTTCTGGAGGAACTCGGCGATGTGATTGCCCTGCCCGAGGACGCGGCCGGGCTTGTTGCCGAGTCTGAGCGCAAGGATGCCGAGGCGGCTGCGCGTATCGGCACGCTGACGGAACAGCTTCAGCGCGCCGAAGAGGCGCTGGAAAAGCTGACTTACGACGAGACGATTATCCAGCGGGCGGCGGATGTCCGCCAAGCCTGCGAGAGACGCATCGAGATTCGCGCTGAAAAGGCTGATCTGCCCAAGCGCGAGGCCGAGCTTCATGCCGCGGAAAGCAAGCTGAAAGACGATGCGGCGGAACTTGGCTGGCGGGATGGAGACCCAGCCGCGCTGATCGAGCGCATTCCGCCGCGGCCGAAGGTCAGCGTCGTGCGATCGCTGCTCAACCAGAAAGGTGAGCTGGAGAGCGATGTTTCCGGCAACGCACGGCTACTGGACGAAGCGATGGAAGAGCATGCCGGACTGAAGGACGAGCTTGCCGAGGCCGGTGAGCCTGTTGACGCGTCACGGATGGCCATCGTGCTGAAGAGTGTGCGCGAACAGGGTGATATCGCCGGTCGCGTGCGCTCTGCGGCAGAGGGACTGAAGAACGCCAGGAGCCGGGTCGCCCGGCGGCTTAGTGCACTTGATCCCGGTATTGGCGATGAAGCGGCGCTGACCAGCATGAGTGTGCCTGCGCGGGCCAAAGTGCAGGCGCAGCGTGAAAAGCAGGATGACTGTCAGCGGCGGCTGACGGAAACGCAGCAGCGGGTTGCATCCGTTCAGCAGGAGCTGGACGGTGCCGTTGCAGCCCTTGAGCAGGCCATGCGCGATGAGCAGGTGGTCACCGCCGAAGAACTGAAGGACGCGCGTGGTCGCCGCGACGTTGTGTGGCGGCTGGTGAAGCTCAAGCACATCAAGGGACAGCCGATCCCGCCGGATCAGGCCGCGCAGTACAAGGACGAGATCGAGGACCTAGCAGGCGCCTTCGAGCCTGCCGTCGTCAGGGCCGATGAGCTGGCCGATCGGCGCTTTGACCATGCCGAAGCCGCCGGGCGCATCGCCGAGATCAAGCGCAAGATCGAGGAGCAGGAAACGCTTCTCGGCCAGGTGCAGGACAACGAGAAGAAACTCGTGGAGGAAGGCGAGCAGCTGAAAGCCGATTGGGCCGCGCTGTGGACCGGGGCGCTGTTTGAGCCGGAAGCGCCAGAGACCATGCTGGAATGGCTTGAAGACCGCGACGGGATACTGGAGGCCATTGAAGCGCGGGACGAAGCTGACAGCGCGCTGGAGGCTGTTCGTGGCGAAGAACAGGCGGCAAGGCAGCAGCTGATTGATGAGCTGGCTGCGCTAGGTGTCGATGTTGGCACACTGGAATCGGACGGCTTGCCCATCGTTGTCGAACGGGCGGCGGAAGAGCTGCGGCTTCGCGAGGCCGAAGCCGACAGGAAGTCCCAGCTCGAAAAGGATGTCGCGGAAGCTGGCAAGCTCGTTGCGCGCCGGCAGCGGGACCTTGAGGCGGCGAAGAAAGCGTTGGCCGAATGGCAGGATAAATGGACTGTCGCGCTTGGCGATCTTGGCCTTGCTGTCGATACCGCCGCTGACGCTGTTGATGCTCAGATCGGCATTGTCGATCAAATGCGGGAGACGGCTGGTCGGATCAACTCGCTGCGACACGACCGCATCGAGAAGATTCAATGGGACGTTGCCGACTTCGAAAATGTTGTCAGTCAGCTTGTGCAGATTGTTGCATCGGACCTTGCTGATAAGGCGGCGGACGATGCTGTTGCGGCGTTGGAGACGCGGCTCAACGAGGCCGAGCGGATTCAGGGACTGCGGGAGAAGCAGGACGAGGACGTTGAAAGCCTGAAAGAGCAGATCGAGACGCTTGAAGGTCAACGGCAGGAGTTGGCAGCTTCCATATCCCACCTTAAGCAGACCGCAGACGTCGATAACAACGACAAGCTGAAGGCCGCGATCGAGCGGTCCGACAACCAGCGGGCGCTTTGGGAGGAACGGCAGAAGATCACAGAAAAGCTTCAGCAGGACGGTGACGGCAAGACCGTTGACGAGCTGGAAGCCGAGTGCGAGGGGCTGGCCATCGATGAAGTGGCGGCCCGGGAAGAGTCCGTTCAGGCGGAACTGGAGGACTTGAGAAAGCAGCAGGGCGAGGCAGGCGATGTTCGCTCGCAGACACGCCAAGCGTACCAGGCCATCGGCGGCGACGATGCGGCCGCACAGGCTGCGGCAGCCCGGGAAGTGGCACTGACTGAAATGGGCGAGGCGGCCGAGCGATACGTTCAGGTGAAAACATCCGCCATCTTGCTGCAATGGGCAATCGACCGCTACCGTCGGGAGAAGCAGGCACCGTTGCTCAAGCGCGCAGGACAGCTGTTTCAGGTCATGACCGCCGGCTCGTTCACCAGCCTGCAGGTTGACTTTGACGACCAGGACAATGCCCACCTCACCGGGGTGCGGCCGGATGAGAGCGTTGTGCCGGTGTCCGGCATGAGCACCGGCACCGCCGATCAGCTTTACCTGGCGCTGCGGGTTGCCTCGATTGAAGACTATCTTGAACGGGCGCAGGCGCTGCCGTTTGTCGCCGACGATCTGTTCATCAACTTCGACAATGACAGGGCCGCAGCTGGATTTCGGCTATTGGGACAGATGGCAGAGAAGACACAGGTACTGTTCTTCACGCACCATCACCATCTGCTGGACATCGCGACGGCAACGCTGGGAACTTCCGTCAACTGTATATCTTTGAACGAGATGGCCGCGGCGGGCGGTATAGCGCTGTCGGTCTAGTCCGAAGTAGTGTCAGGAACGGAGGTAACGTCCGCTCCCGGCGCAGAGCGTTACGCGTTAGGATTCTGGAACAGGCAGTTCCGACGTCATCGATTCTTTGATGAACTCACCGTTGTCGTCGAACAGAAATGTCATTGTTCCGGCGTCGATTGCCGCCAGTGCTTCCTCCCGAGCGACGCCTGCGAACTGCATGCCCTCGGGCACGTTGTAGAGCGCGTGCCTGAGCAGACGGCCGCGCATACGCAAGTCGACTGGTACCAAGTCCAACTCCGGTCTCACCGCAAATATACGGCTCGTTTCGGCCTCCATGTCGCACTCAGTATGAAATGTTGGCCGCTCCTTTAGGCTCAAATTCAAAAAGGCCAGTTCTGCCATGACTTCGCGCATTTGGATGTGAGACAGAGGACCCGAGATGCGCGTTAACTGCGGATAGAAACGGCTGAGCGCACCGCCAGAGTCGTTGAACACGGCGAATAGCGCGCAATCATCAACGCAAAGCACCATGGTCTGCGCGAGATAAAGATCAGAAAAATCGAATCGATCACGCCCGGCCTGATGGGTCACCGATATGGTGAGGAACGAACCGAGTGCCTCCTTCTCGACGAAGCAACCGTTGCAGAAACTCCGTACGACGCTGTGAATATGGTGGAGGTCTGCCCAATTGTAGTCGTCACCGATCTTTTCTTCACCCTCGCGTTTATCGAGATGAATCCGCATGGCGCGGTCTTTCAAATGAGTCTTTAGGTAGATCAGCCCCATCCATACATACAATTTGAGGAGGTCCCCACCCTCCACAAACGCATTGATCGCCGACAGGCCGCCAGCCATTGCTGCACTGATCGGCGTTTCGATCTGCGTGCCCATGAGGCTATTACAGTCCTGACAACAGGGAACAGTGTAGGTGCCGTAGCGAACCTTGTGGCCGTAGGGGAGCGTAATCGTACGATCAAACAAATTGAATCGCCGCAGCAGCCAGGCCGGCAGAATGTGCTCATTATTAAAAGGTTTCGATCCAGGCTTTGCGCCGCAGATAAAGCAGCAATGCCCCAGACAGATATCATCGACAAAGCGCTGTGCGCTGAAGAAGATAACCTTTCCGCTCGCGTCTTGGATCGAACCATCTGGAGTTTTAGTCCACATGAAACCTCTGGGGCGAAGTGGTGACCAAATACGCCTGCATCAAGGCTATAACGTCTGGCTCGACTTTGCAGCTATCGGTGTGGAGAAACGGGGCGCGCGCCGCCCGGGGCGAACGCACGATGGTGCAGTTAGGCACTTGCTCGTCGCAATGGTTTCCAGCGAATCTCAAGCTGCCGTTTTGCAAGCAGTATTTCGACCGGCTGCGTGAAAAGGTTGCGTCCGCTTCTGGCGCAAAGCGGACATTGAGCCGGAGAATATCCGCCCGAGGGATAGCTCGCTGCTAGGCCATTATTCGCTCCAGGCGTTCCTTGCGCTTTGCCCAATCAGGCATAACCCGATCAACGAGTGCGAAAAACTTCGGCCCGTGATGCGGCTCCGCAATATGGCAGAGCTCATGCGTAATGACGTAGTCAATGGCATCTACCGGCGCCTCGATGAGGCGATGATTGAGCAAGAGCCGACCGGAGGGAGACATCGATCCCCATCTCTGTCGCAGTTGACGAATAATCAGTCCTCGAGGGCGAAATGACTCTGGCTCCTTGAAGCGGTGCAGATTTATTTCGATGCGATCTCTGAACTTTATATGCGCTCTCTCGCGATACCACGCCTCGACAAGGTTGCGCGCGACCTCCGTTCGTTCTGGTCTATGGCTTTGAACGACAATGAACCCGCGAGAAAGTTTTACCTTCTCCTGCACGTGGGCTTCAATTTTCAGCCGATACTGGCGGCCAAGATAGAGATGCGTTTCTCCCGCAATAAACCTTCGTTCCGGCGTTCGCGGTAGATACTGGTGAAAAAATATCTGCTGCTTTCTTATCCATGCAGCGCGGCGGTGCAACTTGGACTTGATGACTTCAATGGATGCATCCAGAGGAGCGGCAACCACGACCGACGAATCTGGCTCGACGGCAATTTCCAGCGTTCTACGGCTCCGCCGGGTGACCGAAAAACCGATCACATGATCGCCATACCGAATTTCATGCCGCTCTGCCTTCATCCAGGAAACCGCGCCTTTGCGAGGTTCATAATACGACTTTCGAGGTCATCGAGAGTTCCGACGGAAAGGTTGATCCCCTTCTCATCGCGGACAACATCGAAGAAATAATCGTCGATCGCATTGCGTATCTTGTTCTGGGCCAGGTCATTGGACCAGACATCGACGATGTGGTGCTCCTTGATGATATCGATGATTGCAAGGGCGATGCCGGCCACTTCATCTTCCTCCATCGCACGGCCATCGGCGAATATCATGGTTCCCTCAAGGACACCGAAGAACGCCTGCCCATCGTCGTTGCCCTTGATCACCTCCGGAACCGTGCGTCCGCGATATTTGCGGGCAATCTTGCTTGAAAGATCGACCACACTAGCGAGATACTCGCGCTCCGATATTCGCCTCGCCCGATAGTCCCGAATGGTTTCTTCCAGGAGTTCCGAGAACCGCATGTAGAAGGTCGGGTCTTCCTCCATCTTTTCGGTGATAACCCGGCGAGTGGCGCTCGCAATCCGATCAGCCCTCGACGCCTCGGATACACCCTTATCGTCGACAACAGCCTTTAGTGCGTCGGGATCGTTGATATTGACCATTTCGATGATGGTCTCTGCCGGCATGGCGACGACATGATCGTCGAGGAGCTTCTGTATCTTCGGCTCGAATTCGGTGACGTCGACTGTCTCCTGATAGCGCAGCTGGACCGACCGCCGCAATTCCGTGAACTGCCTCCAGTCCCGCTTCATGGTCTCGACCCTGGCTTCGTCGAAGACGTCGAAAAGCTTGTCCGATGACAGCGACATGTGAAGACACCGGCTGAAGGCACGCAACCTTTCGTAAAACTCGTTCCTGATAGCTTCGTCACCGAGGAACTGCTCGAATTGCTCCATATCCTTCTTGTTTCTCACCGACTTGAACAAGTCCCAGAGCCGGTCATGCACGTGCGGAAGCTTGCGGATCTGTTCGCGGACGTCATGAACGGCACCAATGAGATCGGCGTCTTCATATCCCTCGAAGGCGCTATAGGTCGTCAGCGCAGCATCGAGTTCGCCTAGCAGGCCCTCATAGTCGATGATGAATCCGAATTCCTTCTCAGTCCCATCCTCTTCATAGAGCCGGTTAACACGCGCTATAGCCTGCAGGAGGTTATGCTCGCGAAGCGTCTTGCAGACATAGAGTACTGTGTTGCGAGGTGCATCGAAGCCGGTGAGGAGCTTCGACACAACTATCAGGATTTCCGGATCCCCGGATCCTTTGAAGGCTTCGGTAATCTGCCTGTTATACTCGTCCTCGTTCCTGTAGCGCGCCATCATGCGTGTCCAGAACGCACGAACGATATCCTTCGACTCGCGATCCACCTCCTCGTTGCCTTCGTTTTCATCAGGCGCCGAGATAATGATTTCGCTCGTCACATGGCCGATTTCGTCCAGCACTTCCTTGAAGCGAACGGCGGCCGCCTTTGAGGGAGCAACGAGCTGCGCCTTGAACCCGGTGCCCTGCCAGTGCTGACGGTAGTGCTCTGAAATGTCGAAAGCCTTGGCCCGGATCGCCTGGCCGGTCTTCGACAGCGCGTCGGTGCGAGAGAATTTGCGCTTTAGATCGGCCTTTTGACTCTTGCTGAGGCCCTCGCTGATCTTTTCGAACCAGCGATCAATCACACCCGCATTCACCTGCTGCTCGACAAGCCGCCCTTCATAGAGCAGAGGCACAACCGCACGGTCTGCCACAGCTTCGTCGATCGGATACTTGTGAATCAGACCGCCAAAGGTCGCGAGAGTGTTCTTTTCCTTCTTCAGCAACGGCGTGCCGGTGAAGCCGATATAGCAAGCCTTGGGCAACAGGCGGCGCATCTTCGTGGCGAACTGGCTATGGCCACCGTAGCGGCCGGTTTGAGACCTGTGGCTCTCGTCAACCAGCACGAAGATATTGCTATCCTCATCGACTTCCGCGGCATTCTTTGCCGCGCTGTCGAACTTGTTGATGATCGTCGTGACGAGGGCCGTCTTGTTGTGGATGTGTTCGACGAGATCACTCCCGCTCGTCGCGCGGATCGGCTTCATGTCGCACGACTTGAACGTGTCCTTGATCTGCTTGTCCAGATCTTCG
Organism: Parvibaculum lavamentivorans DS-1; assembly: GCF_000017565.1. NCBI lineage: Bacteria > Pseudomonadati > Pseudomonadota > Alphaproteobacteria > Hyphomicrobiales > Parvibaculaceae > Parvibaculum > Parvibaculum lavamentivorans. The sequence goes on from NC_009719.1 coordinate 2,527,277, forward strand.
CGGTCCGTGACGATGATGATCCGCGGGTTCGGTATCGCCTTGTCGAGTGCCAGCGCCCGGCCGAGCATGACCATCGTCAACGACTTGCCGGATCCCTGGGTATGCCATATCACGCCCCCCTTTCGCCGGCCGCCAATGTCATAGTGACGAATGCGCTCCACCGTCTCCCGGATGCCGAAGAATTGCTGGTGACGGGCAATTTTTCGCACGCCTCCGTCAAACACAGTGAACCGGCGCACCAGATCGAGCAGCCGCTCCGGTCGGCACAGGGCATGGATCGCCCTGTCCTGCGCTGTTATCGCACGAGGTCCTTCGGCCGCCATGGCTTCGAAGAATGCACGGGCATCGGAAAAATCTCCGGAAAAGATCGCATCCGCCTCTTCCCGCGACAGGGGGCGGTTTGCTTGTTTGGCAATATCTTCGTCCCTGTCTTCATCGTCGCGCCACGTCTGCCAATACTGCTGGGTAGCGCCGACAGTCGCATAGCGCGCCTCCGCTCGATTCATCACCATCAAAAGCTGGGCGAAATGAAACAGTTGCGGGATGTTGTCTTCGTTCTGATAGCCGATCAACTGGCTTTTGGCTTTCTTCAGGCTTTCGGTCGATCGCTTGTTTTCGACAACGAGAAAGGGAATGCCATTCACATAGCCAACAATGTCGCACCGCTTCGTTTGCGTGCTGGCCGTTCGCTCGACGGCAAGTTCGGCGGTGACGTGAAAGATATTGTTTGACGGCGTATCCCAGTCGATGAACCGGAAAGAGTAGGACTTCGAGTCGCCTTGAATTGTCTTGGTGATGGTCGTCCCAAGAACAAGCGTGTCGTAAATGTCCTGGTTGGTACCGCGAAGACCCTTCTGTCTATCAGGCGTAGGCTTAAGCCGCCGAATGGCTTCATGTGCATCCTCGAGATCGAAGGGATACTCCCGGCCGCGATGGGTGAAGCTATTTATCTTCAGCAGCTGATCCGCAAGAACATCGTCCAGCACCACATTGCGCAAGCGGCCACCCCGCAAGCGTGCAGCGTCCGCCTGAGACAATGGCCTGAATCCCAGTGCTACCAGCATTTGAAGAGCCGGAATCTGGGACTGATACTTCTCGGCAGCGTTGAAGGTCATTGCAGGCCTTCCGAAAACAGTCCGGACAGCGCCGCGCGTGTGGCGACAGCGTTGATGCTCGCTTTGATGACGTGGTCGAGTTCGCTGCCGTCCGTGTAGATCGCGGGCACGGCGCAGTGCACCCGGCCATCCTTGATGTAGTTGTCGGCCTTGCCGCGAGCGCCCTTGGTGTGGGGTTTGAACACCGCGACCGAAAGGCCGCCTTGTTCCTTCACGAGTCGAAAGCACGGAATGTCGGTCGAGCCGTCGCCGATGAACACCATGTTCTCGAAGGGCACGGGTCGATCACGCTTCTCGACGAACTGGTTGACCTTGCTGTTGTCGCTCAGGTCGAAAGCGCCCTTGTTGATGCGGAACAGATACTGCGTCTTGGTCGTGTAGTTGACCGCAAGGGCCGGCCACGCGGCGACGCCGTTCTGATCGAACATGAACTTCGACGCATAGACTTGGGCGAACCTGGAGGCGATGGGCGTACCAGCGAAGATCTCGGCATTCCCCGACGAGACGAGATAGTGCGTGACGCGGACACCCTGCGCCTTTCCATAGCCTGTGATGCGGTCGAACCAGTCCTCGACCCCCTCGAACAACTGGATCGCCTTGCCCCGCGCCTTGAAATCGTCGCGCCTCACCGGAACGCCGGCGGCGGCGGCCTTGCGCAGCATCAGGTTCATGTAGACGAGCACTTCGTCGGCCTGATGCTGCTTGGTGAGGCGCTTCACCTCGGCCCAAAAATCCTTCGGCTTCATGCCGATGTCGGGCAGGAACTGGTGCTCCTGCATGTTGCCGTCCGCCAGCGTGCCGTCGAAGTCGTAGGCGATCGCCATCTCGATGTGTTTTCTGGCCATGCGCTTCTCCTTCAGACAGCGACGCGCCATTCGCCCGTCAGCAGCTTCTGCATCAGGCCGCGTTTCTGGCGGGTGAGGGTTTCGATTTCGGTCTCCAGTAGACCGATCTCTTGCTTTGCGGTCGTCAGGGTCGATGCGATGGCCGATTGTTCGTCGGCAGGGGGAACCGGCACCTTGCAGCCGAAGAAATCCTCCGGGTTCAGGTTCAGGAGGCCATCGTTCCGGACGCCGGAATTGATCAGGCGCGACAGTTGGTGGTTCAGAGCACCGGCCGCAAACAGGTGGGCGAAGAACTCGCGGCTCAGGTCCGCCTTGAGCGCAAAGCAGAAATAGACGAACGGCACCAGCGCAGTCGGACGATCCAAGGGGAAAATGCAGCCATAAGGCGCCGTGAGAGAGTTGCCCTTGTTGTAAGCAAATTCGCCCTCATGCAGAACGATGTAGCGATCAACGCTGCTGCCAGCCATATCACGGCTGAATTTTTCGGATTGCAGACGAAAACCGGACTTTGCCGAAATGGTCATGACCGGATGATCGCCGCCGCCGTTCTGGCGACGCACACGGGTCGAGATGGCCGAAAGTGGGCGCTGCTTCCACCTGTCGGGGAAAGCTCCGCCAATGCCGAGCAGCTTTTGCGTCAGTCCTGTCAGGCGGTCACGCTTCGCCGCCCGCAGCGCCTCCAGCTTCTCGATGGCCTCGTCCCATGTCCGCAGGATTTCGGCGATCTTGCATTGTTCGGGGAGTGGGGGAACTGGAACCCTGAATGGAGTAATCTTCTCAAGGCTGAGATTGGCCTGCGCGTTTTGCGTTGCCAAAGAGGATAGTCCGTCCTTGCAGTGCCTTAGGATTTGAAAGAGCCATTCTGCATCAGCCCCATTCCTGGGGATGACTGCAACAACACTGTCAGGGCACGCGGCATCGAATGTAGAAATAGCCACGTCACCGACGTTGGCTGCGATTGACATGAATATCGTTCCTCGAGGGAAGAGCCGGCTGACCGCAAGCCCTTGTGCGTTCAGTGTCTGGTCCCAACCGACGATGAAGCGTCCGGCGCGAGCAATGTCACCTGTTTGCAGAAAGGGAATGTCACCGCCGAAATATCGGGGGTCGTTGCGCGGACGCGCAGAGAACTTACCTCGCTCAACGGAAGCAATCTCGGAAATTGGGAGCTTGGCGAACAGCCTATTCATTTGCCGCCCCCTTCTTTCGATCCTTGGCAGCCTTCTCCATCTCCTCCAGCTGAGCGATATCGGCCTCATCCGCCGCCAGCGCCTCGGCAGCGCGGCGCTTGGCGTCGAACACCTCGAAGCGCTCTACGGCCAGCTTCTGGGCCACGTCCATCCGCAGCCGGCCGGCATGGGTCAGCACGTCGCGTTCGTTGAAGGACAGGAAGGCGTCGAGCTTGTCGGCCCATTCGGCCATGGCGACCGGGCGGCGGCGCCTTGCCTGGTCTTCCGCGTAGTCGAGGTACATCACGACGATGCGGTTGAGCTCCTCGACCTCCTCGGCTTTCAGGTAGTTCTTGGCGGTGCCGACGTCGCCCTTGCGAACGATCGAGCCTTTCCAGCTGGTCAGGCCCATGTTGGGGGCGCTCGGATCGCTGCGGTTTTCGATCAGCTCGGCGGCCGTCTGGCCCGTGACTGCCCAGAGCATCTTGTTCTGCACCTTCTTGAAGAAGGCCTGCGCCTGCTCGGACGTCTTGTCGTAGTCGATGGCGGTCGTGTAGAGGTCTCGGACCTTCTGGTAGAAGCGCTTCTCCGAGGCGCGGATGTCCCGGATGCGGGCAAGCCACTCGTCGAAGTAGTCCCATTGCTCGGCCTGCTTCAGCCGCGCATCGTCCATGGCGAAGCCCTTGACTAGGTACTCGCGCAAGACGGTGGTGGCCCACCGGCGGAACTGGGTGCCCCTCGGGGAGCGGACGCGATAGCCCACCGCCAGAATGGCGTCCAGATTATAGACCTTCGTGCGGTAGGCCTTGCCGTCCGACGCAGTTGTCAAGGATTCCTTGACAACTGATTCCGCCGCCAGCTCCCCCTCGGACAGGATGTTGTTGATGTGCAGGCTGACGTTCTGCTTGGAGGTGTCGAACAGCTCCGCCATCTCCAACTGGGTCAGCCAGACCGTCCCGTCGATGGCCCGCAGGCCGATGGTCGCGGCACCATCGTCGGTGTTGTAAAGGATCAGTTCGCCCTCAGACATCAACACCCAGCTCCTTCAAGTAGCCAGCCATCTTGCCGCGTACCTCGGCCAGCTCAGCCTCGATGGTGTTGATCTGCTTCTGCAGGGCGGCGACGTCGATTTCCTCCTCCGGCTCGAAGGTGTCGACATAGCGGGGGATGTTGAGGTTGAAGTCGTTCTCGGCGATCTCCTCGGGGCTGGCGCGGTGGGAGTATTTCGGAGTTTCGGCCCGCGAGGCGTATGCCTCCAGCACCCTGGCGATGTGCGCCTCATCCATCACGTTCTGGGTTTTGCCGGGCGTGAATTCCTTGCTGGCATCGATGAACAGCACATCGCGGCGGTCCTCGTTCGCGCCGCCCTGTTCGCGGGAGCGGTCGAAGACCAGAATGGCCACCGGAATGCCCGTGGTCGTGAACAGGTTCGCGGGCAGCCCCACCACCGCGTCGAGCAGGTTCTCCTCGATCAGCGCCTGGCGGATACGCCCCTCGGCTCCTCCCCGGAACAGAACGCCATGCGGTACAATCACCGCGACACGGCCGCTCTGCCGCTTGGCGATCTCAATCATGTGGGTGATGAAGCCGTAGTCACCCTTGGACTTCGGCGGGATCCCGCGCCAGAAGCGCTTGAACTGGTCGGTGTCCGCGTTCTCCGCCCCCCACTTGTCGAGGCTGAACGGGGGATTGGCCACCACTACGTCGAACTTCATCAGGTGATCGCCCTCGACCAGCGCGGGGCTGTTGAGTGTGTCACACCACTCGATGCGCGCGGCGTCCTTGGCGTGGAGAAACATGTTCATCCGCGCCAGCGCCCAGGTGGCACCGTTCACTTCCTGGCCGTAGAGGGCGAAGTTCTCGGATCCGACCTCCTCCGCCGCCCGGATCAGCAGCGATCCGGAGCCGCAAGCCGGGTCGCAGATCGTGTCGCCCGGCTTGGGGGCTGCCAGCTTCGCCAGCAGGCGGGAGATAGCGGAGGGCGTGTAGAACTCGCCGGCCTTCTTGCCTGCGTCCGAGGCAAAGCGTGAGATCAGATAGATGTAACACTCGCCGATAATGTCCTCGGTCACCCGGCTGGGGCGCAGGTCCAGCGCCGGCTTCGCGAAATCCTCGAGCATGTTCTTCAGGCGCCGGTTGCGATCCTTCACCCGCCCGAGATTGGCTTCCGAATTGAAGTCGATATTGCGGAACACGCCTTCGAGCTTGGCCCGGTTCGCGTCTTCTATCTTCTCGAGCGCTATGTTGATCAGTTCGCCAATATTCGCTTCGGTACGCTGAGCATGGAGGTCATAGAAGCTGGTGCCTTCGGGGAGAATGAAGCGCTCGCGTTCCAGGCGCCGGCGGATACGAGCTTCGTCCTCTCCAAACTGCTTGCGGTAGACCTCCACATGATCGTTCCAGAGATCGCTGATATACTTCAGGAACAGCATGACAAGGATGTAGTCCTTGTACTGACCGGCATCGACAACGCCACGGAACGTATCGCACGCCGCCCACGCCGTCTGGTTGACTTGCTGCTGCGTCAGTTGATCGGTCATTTGCGTTTCCTTTCCGGCTCGATGGTCCGGCATATTCGTTGGGCGTGTTGGGCGAGAAGCAGGCGGCTCAATTGTCGTTTTTTTTCAGCGAGAACCAGAGCCAATTGGTTCTCGCGTTCGGCAAGCGCATCGACGGCGACAATTCTGCGCTGTGCCTCAAGATCAGGGACGTCGATGTCGAGATCGTCGAGACAGGATTTCGGCACCATGCGGATGTTCGTACCGCGGGCTCCCTCGTCGAAGTGACGCTGTGCAGACGGCTGATTGATCGCCCAGGCAAGGTACTCGGGCAATACCGCATCCCGCTTGGGCCTCAAGATCAGAAGTGGTTGGAGAGCGAGCGCAGGCTCGATGAAACACCCGTCAAGGGCGGCAGCGGTGTTGCGATCGCCGCGAGAGCGGAAGACCACATCTCCGGCCGAAACCATATAGCGCTCTGCAACATCCCCCAGATCGACCCGGATCAGCTCGTCGGGGTGTGCCAGCCCATCCGCCGAAACATCTCGAAGCTGGATTGCAGCCATGCCCCTATCCCCCGCGGGCTCCAGGCGCGCCCGCGCTGTATATCCAGGGAAAATCGAGCATACTTCCGTCAGGCGCATTGCATTTCTCTGTAAGTACTCCTACAGGAAACTGCATGGCGTCATATCTGTCAATACGGGTTTTTGCTGTAGATGTTTCTACAGAGTACCTAGGACAGTTTAGTATGCGCCATGGTCAAACCTTTGAAGCAGCAAGAGCCTTGGCGGCGTTCGGATACTTCGTCGCGTATGCGTAAACCGATCGCCGCACAGCTCTCCGGCCCGGCCCACCGCTCTCGGTGTCGATCTTCTGAGCCCAAGCCAATTGAACAATGACCTCCGGCGAAGTTCGCAGCAGGACCGCAGCGTCGTTGTAGGTCATCAGAACAGGCGCTTCGCGAAATTCGGGGAGAACAGTCCCGCGACCGATTTTTGCTTCGAACTGATCAGGCAAAACGAGCAAGGCATCGACGTAAGTCGAAGACGGCGCGTCATGCCTCCATGCGTTCAGCGTTCCTTTCAGAATGGCATCAATCGCCGCCACCCAAGGCGGAACCGGACAGCTTGAGGAAGCGATCGCCTCCCTCAAGGGCACAAGGCTTTCGTCTCCAGTCGTGGGCGAGCAACGTGAGAACAGACGATCGCCCAGATCCTGCACGGATTTCGTTTCAATGAAGCCCTTTCGTGGAGTCAGGATTCTGTCTTCGGAGGTCAGAAGCTTGAGATGTCCGCTTTCGAGCAGTTCCCAGAGCGCATGCTCGGGAATACCGATACGCTTCATGGCGGTCGGCGCATCCAAGGCTGCCTTCAGCTTTTCTACCCACGTGAGCAGGTCCGTCTCATGTAGGAGTGTCGGCGACCTCTCCCCTCCCTCGTGAGAAATCCTCCTGACTTCCGGAGAGCGCAGCGCCTGGTCTATCGTCCAGTCCGTTAGTTTGTGCTTCTTCTTTGCTTCGCTTGATGGCAACCAGCCAGGCCGCCGCCACTGGGCGCTGTTGCCGATGGGGCGCAAGGCGACGACACCTTTCTGCAGGTAGCTGTCGCTAACCATCTTGCGGAGCACCTTCGCAAGGTCAGCATTCGCCGGCATGAGGTGCAAACCGACGGGACCGAGCTCCTCCATCATGCCGTAGCCTGCGTCTTCTCTGGGCGTCTCCAGCTGCTTCCAGACGATCTCGTAGGCGGAGTCCGGCCAATCGCGAATACGTTCGAAACCGACACGCCACATTTCCAGGGAAGGTGCGGTGGCCCTGTTCATGTCGTACAGCGCTTTATGGACCATCTTCGGCGACCATTCGAAGCCGGATGCCAGCATGACGGCAAGACAAAGCAGGTCCACGTCCACGAGATGACGCAGGTCCTCGTGTAGCGACGCCCTGATGCGTGTCGCCGCTTCCCGATTCAGAACAAGATCGGACAAAAGGCGCGCAGTGTCCCTGTCGTGCTCGGCAACACATTCCGACGTCTGTTCGCGAACATCCCCTCCGCAGTTCTCGCAGATGTGGACCCCGGCCAGCTTGTGCCAACCGAAGCTCTTGCTGCACATCGTGCATTCCCCAAGGAGGTACTCGAAGGACTCGGGACACCAGTGAAGAAACCGAAGCTCCCAGGCAACTCGATGATACGCCGACACACGCAAGCTTGCCGGAGAGAGGCGTCTCGTCTTCGACTCCCGGCATCGCAGAGCAAGATGCGAGCCCAGAAATTCGATTTCTGCACCAAAGCCGGAGATGCACCTATCCATCCGCTTGTAGAAAAGAGGACGGAGGTCAGCCGGGCTCGAGCCGATAAGGCTTGCCAATTCGTCGCAATTTCCAGCGTAGCGCGTTGCGATGCTCCCCAGGCGCACGACCGGCATATTCAGATGGAGAAAGATATTGGCCGGGTTCGTGAACAGATTCTCGTGGGCGGCGCGAGCCACGACCCCAGCAAGGCTCTCTCCAGGCAACGGGGAAACCGGCACAACGAACTTCGGATGCGTCATGTCGTCAGACCTTCTTGTGCGCCTTGAACGGGTTGGTTGTGGAGATTCCATATGCCAGAGCCCAACCATCCGTGCCCTTCACAAAATCCTCTCGCTCAAGGATCGTTGCGCCGCGCATGAAGCAGCACATGAGGGAATGGTAGACAAGTTGGTGGACGATCCCGACAACGCCGCGCGAAATCTCGTACAGGCATGCCGGCACGTCCCCCTCAAGAAGACCGTTCTTCTGGTCCGTGACCTTCTCTTTCAGCATCATTTCGTCGAGCCGCCCTATGAAGCCGAGAAACATCTCGCGCTCGGCCTTGTTCTGTATATCCAGAGGGCCAAGCGGAACGGGGCTGATACATCTTCTCGCAAGCTGTCCTCCCCGCTCGAACAGAACGGTCGACTTCTCGACGCCGCTCAACACGAGACAACAACTCTTGTTGTTCAGGATACCTTTGAAGAGTTCGGCAACATCCCAACTTACCTTGTTGGTTTCCGCGTTGATCAAGTGATGCACCTCGTCAACAATCAGGAGTTCCACGCCACACTTGCGGATGAACGCCTGCGTCCGCATCTCGAGCTGCTGCTGTGTTCCCCGGGCGGAGTTTGGATCTCCAAAGGCCTTCAGAACATCCGCATAGAAGCCTTTGACGGTGAGCTTGGTTGAAAGCTCTACGACCAGTACCGGAATTGCTCCAGGCGGATGCTCCTCCTCGCGAACTTTCTGCATGTACGCGTTGATAATGCGGGACTTGCCGGTCCCCGTAGGCGCTATGAGCGGCAAGGCAAAGAGACTGGTCACATTGAGTTTCTCGGACGCGTTGAGGCCACGCACCGCGCGAGCTTTCTTGCGAAGAAACTCGAAGCTCTTGAAGACCTCATTCATCCGGGGGTAGCGGATGATGATTCCCTCAAAGCGCTGCAGGCGAGCGAACTGTTGATCATCAAGCATCGTCGTCCCACCCATCAGAGTTGCCGATGTGTGCCATGAAGGCCTGCGGATTTTCCAGCTTCAGATCCTCTGACGGCGCCTGGGCTGGATCCTTTTGACGAGGCGCGTCCGATTTCTCGCGCTTCTTCTTAGCTCTCGCTTGAGCAGCCCTTCCCCTCAGGAAGCCGGCGGGCTTTTCTCCACCATCCGCGCGATTCTCCATGCCCGGCGAAACCTCCACCGTTGTGGCGTTGCCATCGTGGCGAGGAGGCGCATAGCTGATCTCCACCGAGGACGAAGACGAGATCTGGCTCACCAAACGACTCCGTTTGCACTTGTCGATCATGCCAGCGTTCTCAATCGACTTGACCAGCCGCCTGCGAGCTTTCAGTCGCTCATCTTCGGAAATGAATCCTTCTTGTTTCTGTAGCGCCACTTTCTTGAGGTGCCGGTGGAACCAGAGAGACGTGCCCCGGCTATAGCGTTGCTGCTCGTTCGGTAGAGGTTGATAGGAGCTAGTGACGGAGTTCCATACCCGGATCTCCGAAATATCCCCTGGATCGAGCTTTATCTTGACGGGGACGCTGTTGGATGCCTTCCGTCGTCTTCCACGCGGAGCCGCTGGCAGCAGGTCGGCAAGGAGTCCCGTAACGATATCCCTGTCGTGAAACCTGAGCCCCTCCACCTTTATGCCGTCACGCGTCAAAGTCGCATTCTTGACGTATCCGCATGCGTCATCGATACGCCTCAGATCATCAATAAAGTCGATGCCGTATTTCCTGGTCAACTCTTCCCAACGCATGAGGGGTATGTCGTCGATACCTCGATGAGGTCGGCACTGATAGACCTCCAGAATGAACTGGAGAACGAGTTCCTCAAGACGATCAAGCGTCATGCATGCTTGCTTGCGCGGATCGATGCCTTGTTCACGCAGCTGCTTGGGCGGCGCCGACACACCTCCCGGCAACTTGTGTAGAAGCCCCTTGTTCAGAGTACCGAAGAATCGCTCGACATAGGTTTTGAATTCCGGCGTCTTGATGGGTGCCCATTCGACGTCAATACCAAGGTCGCGCAGTGCGTCCTGCATTGAGGAGCCGACATTTTCGAGACCGTTATCCAGTATGATGAGTCTAGGGCAACCAAACGCAACGAATGGCTTCCGGAGGTCAGGAAACTTCTGGGCGACAAGTTCTTTCTTCCAAGTCAGTGCATTCTTGATGCAGTTCATGACCGAGTAGATGCTCGGTGGCTCGAAAGTGATGAATGTCCCCAGGATCATCCTGGTGCATACATCGATTGCAACCAGAAGCGTCGGGCGCCCAAGTACGTTACCCGTATCCGGATCAACGATGACAAACGCATCCATGGGCGTCGCGTCGATCATCACGACGTCAAGTGGTCGCTTTGCCTCCCGCCCGGAGCCGGCTCCGGAGTAGCGCCGCCGCGCTTCTTTTTCTCCGAATTTCTTCTTGTAGAAATCGTAGTTCTCGCAGCGCCTGATCCAGTTGCGGACAGTCTCATGGCTCGGGCATGTCAGTCTGGAAATGCGACCGTATCGCCGAGCACGCAGATTGAGCTCATCAACCACGATCTTGAGGCGGTCGTAGGCTTCGCAAACGGTTCTGTTCCGCGCCGCATAGTACCAATGGACGCATTTGATAAGCAGCCTCGACACTTCGTCGGACATGCGGGCAGAGGAAGAGCGTTTTCTCCGCCGGCCCATGATCGCGAGTGGTCTCAGGCCATTCTCGGTTCTGTTTCTAATGTCTCTCCTGAATGTGCCCGCACTCGGTCGCCAGCCAGCGGCCTCAAGTTCCTTCGGCAGGTCGGCGTCTCGAATGAACGCCTTCAGCGATTTGTCGGAGAGCGCAACGGGCGACTTGTCGTACTGGACAAGCAGTAGCTGACGGATCTTTGCTTTCGGGCCAAGTTCAACATTGGGGTCACGAGGCGTGTATGCCTTGAGCGACGCTGCCCTGTCACGCCAATAATCGATACGTCTCGACACCCTGAGCTGTCGTTCCGCGTGTTGCTTGAGAAGCTCATCCTGCGACATGAAAATGCTCTCATGCCCGAATTGCTTCTGTAGCACGAGATGACCATCGGGCATGACTTGTTTGAGTTCGTAGTCGCCCTTGAGGCAGGAGACGATGTCGCCAACGGAAAGTCTGAGATACACGGCGATTTCCTCGAAATTTCTAGGTCGAGACGGGAGATACAGGCGTGTCGGCGACCAGCCTGGCGTCGAGATCCAAACCGAAATGTCTCCTGACAATCATCGCGCAGAGCTTCTTGTGGCCGACGACACCGCCACCCAGAATCTCAGCCGCTCGGGCAAAGGGTATGGTCCCGCTTGGATCGCGACAGGCTTCATCCATCAACCAGAAAACTTCGCTGCGCACGAAGTGTGTTCTCGAGTGCCGTTGGATTTCTTCGGCGTTTGAACAACGGGGCTCTACTCTCAAGTCAGACAGATCGAGGATACGGAACCCTACGTTGGCGGTTTGATAGATGCGTTCTGCCCGTTCCAACTTGGTGGCCAATTCACCAAATACTTCCCTTGCCTTGTCCCTCTTGATCTCGACGACCTCTTCCCGGCCGTCGGCATAGAGCACTGAAAAATCCGGGAAATAGATGAGCTTCTTTCCCTCGACGAAGATTTCCAGCCGGTGGGGCTGAGCAAGCCAGGCAACTACTTCGTGGTCGGCTTCGCACTGCCGCATGAAAAACAGTTCGGCCTGGGATTCATAAGGCTGAGCATGGCCGGTCTTGACGCTGTTATAGACGCCTGTCGGACGGCACTTGGTTCCCGTCACGATCGTGCGAAGAGGGCCATGGGTGGTGCTGAAGACGACCCGTGCCTCCCTGCTCATCCTTTTGACATCGGTTTTGATCTTCTCGAGGTCGGTAAAGGATCGCGGTTCTCTGAGGTGCTTGTTCAAATGCTGTCTCCCAGTGGATTGGACAAGCAAATCCTGTCGCAGCCGGACAACGGTCTGCGTCGCAAGGACTTGTCGTTGATGATTGGTGGTGCCGCCAGATATGGCGGCGCGGCTCCGGATCCGGAAAACTCACGGCCTCACGTCTCGGCCGCGCTTCCCGCAGGAACGCGATCAGGGGATCAAGTGAAAACTGCTGTCATTGTCTGCTTCTCCTGGTGGCTGCGGCCAAATCGGTCTTATCCGCGATGTGGCCGCGCATTGAAGGCAGACGCTTATATATTCCAATTTTTCGCCAAGAGTCGCAGTCTATCCCTCTGAATGCATTTCGAAATTTAGGGTGGTTAAAAGTAACTGTCGAGTCACTTTATGCGATAACGGCGCAGATCCACAGTGCGGGAGCCCGACAGGCAGGACAACGCACCGTATTCTCTCGGAGCAGATCGAAAGGCCGGCCTCGCCAAGCCCCCCGTACAAACCGCCAGGGCAGACGAATCCAGCCTTCAGTCAACCGCCTCCGTCCGATGCTCGTTCGCGCGCGGGACTCGAACGGAGGCATGACCAGAAAGCGGTCAGAAGTCCCAGGAGGCCGCTACCCAACGGAAGGCCTCGCCATCCAGCGCAACCCTGCCGACGGATGGGAAGGACAAGTGGGTAGCCACGAGGAGTTCTCCCGTGGCCGCTGCTTCCTGCAACAGGCGGACTCTGACGCGAACCGACTCTTCCGGGTCATGTTCGAAGCCATTGTGCCAGTCGGGGTGATCGAAGCCGACCGGGAACAGGGCATCTCCGGCGAATGTCAGCCGCTCGCCGCCGGACGTCACATGGACGACGCTATGTCCCGGCGTGTGGCCGCCGGTAAGCCTGGCGACCACTCCCGGTGCCACCTCGCGCTCTTCGGCGAAGGTCTGCAGATTGGCACCATATACCTTCAAGAACTCCGTGGCAGTGGTCCTGAGAACGTCGGGAACCGGCGTCGGCATCGCAGTCTGGGAGAAATTGGGCGTCCCCCAGAAGTCGACCTCGGTGGCCGAAACGTGAATCCGCACATCCGGACGCAGCCGCTTCTTCACGTCGTCGACGAGCAGTCCGCCGACATGGTCCATGTGCATATGGGTGACGATAATGTCGGTCACCGATGCGAGGTCGATGCCGGCCGCCTCCAGCCGCTTCGGAAATAACCCGGCCCGCGGAAAGCCGGGGAATTGCCCTCCCAGACCAGCATCGATGAGGATGGTCTTGTCGCCGCTTCGCACGACCAGGACGTTCAGCGCCCAGTCGAACATGTCGGGTCCCAGAAACATGTCCTTGAACCAGGCGGCGCGGACGGCAGGGGCCACATTGGTGGCCATCGTTTCGGTCGGCAGCGGAAGGACCCCGTCGCTCACCACCAGCACGTCGATTTCACCGATCCGCAGCGCGTAGCGCGACGGGACCAGTTCCTCGAACTCTGCTCCGCTTTTTTGGGGGACGTAGCTCAGATGCGTCGTCATGTCGTTCTCCTGTTGCTCAAATGAGAAATCTCAGGCGAACGCCACGCCTCCGGCGCGAGAGCGGCCGCCGCCCAGGAGTTGAGCGTGCACCGCCGCTCTCAGCGGCCGATACCGTTCACGGGTATAGGTCGCCACCGCCAATCGCCAGATGCTCCACATCGGCAACCTGGGGACCGGCCGCGCACCACCCCTCGGGGGGCCGCTTTTGGGGCGGTTTCAAAGGCAATACATGGATTTCCATGAAGTGTACTTCGGTCATCCCGGGGCTAAGATGAAAGATGACTTGCCGGCTCATCGTTCGAGCTAACCGTTGAGGTCCCCAGGAAACGTCCATCCCCGATTTCCTTGTCCGGCGGGAGAGCCCCATGACGACAGCGTCCAACTCGATTGGCGAAACCGATCCTGAATCAATGCGTGCGCTGCAAATCATCGAAAGCATGCCAGGCTTTGCATGGTCGGCGGACAGCGCCGGGCAGTTCACCTATGTCAGTCCGAAAGCGTTGGTCTTTCTCGGCAATACCAGCGCCGATCTCAATACGGCCGATGAAGAGGACGAATTCGGATGGCGCACGGTCGTCCATCCGGATGACTACGATCGAGTCGCGGCACGGTGGCGCCACTGTCTTCGTACAGGCGAGCACTATGACACCGAGCATCGACTGCGGCGTACGGACGGAGTGTATCGCTGGTTCCGCAATTCGGGCCGCCCTTCACGCGATAGCGAGGGGCGTATCACCCAATGGTACGGCACGACTATAGATATCGAGGACCAGAAGCAGGCCGAGGCCACATTACGCGACCGAGAACAGGAGCTGTCGCAGCTTGTGGATATGGTTCCCAGCCATCTTTGGCGGCTCACGGCGGATGGCGAGCCGATCTTCTTCAACAGGCGCATGATCGAGTTTATCGGCATGGACGTGGGGGATCTCGGCAATTCGCGACGGAACCGGATGGAGGATCTGATCGACTCCTTCGTCCATCCGGATGACGCCCATGCGATGAAGCAAGCGCTCGCCCAAAGTCTCACCACAGGTCAGCATTTTGTCATGCGGTATCGTCTACGCAGGACCGACGGTGTTTATCACTGGATGTCGAGCCGCGCCGAACCGCTACGGGATCACGTCGGCCGGATCGTTCAATGGTACGGCCTCTGTCACGACATAGACGACCAGGTGAAGGCCGAGGAGGCAGTGCGGGAAAGCGAGCAGCAGCTTCAGGGGATCATCGACGCCGTACCGGTTCATATCTGGAGTTGGACACCGTCAGGCGATTTGGCCTACGTCAGCAAGCGCTATCTGGCACATCTAGGTCTCTCAGAAGCAAACTTCGAAGACTTCACGCGAGTGGCACAGGAATTGGTCCATCCGGACGATGCTCCCGGGGTTCAGGCCACTGCGGCGGCCTCTCTTGCGAGCGGCGACGCTTTCGCCATGAGATACCGACGGCTCTCCAAGGACGGTGCCTATCGCTGGATGGAAGGCAGGTGCGAGCCTCTGCACAACCGCGATGGAACGATCCTGCACTGGTACGGCGTCTCCATCGACATCGACGATCAAGTAAGGGCGGAGGAAGCTCTCAGAGCCAGCAAGCGGCAGCTGGAGCAGATGATCGATGCCCTGCCTGTCAATATTCTGAGCTTCTCCCCTTCGGGCGAGATGACCTATGCCAGCAAGCGCTATCTGGAGAGAGTCGGCATACCACCGCATATCAGGAATTTCGACACGCTGGCTCGGGACGTAGCTCATCCTGAAGACTTTCCTGTGATGTTCCGCAGGGCGACGGATGGCTTCGCAGCAGGCACGCCTTTCGTTAGCCGGTTTCGACGGCGCGAAAAAGATGGCGTCTATCGCTGGATAGAAGCACGCGCGCACCCGTTACGCGATACCGACGACACGATCGTGCAATGGTACATCGCTGCTATCGACATCGAAGAGGAGATGCATGCGCAACAGGCATTGCGAGAGAGCGAGCGCACGCTACGCCAACTCATCGAAACGTTGCCTGCGCTTATCTACTGCGCCGCACCGGACGGCAAGCCGACCTATCGCAGTCAGCAGCTCACCGAATTTCTGGGATTCGGCCTCGATGACAAGGACGAAACGGGAGTATCGCGTCTGGTGAGCACGCTCGACGCCATCATCCATCCCGATGACCTTGCGCTCGTCCATGAAAAGTATGGCCATTCGCTGGCTACCGGGAAGCCGTATGCGCTCAGGCACCGGCTACGGCGCTTCGATGGCGTCTATCGCTGGGTCGAGACACGCGCCGCACCAATGTGCAATGACGAAGGTGAGATTGTGCAGTGGAACGGTGTCTGCATAGACATCGATAGCGAGGTGAGGACGCAGGAAGAACTTCGTTTGGCGCAGGACAGACTTGCACGAGCCAGTCATGCGGCCGGGCTGGCCGAACTTTCGGCCTCGATTGCGCATGAGGTGAACCAGCCTTTGGCAGCAATCGTCGCCAACTCTCATGCCTGTCACCATTGGCTCTCGGCGGAGCCGGCGAACATGGAGCGTGCGAAGATCACGGTAGAGCGCATTATCCGGGACGCGAACGGTGCCGCCGACATCGTGAGCCGTATTCGCGCCTTGTTCAAACAATCAACGGAGACGAGGGTAGTCACGCCGCTGAGTAGCGTCATCACCGAGATACGCGAGCTTCTGACGGATGAAGTGACCCGGAGACGCGTGCACATGGAGGTCGACATAGCTGATGGCCTTCCACCGATCGCCCTCGACCGGGTCCAGATTCAACAGGTTCTGATAAATCTCATCCGAAACGGGATGGAGGCTATGGGCTCTGTACCTGGCAGGAGAGAGCTTCGTCTCCGTGTGCGCTTTATCGAAGATGCCATTCGGGTTGAGCTCAGTGACAGCGGTCCAGGAATTGAACTGTCCGAAAAGATATTCGAGCCCTTCTTCACGACGAAGGAGCGCGGAATGGGCATGGGGCTCGCCATCTGCCGCTCGATTGTAGAGTCCCATGGCGGCCGGCTCTGGGCAGAGAACAACACCCCGCACGGCGCGACGTTTGTTTTTGCGCTGCCAGTTGAAGCAACGGCGGCGGCATGACGACGGACGAACATATTGTGTTCGTCGTGGACGACGATGCGCGCCTCAGAGAGGCACTGGGCGAACTTCTGGCCGCGCACGGAATCGACTCCCGCACCTTTGCATCGGCCGGCGACTACATGACGGCGAAAAAGCCGGATGTCCCCGCATGTCTCATCCTCGATGTCGAGCTTCCGGACATCAATGGCCTCGACTTCCAGAGGCAGATCGTTGAAGGCAATCACCCGCCGATCGTCTTTATAACTGGGCATGGCGATATCCCGTCATCGGTACGGGCAATCAAGGAAGGCGCTGTCGATTTCCTGACAAAACCTTTCGATGAAGCGCACCTCATGGCCGCTATCAATGTGGCGATTGGGCGTGATCGTGAAGTTAGATCGCGGAGAGCCGAACTCAATGCACTTCAGGAACGCTATCGAGATCTGACACCGCGCGAGCGCGAAGTGTTGCCGCTCGTGGTGAGCGGTCTTCTCAACAAGCAGGCAGCGGCACAATTGGGCATCAGTGAGGTCACTCTGCAAATTCACAGAAGAAACGTCATGAAGAAAATGGAGGCGGCATCGCTCGCCGATCTCGTGCGTATCGCGGGGCAATTGGAAATTCCGATCGCGCACTCGCGTCGATCGAAGGATGGCTCAGCGTGAAGAAGGCAAATCCCAGCGTCGCTATCGTTGATGACGATCCGAGGCTGCTTGAGTCGATGGAGAACCTGTTGGAATCCGCCGGATATGTTCCCCACAGCTTTTCATCGGCGGAAGCGTTTATCGTCAGCGGGCTGTCGAACATGGACGTTCTTATCACCGATATCGGCATGCCGGGAATGAATGGTTTTGAACTTCGCGACCTCATGAAAAGAACGCGACCGGAGCTACCGGTGTTCCTCATCACCGGACGGCACGAAAATGTCGAACAGGGTCGAACCATGGGCGCAAGCGGATTCTTCCGCAAACCCTTCGATGCCCGCGCCTTGCTTGCGGCTGTCGAAAGGGTCTTGGACGATCGAAACAAGGAGGGTGAACATGAGGCTTGATCAGACGCAAAGGCGAAGTTCGGCGCCATTTTCATCGGCACCGGAGAATGCGGAAAAACAGCCAATCGTCATTATTGTCGATGACGATCCCACTGTCCGTGAAGCATTGTCCGAGTTGATCCTCTCGGCGGGCTTCCAAATGGCCTGTTTTGCTTCGACCCGCGAACTGCTGGACGGTGACGCGTTGGACAGTCACGGTTGCCTGATTCTCGACGTCCGCATGCCAGGGGCGAGCGGTCTCGATCTGCAGCATCATCTCGCGGAGAGCGGAAACACAAAGCCGATCATCTTCTTGACGGGACACGCGGATATTCCAATGACCGTGCAGGCGATGAAGGCGGGTGCCGTTGACTTCCTGACCAAACCGGTGAGGGACCAGACTCTGATCGACGCGGTGAACGCTGCCATTACCGTCGATGCTCAACGGAGAGCGGAATCTGCGGTCACGGAGCGCAATATCGAACGTTACAGGACGTTGACACCACGAGAGCATGAAGTCCTGTATGAAGTCGCGCGGGGACGCGTCAACAAGCAGATCGCATTCGACCTGGGTATCAGTGAAGTCACCGTGAAGCTGCATCGCGGCAATGTGATGCGCAAGATGGAGGCTGCTTCTATCGGTGAGTTGATCCGGGCGTGGGAATCGCTGCCCCCACAATTGCGTGAAGCTGCTGCGCGACCCGTTCTCTGACAGGTGTTGGCGGCGGCGTCCAAAGTGCTGCCGGCGTATCTGCGCCATGAGTTGTACGAAGAAGGTACTCGGTATGATATCGCCGGCCCGTTCCGCCGAGTGAGTGGCCGCCTGGACCGGACCGACTTCTCGCCCTCGTACAGCACGCAAAGAAAAGGGCATGCCGGGATTCATCCCTGACATGCCCTGCGCCTTCAGAGATCGGTAACACGTTCCGGGTCTGCCGAGGCGAGCGCGATTTCGCGATTGGCCTTGGGTGGGTAGATCCAGATCGTGTTGATCTCCTGCTTGGTCTTCTTTGCCGTTTCTCCGGCCATCTCGACCATACAGTCCCAGCCACGCGTGAAGACCGCACCTGCCGCGCCCAGATCCAGACAGGTCACATAGGCTTCCTGGTGATAGGGTGACGTGCTCACGCCGAGCAACTCAGCCGCTGCGTTGTTGCCGGCGAATGCGCCCATCCGGGTCGCGTGCTGGCACGACATCAGGGCGTCGTGGCCGATGTCGTCGCAGGCAGCCTTTGCAGCATCGCCCGTAGCGAAGACGCCGGGAACGCCATGGACTCGCAGCTCGCGGTCGACCGGGAGACGTCCGAGTCTGTCGAGTTCGGCTGGAATCTGCGCTGTCAACGGTGCCGCTCGCATCCCGGCCGCCCAGATCACGGTGGCGCTTTCGATGTGCTCGCCATCGCTGAGCGTAACCCCGCTCTCGTCCAGCGCCGCGACGCCGACGCCGAGACGGGTTTCTATTCCGAGATCGCGCAAAGCAGCTTCAATGATCGGGCGAGGATCGGATCCCATTTCGGGTGCCACCGTTCCATTGCGTTCGACGATCACAACACGGATCGCAGCGTCCATGCCAAGGATGGCGCGCAGACGCTCGGGCATTTCCGTCGCCACCTCGATACCGGTGAAGCCTCCGCCCGCGACAACCACCGTGTTGCGCGTCGCCGATGCGGGACGATCGGCCAGGCGGTGAAGGTGCCGATCGAGCGCAACGGCTTGGTCGTACTGGTCGACGCTGAAACCATGCTTCGAAAGGCCTGGGATGTCCGGACGGAACAGCCTGCTTCCTGTGGCCACCACCAGGCGGTCATATGTGATGGTGGAGCGCGCGCCATCGGCGCCGAGAATTTCGGCGGTGCGGACAGAAGTGTCGATGGTTTCAACATTGCCCTGCAGATAGACAACATCGATCGCCTTGAAGACTTCGTCCAGAGGCGCTGTGAGGGTCTCCGGATTCGGTTCATACAGGCGCGGACGGATCACCAGACGAGGCTCCGGCGCGACGAGCGCGATTTCGAGTTCGTCGGACGGGACGCCTTCGGCGTCACGCAACCGCGCCGCGGAAAGCGCCGCATACATGCCGGCGAAGCCGGCGCCGATGATGAGAAGTCGTTGTCGCATGGTCGTCCTCCGTTGAGTGCTGATGAAGGCAGCTCTGCGCAAGGTTTGCCGCCCTGTTGGCGACCCCATTTGGCGCCGCAACGACGATGCGCTGCCGGAACCGGCGTCGATACCATGCGATCAGACAGGTTCCTGTCGCCGATCGTTGAGGAAGGCCAAGCCCTCGCATGAGATGGCTGTGATCGTCTTCCCTCCAGGCGAGAGACTCACTTGCCGCGCAAGGGCACGAATTGATGCAATGCAGGCGCGTCACTTCGGCACATCATACGGAAGATCACGCCAGCCTGACGATCGGCGACAGCGACATAGCCGATCGCACGATGTCTGCGCCAGGCCGACGTCTCCATTCTTGCTTCAACGCACCGGGAACCCGCAGGCCCTTTCGTACCGGGCATGTCACCCGATCGATTCCGGGAGGGATCGAAATGGAATAGGGCCGCAGCTCTTCAAACGGGGTAGCAGCTACTACCGACAGGAGTCGTTATGCGACACAGAATGAAGGAGCAGCTTCTCGGGGTCTCCGTCACGGCTGGCTTGCTCATCATCCTGTCGTTCGGGTGGCTCTACGCAGGGCGCTTCGAGGAAGAGACCGACAACGCCTATCTGCGGGCCGATATCACATCCATCGCGCCAAAGGTGTCCGGATACGTCGTCGGTGTCGACGTCGCCGACAACGAAACCGTCGAGGCGGGCGACATTCTCTTCCGCATCGACGACAAAGACTACCGGACACGCCTGGCACGGGCAGAGGCAGATGTCGCTTCCGCTCATGCGTCCCTCCTGAACATGGAAGCCGAGAGAGATCTTCAGGAATCGACGATCGCCCAGAGCGAGGCTCAACTCGACGCCGCGCGGGCCTCGCAAAAATTCTTCGCCCGCGAATTCGAACGATATCGTTCGCTGGTTCGGACGAATGTCGTCAGCCGGGCTCAGCTGGAGCAAAGAGAGGCTGCCAGCACGCAGGCAGATGCCGCCGTTGGGGCGGCGAGAGCCGCTGTCGAGGTGCAACGCAAGAAGTTGAATGTTCTCGCCGCCCAAAGAGAAGCTGCGGAAGCGGCGCTTTCGCAAGCCGAAGCCTCTCGGGCTCTGGCTCAGATCGACCTCGATAATACGATTGTAAAAGCTCCCGTCAGCGGCGTTGTCGGCAATCGTCAAGTGCGGGTTGGCCGGCTTGTGACTGCGGGAATGCCGCTGCTCGATCTCGTGCCAATCCCCCACATCTGGGTTGTCGCCAATTTCAAGGAGAGCCAACTGGAGCATGTTCGGGTCGGTCAGCCAGTGCGCGTCACGGTCGATGCCTATCCACACGCAGAAGTCCGAGGCGTCGTCGACAGTCTTTCGCCGGGAAGCGGTGCCGCATTCAGCCTGATTCCTCCCGATAGCGCGACGGGTAACTTCGTCCGCGTTGTGCAGCGCGTGCCCGTCAATATCAGGTTGACGAGTGTTGTCCCGCAGCTACGCCTGGTTCCCGGCTTGTCCGCACGTGTGACGATCGATACCGCCGGAGTGGAGGAATAGTCATGAACCTTGCGGCATTTCCACTTGTCGTAGGCATTCTCCTCGCCGCGCTTACCGAAGCGGTAGCAGGTACGGTTCTGGCGACGGCGCGGTTCGACATGATCGGCGACATCTACGCAACTACGGACGAGTTCTCGAGGCTGGATGTTGTCTATGCGGCGGCCAAACTGACGGGTTTTGTCCTGAGCCCGTGGCTTTTGGGCAAGGTATGTGCACGGACATGCTTGCGTGCCGCGACAGGCGCCATGACACTCGCCTGCGGCGCGGCCGCGCTGACTTTCGATCTGGATATTCTCGTCGGTTTGCGACTGCTGCAGGGAGCGGCGGGGGGAGTGCTGCTCGTCAGCGGACAGACCATGCTGTTTCAGACATTTCCCCGCTCCAGTCAGCCTGTCGTCCAGTGCTTCTTTGCCATGGGAGCGGTCGTCGCGCCAGCAACGCTCGCCCCTTACATGGAAGGTTGGCTCGTCGACAGCCTGGCATGGACATGGATATTCCTGAGCATAGTGCCCATCGGTCTTGCTGCTTTGGTGCTTCTTGTCCTGGCTCAACCGGGAGCCGGTGTGCACGCGAAGGCAGGCAGACCCGATTGGCCGGGACTTTTGCTGTTTTCCATCGCTGCATATTGTCTGACTTACGTCCTTAGCCAGGGCAGCCGCTGGCAATGGCTGGAAGAGCTTTCGATTCTGCGGCTGATGCTTGGCGGCACCGTTTCCCTGACGCTGTTCATGGTCTATCAGCTTCGCGCCGGACGCACTGACGCGCTCCTCGACCTTTCGATTTTCCGGTTCAGTGGATTTGCCTTCGGCTTTGTCGCAAGCATTGCCGCGGGCATCGCCCTGGCCGGGAGCACCTACCTCATCCAATCTTTCGTCGTCACCATCCTCGGCATGACGCTGACCGCAGCTGGCAGGTTGCTCCTTCCTGGAGCGCTCGCATTTATCGGCACGCTTCTCCTGACCGCCCTACTGGTTCAGCGGCACGGAATTAAGCCTATCGCTACAGTGCCTCTCGGTATCATTGGCCTCATGGTGGCGATGTGGATGCTGTCCGGTTCTACCGGCGAAAGCGGCTTCCCGGATTTGATGCCGGCGGTTCTGTTGCGCGGCCTCGCGCTTGGCTTCCTCTTTCTGTCGATCACGCTGATCACGCTGCTTGATCTTCCTGGACGGAAAATTGCTTACGGAGTCGCGCTCTTCAACGTCGGCCGCCAGACAGGCGGGCTCTTCGGTGTGGCTTTTCTCGAAACACTGATCGACCACCAGACGGCGCTTAACCGGTCTGTTCTGACCGCACATATCGTTCCCGGCCGCGTAGCTGTAACGGAGCGTCTTGCAGCATTGACCGATGGTCTTGCTGCGCATGGAGTCGAGCTCGACACCGCCTCCAGAGCCGCCGTTCAGATACTCGCCAGAGAGCTCACCATGCAGGCGAGCGTCATCGCTTTCGACACGGCTTTCTTTGCCGTTGCGCTGTTCTTCGTCGGCGCGGCGCCTGTACTGGTGACGGTGAAAATCGTGCTGGGACGCATTTCCGGCCGCGAAGAAAAGAAGATGGTCGGAACCCCGCAACAGGTCAGGTCGGCCTGACGATCGGCGATTGAAACCTCGCCGGTCGCACAATACTGGCGTCGAATAAATCCCGTCATCCTTGGTTCCAGCCGAGATCCACCGGCCTTCCGGCGTCGGTGCGGTCCCGTAGTGCGATGAAAGTCTGGCAACTCGGAGATCAGGAACAATGGAAAACCTGAAGGGAAAGGTCGCCGTAGTCACCGGCGGCAATAGCGGAATCGGCAAGGCAACGGCGCGGCTGTTTGCCGAGCGGGGCGCACAGGTCGTCATCACGGGTCGCCGGCGGGACGCAGTACAGACCGCCGCAGCGGAGATCGGGTATGGCGTCATAGGACTGACCGGTGATGTCGCGGAACTGGACCATCACGCACGCCTGGTAGAGGAAATCCGGCGACGCTTTGGTGGCCTCGACATTTTCGTGGCCAATGCTGGCGTCATCAGCCTCGCGGCAACCCCCGATGTAACGGTCGCCGACTACGATCGGCAGTTTGCGGTCAATACACGAGGTACCTTCTTCGGCGTACAGGCGCTGCTGCCGCTCTTGCGCGACGGCGGCAGCATCGTGCTGGTGGGCTCTCTTGCAGCCACGAAAGTCCTCGAAAACCACGCCGTCTATGCCGGAACGAAGGCGGCGCTCGCAGCCTTCGCTCGCAACTGGGCGCTCGAGCTGAAAGCACGGCGTATCCGCGTGAATGTTCTCAGTCCGGGACCAGTGGATACGCCAGTCGTGACCAAGTTGGGCGTGTCCGACGCGGACAGACCCGCCTTTCTGGAGGCTATGGGCGAGAAGATTCCTGCCGGCCGCTTCGGCGACGTCAGGGAGCTCGCGCGTGCCGCGCTGTTTCTGGTGTCGGACGAGAGCAGCTTCGTCAATGGAACAGAGCTGCATGTCGATGGCGGGATGTCGTTGACCTGAGCTGCCACGCACGTGGCTCGACGAGCCGGCCAAGCAATCCACACCGCCTATTTCAAACCGAAGGATAACGACAATGGAAACCGATCCTCCCTTAAGTCCTACCGCATCCCGCCGCGACGTCATGTTGGGCGCCGCATCCGCTGCCATAGCCGCGGGACTATCTGCTGCTGCCTTGGCTCAAACAACATCGGCAAAGGCAATCTCCTTCTCAACTCCAACCAACGGAAAGCAGATCATGAATACAATCACCACAAAGGACGGCATCGAAATCTTCTACAAGGACTGGGGTTCGGGACAGCCGATCGTATTTCACCACGGTTGGCCGCTGAGTTCCGACGACTGGGACGCACAGATGCTCTATTTCGTCAAGCGGGGTTATCGCGTCATCGCTCATGACCGGCGCGGCCACGGCCGTTCGAGCCAGGTCGGCGACGGCCACGACATGGATCATTATGCGGCCGATGCGGCGGCCGTTGTCGAGCATCTCGACCTTCGCAACGCAATTCACATCGGTCATTCCACCGGCGGCGGCGAAGCCGCGCGCTACGTCGCTCGCCACGGACGGGGACGCGTCGCCAAGCTGGTTCTCATCGGGGCAGTGCCGCCGATCATGGTGAAGACGTCCGCGAATCCGGGTGGTCTGCCGATCGAGGTGTTTGATGGCTTGCGTGAGCAGCTTGCCGCCAACCGCGCCCAATTCTATCTCGATTTCGCAAGCGGGCCTTTCTACGGCTTCAACCGGCCGGGCGCAAAGGCGTCACAGGGCATTATCGAGAACTGGTGGCGTCAGGGCATGATGGGCGGCGTCAAGGCGCACTACGACGGGATCAAGGCCTTTTCCGAGACCGATTTCACGGAGGACCTCAAGGCAATCGATGTGCCTGTTCTCGTCATGCACGGAGATGACGATCAAATCGTGCCAATCGCCGACTCCGCACCGCTCTCGGCAAAGCTGCTGAAAAAGGCTGAGCTCAAGGTGTATGAAAAGCTCCCCCATGGCATGTGCACGACCCACGCCGACCTGATCAATTCCGACCTTCTCGACTTCATCAAGGCGTAATCGCAGGAACTTCGGTGAGTGGAAGGGCGGGCAACTTGCCCGCCCTGTTCGCGACAAGTGCGTCGCCACCGCGTGTTGCGGATCGATGAGCGTCGACATCGTTGAAAGCCGAGACGCCTCGGAACCAACCTTCTACTCGATGTCTCTTTCAGTATCTTTCACTACAACACAAACAGACCGAGGCCCTCAACCACTTCGCGCTTTGTGGTCTCGGTACGGCTCCGGGCCCTTTCGGTCCCGCTGCGTATCACGTCGAGCACGTACGGCAGGTCTTTGGCCAACTCTTCGCGGTGTGTCCGGATTGGCCCGATGAGCGCCTGCAGAATTTCGTCGAGACGCCGTTTGATCTTGCCGTCTCCCAATCCGCCTTGCCGATACTGAGCCTTCAGCTCCTCGAGAGTGATGAGGTCCTCGTCGAAAGCGTCGAGGAAGGCAAAGACGACGTTACCCTCCACCTGTCCCGGATCTTCTATCCTCAGATGGTTGGGATCGGTAAACATCGCCCTTACCGCTGTCGAGATGACCTCGGGCGGAGCAGAGAGTGAGATGGCGTTGCCCGCCGATTTGGACATTTTGGCTTTGCCGTCGATCCCCGGCAGCCGCCCGGTTTTCGGAATGATTGCCTGTGCTTCCAGCAGGATCGTCTTGCCCGCCGTAGCATTGATGCGGCGCACTATTTCGTTGGTCTGTTCAATCAACGGAGCCTGGTCCTCGCCCACCGGCACCACCGTTGCCTTGAAGGCTGTGATATCCGCTGCTTGCGCCGCAGGATAACAAAGGAAGCCTGCCGGAATGTCGCGCCCAAAGCCACGTGCCCTGATTTCGTCCTTGATCGTCGGATTGCGTTCTAGGCGGGAGACTGTCACGAAGTTCAGATAGAGCATCGAGAGCTCGGCCAGGGCCGGGAGGCCCGATTGCAGACAGATCGTCGTCTTCTCGGGATCGATCCCTGTTGCAAGATAGTCCAGAGCGACTTCGGTTACGTTGCGACGCACCTTGCCTGGATCATGGGCATTGTCGGTGAGGGCCTGCGTGTCGGCCAGGAGCAGAAACTGCTCGTGGCTCTCCTGAAACCGAAGCCGATTGCGCAACGATCCCGCGAAGTGGCCTATGTGCAGGGGACCGGTGGTGCGGTCGCCGGTCAGAATTACAGGTCTGGTCATGGGGTATCATCCTCTCGAGGTGAGGGAGACGCCGCATGGAGGGATCATTAAAAAAGGCCGCTCAATACGGCGGCCCTGAAGATGCAAAGAAACGTCCGGCCGCGTTGTCAGCAGGCCAGCCACCAGAAATTGGCGATGTTCGTTTCCGTTTTCATGGGCAACTCCGTATGCCCACCGGGGGAGCAAGTCAACGGGAAGTTGCGCAGGCGTCGCTTTGGACAGAAAGCGGCCCCTCCGCTCGTCTTCACCTATCATCAAGCATCGCTGCGCCCATCCGACATGTGGCGGTGCATGGCATCATCGCAAGATCGACTCACAACCTGGAGTGCTCGCGATGGGGCCAGATCAATTGCTTGTCCGGATGATCGACACTTTCTGCCGTCAGCGCGCCGCGACGGGACTTTCAGATGATGAGGTCGATGACCTCTGCAGGTACTGCCAACGGCTGATCGAAGAGCGTCAGCTTCCACCAAGAACGGGAACGAAGTTCGATTGGCAGTCGATAGCGTTTGCTACCGGGATCGATCCCGAAAGGTTCAGGGCGGTGGCTAAAAGCCTCACCTACGGCTTCGATGCACTCGCGCGCGAAATCCCGAGGCTGCCGGAGAGGGAATTCCTGCCTCCACAAATGCCCGAAGCGGATTCCGCCGCACCAGCCGCAAAGCGAACATCCAAACGGGTTGAGAAGGTGCCGGAGGTAGGTCCGAGGAAACGAGCGCCGCGGCGGCAAATCAGCAGGACGAGGCAAAGGAAGGATGGATCTCGTAAGCCCGGGCCAATTCCAAGACCCGTCGTGGAGTTTCCCGAAGCTCAACCGGGAGACTGGGAGGATCTGGTGGAATTCCACGCCGCGCTGCAGCTTCACATGCGAAGGCACGGCGACAGCGCCTGGCACCTGCACAAGGCGATCGCGAAGCCCAGGGATGCCTTCGACAGAAGAACCATCCTGGCATGGGCGCGAGGAGAAAACCTTCCCGCAAATGTCGACAGCCTCGAAATGCTGCGGCGGATCGAGCATCGCTACCGTCTGCCCGCGGGCTATTTTCAGGCGAAACTGCAGGGCCGGAAACGCTCTGTCTCCGGACACCGGCGCCTGCCGGATATCTCGGCGTCGGAACGCAGGCGCATGGCCTGGCATCTGCCTACCGACTTCGACCGCCGCCCCGAGGAGGAACGCAACGAGATCCTCGATTGGGTAAGGCGGGTGATCATCACGGGAACGACGGACTATCGCCGCTACCAGGCGGCGATGTGCAAGCAGCGGTTCTCCGTCCAGTTCACGGGGCTGGATAACACGAAGGCCCGCCGTCGCCGCCCTGCGAGCGAAGGTGCCACCGGGTTCGTAACGCCAGTCGAAGCCCCTGCTCAACTCAGGCAGGAGATGGCCGATCTCATGGGCTTCAAGACGGCCACCCTGACGGCAATCGGCTTCCAGAGACAGGGGCAATGGGGTGAGGAGACGGCGTCCCAGAAACTTGAGCACCTCGGTCTGATGCTTGGTGCGCTCACAGCCACGCCCGACAGCGAAGTCAGAGGATACGGCATCGCGCTCGAGAATCTGACACTGGGCCTTCTGGTCTTTCCGGCGGTGTGGGACTGGTACCTCCGATGGAGAGAGCGCCGCCGCGGCTTCTTCACCAACTGGGAGGTCGACATGCTTCGGACGGCCTTGGCGCTCACCCGGAAGGACACGGGCTGGGTCCGGCAGACGCCGCGTCTCGCAGAGATGTTGAATCCCATCGAGGGGCTCGTGTCGGCAGAGGACATTGCAGAGACACGGGCGGACTGGAACGCAGCCTGCGACAGGCTGCACAGCTTTGCCACGGCACGCGCGTAGGAGATCGAGCGTGTGTCACGCGTCCACCGCGATCCGTTCGAGCCCATCCTTCCGATCCTGGAGGCGGAAAGCCCTCTTGCCGAGTACCGGAAGATCACCGAAGAAATCCTCCGCTATATGCCCGACGAGCGACGGTATCCCATTGCGGCATCCGAGGCCGTTCGTTCGTTCCTGATGCTGAGGATCGGGCTGCACTCCGGTCTCCGTCAGAAGAACCTGCGCCAGCTTCTCATCTGCGGCCGAGACGAGGTGCCCTTGTCGGAACGGCGTCTGACAGAACTCAAGCGGGGTCAACTCCGTTGGAACAACCGCTCTTCGGGATGGGAGCTCTTCATTCCGTCCGCCGCCTTCAAGAACGCGAACTCATCCTACTTCGGGAGCAAACCGTTCCAGCTCGTGCTTCCGGATCTCGGCGGCCTTTATGAGGCGATAGATGCCTATGTCAGCCGGCACCGGCCACGACTGCTCCGCCAGGCATCCGATCCGGGAACCTTCTTCGTGAAGACCGTGAAGACCACCTCGGCGAACGCAGCCTACAATCAGACGACCTTCTACGAAGCGTGGCGGCTCGCGATCCAGCGATACGGCATCTACAACCCCTATACCGGACGAGGCGCTATTGAAGGCCTGCTGCCCCATGGTCCGCATAACGTCCGGGACGTACTCGCAACTCATATCCTGAAGAAGACCGGCTCCTACGAGCAGGCGAGCTACGCCATTCAGGACACACCCGACATGGTGGCGAAGCACTACGGCCGGTTCCTGCCGCACGACAAGGCGGCGCTCGCGGCGCAGGTCCTCAACAAGGTATGGGAGGCTTCGTAGGCATGCAGGGCAACGGTGACCTTTTCAGCCCATCAGAAGCGCTAACTCTTTGATATTGCGGCGTTTGCCCCAAAATCAGCGAAAAGCCGGAATTTCTGGGGCAAAGTCTTTGCTTTCAACAGGTTAGCCAAAAAGGGCAATGATCCGTCTACGTCACGCCAGCAACTAGCAACGCCAACTTCGAGACGGCGTTGTTGCTGCCAGCCAACACTTCCACAAGAAAGCAGCAATCAGCGCTTCGCTGAAGCCGCGGAATTGCGGGTGTTATGTTGCTGAAAGAACCTTGACTCGGGATATCGTCCGCGCCTTTGTTCTTGTTATGTTCTCGGCGTCGCCGTAGCCTTCTCCGCACCGCAAAAGGAGGACGGGCATGGTTATCGTGGTTGCACGTGAAGGTGTTCTGCAAACCCGCTATCTGAACGAAGAGATCGAGCGGCTGAAAGCGCTCTGCCTCGACCTCGAATGGCTCCGAGCCGGTGTGTTGCCGTCGATCGAGGACCTCGAAGACGCACCTCTTCTCGACAATTACGAAATCACCTTGCGGGACGTACCCGCTCTCAAGGGAAGGGTCGTTGCGCACCCGGTTATCGGCACGGCGACTGCTCTCACATCTGAGCTGCGCGTGATGGCTCCTGATCTAGGCTGGGCGCGCACAATGTCTCGCTTCTACAGGCTTGGCTCTCCCCGCGATACGATCACGAGGATGTTCTCCTGACATGGGAGTCCTTGCCACACAAAAATATTCTTGTGTGGCAAGGATTGGCGCAGAGCTACTGAAGTTGGGAGGCCGAGCTGAGGCATGTTTCAGATTTGATGTCCCCGGCGCGCCATTGGCCCTTTGCTTGAAATAGCGTTCTCGTGCAAGGCGACCGAATGCTTCGAGCTTTATGCGGGTCAGGCCTTCAATTTACGGATTTCGATATTTCGTCCGGTTGAGGACACGGTGATTTCAAAATGATCCGTCTGCGCAATACCGGCAATGTTGCGCGGCCGATGCGCGACGACATTGACGCCTGTGCGCCGTCGCGGGCTGTCGTAAAGAATGCCTGCGCCGCCGGACGCGCGAACCGCCTCGCCGAATTTCTGTGCCTCGGCATAGCTATCGCTTGCGTAGAGATCAGGGCGGACTGATTGTTGCCCCCTGATGTCGAGATACTCGCCTTGAAGCGTTGCCGTGTAGGCGCGGTAAATCCGGGTCATTCCCGGCACGCCGCGGGCAACCGCTTCGCGGCGCAGATGATGCCCGACTTCCGCGGCCGCGGTGCGGATATCACCGGCGGCATACCATGCGCCGAGATCCGGGCCGTTGAACCGCATGCCGCCGGGGGCGGCATGAAGAAAGGCGGCCATGACCACACTCGCATTCGGCACGCCATAGACCCATTCGTCCTTGGGTAGACGATCGATGCGTTCGGCGACAAGCCGGTCATTGGTCCAGCCGGCAAGTTCCATCACGGCTTCGAGGTCGGCCGCCGTCGCAACCGTGTCGAACAGTCCGACGGGCGGAAATCGCGAAGGGATCAGCCGATGCGAGGGCTGCGGCGCGGCAGCGTACGCATCCGTCACTGGAAACCGAGCTCATCGTCGGTATAGGGCTCGAACGCTTCGTCGATACTGCCCGGCGGCATGTAGAGCCCGCCGCGGGCACCGTCGAGAAAACGGCGCACGCTCAGCAATCCATCCTGAGAGCCGCTTGTGAGGAGATCGAGCGGTGGTCTGCCGCCGAACGGAAGGGCGCCATGCGACGTCGTCAGCCACTCGACGCCGGAACGCTCATCGGGAAAAAGAATGCCGAGCGCCTGGTGGATGCCCAGAACCGCCGAAATCCGCAACAGCACATCCACATCGAGCGTGATGGCCTCGTGCTCGCGCACCCGCTTGCACCAGTTGTGATAGGTGGATCGGGCCGGAAGGCCCAGGACCAGAAGGCGCTGTTCTTCTGTCAGGCCCCAGAGGTCCGCGATAGTCAGGAAGGTCCGCAGAGCGGGCGCGCTGAGACGGCGGCGGTTGGCCGGTGCGAACCGGGACACGTCGAGTCGCTGAAGGCCATCTCCTTCCCTAACGGGCCGCTTCTTCTGATTAGCCATCTTCGCCTCCATTCCAAATATAGATATAGTCCATATCTGGACAAACTACAACAATGCTGAACGGCACACCGGGTTCGCGCCCGCCTCCGTTTCGAGCCTGTGCCCGCAGACTTGAAAGAGAGGTGGCAAAATGCCACCTTTGGTGCGGAGGTTCCACATGGCCCAATCCATCAAGCTTGCCGACGACATCATGAAGATCGTGCGGCGCGAATCCGAACTGCAGAGCCGATCGGTCTCGGGACAGGTTGCACATTGGGTGCGTATAGGTCGCGCGATCGAGAAGTCGGGTAATTTCGATTACGCCCGGATAACGGCAGCCCTTTCGGGGGAAATCGGGACTGTGGATCTCACCTGCGAGGAAAAGGACGTCTGGCTCGACAGCTTCGTCGAGAAAATGGGGCAGCCCGGATCCGATGAGGAGGCCTGGTTTGCCCGGCGACGGCAGCTTGGCCTCGGTGTCGGTCTGGATACCAACGGCAACTTCGTGCGCGAGAAGACCGCAGGCGAGACTTGAAACCGACAATGATTGTCCTTGCCGGGCCGAACGGCGCCGGCAAGTCTACGCTCTATGCGACCCGCGTCGCTCCCGGCTTCGCGGGTCCGTTCATCAATGCCGACATCATCCAGCGCAACGAACTACGCGATCCTTCGCCAGAGGCGTCCTATGAAGCAGCGCGCATCGCCTCCTCGCGCCGTGCGGAGTTTGTCATCCAGCGGCGGGATTTCGTCACCGAAACCGTCTTCTCGCACCCCTCCAAGCTTGAACTGATCGGCGAAGCCCGCGCCAACGGATTTACCGTCATCGTGATGCATGTTGGGGTCGAGACGGCCGAACTCTCCGTGGCCCGTGTCGAAGCGAGAGTCGAAGAAGGCGGGCATATCGTGCCGGTGGACAAGATCCACGCGCGGTATAACCGCAGCGCGCCGCTCATCCGTGATGCTGTTCTCCAGGCCGACCGCGGGATGGTATTTGACAATTCCCGCCTCAACCTGCCGCCGCGCCACTGCCTGACATTCGCGAACGGGCGATTGGTGTTCGCCTTGCCACGCTTGCCGACGTGGGTCAGATCAACTTACGACTCAGACCTCATAGTCTAGGATGCTTGTTGCCGGGACTTGCAGTCGAAGCGACGCCCATCATACCCGGAAACATAGATATGCCGTCCGGTAACCCGGTTCCAACGCACAGTGCGATCGGACAGGTCGCTCTGATCAGGTGAGGTCGGAGTTTATCAGCCCAACTAGTCTAGGGTTGGGGCAAGTTCAGGCTGCTTGTGATCCCACTTTGCGGACAATATTCACTCGGTGGCACGATTCCGAAAATCCAGAGAAATCAGGGGGTTGGCCGTATTGAGTCAGACGAACTTGAAAACCAGCCCATCCGAGTCACGTTAAGCTGGTGAAACGAGTCACGGGCTCCCAAAAAAGTTCAACGAATTCAATGCCGGGCTGAGTCACTCTCAACCTGCGCGCGCATGCCGGCGCCGGTCAATCCGGCAACGGGATGTGCTCATCCCGGTCATCGATCGGGAGATCGAAGCGTCCCTTGCCCCAGTCTGCGGCGCGCCATTCGGCTTTCGCTTCTTCGAGGCGCTCCTGTGAGGAGGCGACGAAGTTCCACCAGACATAGCGCGGGCCTTCGAGCGTTGCGCCGCCGAGGATCATCAACCGCGCGCCTCTGCCGCTGGCTGCGACCGTGATCCGGTCGCCGGGACGGAAGACCATCATCTGGCCCGCGTCGAATTCCTGTCCGGCAATCGAGATTAATCCCTCGACGATATAGATGCCCCGGTCTTCATGGTCGTCCGGCATCGGCAGCCGGCTTCCGGCGTCGAGCAGCACGTCGGCGTAGAATGTTTCGGAGAACATCTTTGCGGGGCCGGTTTCACCATAGGCCGTGCCGAGGATGAGACGGATTGAAACACCATGATCCTCGATTACCGGCAACGTCTCCTTGCCATGATGCTCGAACATCGGTGCCACATCCTCAAACCGGTCCGGCAGCGCCAGCCAGGTCTGAATGCCGAAGAGACCGTTCGGGCCTTTGCGGGCAGCTTCCGATGTGCGCTCGGAATGGGTGACGCCGCGCCCGGCGACCATCCAGTTCAACTCGCCTGGGCGGATGATCTGGTCGGCGCCGGTGCTGTCGCGGTGATGGAAGTCGCCGCGATAGAGATAAGTGACGGTGCCGAGACCGATATGCGGGTGCGGCCGCACGTCAATGCCTTGTCCGGCAAGAAGCTCGGCCGGGCCGGCCTGGTCGAAGAAGATGAAGGGGCCCACCATCTGCCGCTTCGGCGCGGGCAGGGCGCGGCGAACCTCGAAACCGCCGAGGTCGCGAGCGCGCGGAATGATGAGCGTTTCGATTGCGTCGACGGCCACCTGATCGGGGCAGCCAGGGGCGAGGGCGGGGTTCCAGCTCATGCACGTCATCCTTTCTGG
The DNA here is from genome assembly GCF_000017565.1 of Parvibaculum lavamentivorans DS-1. Classification (NCBI taxonomy): domain Bacteria; kingdom Pseudomonadati; phylum Pseudomonadota; class Alphaproteobacteria; order Hyphomicrobiales; family Parvibaculaceae; genus Parvibaculum; species Parvibaculum lavamentivorans. Next base: position 2,560,419 of record NC_009719.1, read on the forward strand.
GCTTCCGGAGGCTTTGGCCTTGCCGGTACGAGTGCCCAGACTGGCGGGGAGCCGTCCGCTTAACTAGCCCTGGGATACGTCAAGCTGTGTCGCGGGAAGTGGAACGTGGAGCCTGGTGGCCTGACGCGAAGCGGAGGCCGAACGCAGTTCCTCGATGAGGCCCGGTCTCAGTCTTCCCGGCCCCAGATGTCCGGGTTGCTTGCGAAGTAGTCGATCAGCATTTCGGTAAGCACCCGGACTTTCCGTGCGGGGTGCTGCCCCGGCGGCCTGACGACATATGTGCCTGCCGAAGGCACGGGATGCCGCATCATCACCGGAACGAGCGCACCGGACGCCACATAGTCGTGTGTGACGCAATCCGGGAGCCAGGCGATGCCCAGTCCTGCGGCTGCGGCGGCGGCAAGTACCGTTGCATTGTCGGCCTTGAACCTCCCTTGCGGCTGAACCGTGACGATCTTGTCGCCATCCATGAACTGCCAGGTCTCCATGCCCTGCATGAGCGCCTGATGATCGGCGATCTGTTCCAGCTTCTCGGGTGCGCCATGCGCCTTGATGTAATCGGGGCTTGCAACGAGCTTTCCAGAGATCGGTCCGACGCGCTTCGCGACAAGATTGGAATCCTGGAGATAACCGACGCGGATCGCGCAGTCGAAGCCTTCGGCGATCAGGTCGACGAAGCGATCGCTGTAGGAGGTATGAATATGGAGCTGCGGGTTACGAAGCGCCATTTCCGCCAGCACGGGGGCGAAGTGTGTGGGCCCGAGAGACAGCGGTATGGCGACTCTCAGCCGGCCGGACAGGGCACCGGCGGGAAGGAGCGTATCCCGCGCAGTGTCAATCTCGGCGGTGGCTCGGGCCGCATGGTCCCTGAATGTGAGCCCAGCCTCGGTGAGTGCGGCGCCGCGGGTCGTGCGCGCGAGAAGCTGGACGCCAAGTTCCGCCTCGATCCGAAAAAGCCGCCGGCTCACGATCGACTTGGAGACGCTGAGGCGGCGCGCTGCGGCCGATATGCCCCCCGCATCGGCAACCGCAACGAATGTCTGCAGATCTTCGATATCCAACTCTGTGTTCCTCGTTTCGCGACACAGCTTGCCCGACTATGGCACTACCGCGTCGGAGAAAGGAACAGCAAAGTGCGTTCAGGCACCGTCGTCCGCTGGCGCATGTCACCTCCCTGAACCCATTGCCCCCCATAGCGGCACAGAAAGGAACTCCAATGACTTTTCGCAACGGTCTGGATTCGCTTCTTCGTCCCGAAGACTCGGTCCTCGTGCTGATCGACCATCAGCCCTATCAGCTCGCAAACCTGAACAGCCATGATCCGCATATGGTGGTCAACAATTCTGCAGGGCTGGCGAAGGCCGCAAAGGTCTTTGGCGTTCCCACCATCCTGACGAGCGTGGTCGCGGATCGCGGCGGTCATATCTTTCCGCAGATCACCCAAGTGTTCCCCGATCAGGAAGTGATCGACCGCACCTTCATCAACACCTGGGAAGATCCGAACGTGGTGGATGTGGTCAAGGCGACCGGTCGCAAGCAGCTGATCATCGCAGGTCTTTGGACCGAAGTCTGTGTCGCCATGCCGGCGATACAGGCTGCCGGCGAAGGCTGGGATGTGACAGTGGTCACGGATGCATCGGGCGCCGTTTCGGTGGAGGCACACGAGATCGCCATCCAGCGCATGATCGCAGCCGGGGTCAACATGATTACGTGGATGGCGCTGGCCGCGGAATGGCAGCGCGACTGGGCACGGGCCGAAACCGCCTTCGCGCTGAATGATGTTGTCATTCAGCATGGCGCGGGTAGCGGCATTGCCTTCCTCTGGGAGCAGCAGCTTCTCAACACGCCGCTTTCACGCGCCGCAGACTGATCTGAGCGAGGATGACGAGGCAACCCGGAACGGTTCAGGCCTCGTCATCCTTGGCGCCACCCATACCTTTTCAAGCGGGGCGGACGGATTGCGAGAAAGCTGCCCGGAAAGGCTGCCTTCGTCGTATCATCTCAAGCATCATTGTCCGATACCGCATCTGAATATTCCGGCATGGTGATTGGCGGAACGACGCGGACCCCGGTTCCGTGAAACAGGGAGAACAGGCGGCGATTGTGCAACCCGTGTATGGTCGTCGCGAGTTTCGTCGAGACAATCAACACAGGAGTTTGGGTCATGCCGAAAGGATCGGACCTTCTGGTCGCCGCGCTTGAAAATGAAGGCGTGGATCGCATCTTCGGCGTGCCGGGTGAAGAGAACCTCGATCTGCTGGAGTCGTTGAGAACCTCCGGCATCGAACTTGTCCTGAGCCGTCATGAGCAGGCCGCGGCCTTCATGGCGGCCACGCATGGGCGGCTTACCGGCAGGCCCGGCGTCTGCCTCGCCACGCTGGGTCCCGGCGCGCTGAACTTCTCGACCGGCGCGGCCTATGCGCATCTTGGTGCCATGCCGATGATTCTCATCACCGGGCAGAAGGCGGTCATGAGCGCCAAGCAAGCCCGTTTCCAGATCGTCGATATCGTCGCCTCGATGAAGCCGCTGACCAAGATGACGCGCCAGATCGTCAGTGCAGCGGCGATCCCATCTACGGTGCGCGATGCGTTTCGCATCGCGACGGAAGAGCGGCCGGGGCCGGTGCATCTCGAGCTTCCCGAGGATGTCGCGGGCGCGGAGGTGGACAATGTCTCCCTCATTCCGCCTCATGCGCTGGAGCGCCCCGTGGCCCATGCCGCCGCGCTCGACAGGGTGGCGGAGGCGATCCTCGCTGCAAAGCGCCCGCTGGTCATGATTGGCGCGGCCGGCAACCGGCCGTCGCTGGTGGAGCCGCTGTCGACTTTCGTGACCCGCACGCGATTGCCCTTTTTCAATACGCAGATGGGCAAGGGCGCGGTTACCGGTGGCTCCAACCTCTATATGGGGACCGCCGCGCTCTCGGAGGGCGACTATGTGCACGAGGCCGTCGCGCGCGCTGACCTGATCGTCGCGATCGGCCACGATACGATCGAAAAGCCACCCTTCCTGATGCAGAGTGCCGGCGGGTCCAAGGTCATCCATGTCGGCTATCAGTCCGCCAGCGTCGAACAGGTCTACCACCCGGATATCGAGCTGATCGGCGATATCGGGGCTTCCGTCGAGGCGCTCGGCGCGCGGCTCGAAGGCCGGCTGTCCGCAGATGCGGGGATGCTGGAACTGCGCCAGAAGATTCTGGCCCGCATAAACGACCGCGCCGAGGAAGACCGCTTCCCGCCGACGCCGCAGCGCATCGTCCATGATGTCCGCGAGGTCATGCCGGAAGACGGCATCGTCTGCCTCGACAACGGCATGTACAAGATCTGGTTCGCCCGCAACTACCGCACCCATGTCGCCAACACGCTGCTGCTCGACAATGCACTTGCCACGATGGGAGCTGGCCTGCCCTCGGCGATGATGGCGGCAATGCTCCACCCCGAGAGACGTGTCATGGCGGTCTGCGGCGATGGCGGCTTCATGATGAACTCGCAGGAGATGGAAACGGCGGTGCGGCTTGGACTGAACCTCGTGGTGGTCGTCCTGAACGACAGCGCCTATGGCATGATCCGTTGGAAGCAGGCGGTGGACGGTTTCCCGGATTTCGGCATGAGCTTCGGCAACCCCGATTTCGTGCGCTATGCCGAGGCCTATGGCGCAAAAGGCTCCCGGGTGAGCGCGGTCGAGGATCTCGTGCCGACGCTCGAGGCCGCATTCGCCAGGGGCGGGGTTCATCTCGTTGACGTGCCCATCGACTATTCCGAGAACACGCGTGTGCTGGTCGACGAGTTGCGCAACCGGGCGCCGGATGTAGAGTGTGCCTAGTTCCGGCATAGGGAGAGAGGCGATGCTGACAGTTGTGCAAGCCTTCGACCGCGCGCCGATCGCAGAGATCGCGACCGACGATGCCGCTGCGCTGGAGCGCAAGTTGCGAGCCGCCGAAAAGGTCTTCAGGGATCGCGATGGCTGGCTGAAGCCTCACCAGCGCATCACGATCCTCCGCAAGCTGGCCGCATTGATGCAAGACAAGCGCGATCATCTCGCCTTGCAGATCGCGCGCGAGGGTGGCAAGCCGCTTCCAGATGCCATTATCGAGACGAACCGCGCCATCGACGGTGTCCAGAATGCCGCCGACGAGTTGCGCAATTTCGCCGGCCGGGAAATTCCCATGGGGCTATCGGCGGCGGCGGAGAACCGTTGGGCTTTCACGACCAAGGAGCCCATCGGCATCGTCGCGGCGATCTCCGCTTTCAACCATCCGCTGAACCTGATCGTCCATCAGGTCGCGCCGGCCATCGCGGTCGGCTGCCCGGTGATCGTGAAGCCGGCGAGCACGACGCCGCTGTCCTGCCTCGACTTCGTGGCGCTTGTACGGGAAGCCGGTCTGCCCGAGCCGTGGTGTCAGACCTTCATCACAGAAGACAACTCACTCGCCGAAAAGCTGGCGACCGACGAGCGTGTCGCTTTCCTCAGTTTCATCGGCTCTGCCCGGGTCGGCTGGTACCTGCATTCCAGGCTTGCCCCCGGCACGCGCTCGGCGTTGGAGCATGGCGGCGCCGCGCCGGCGATCGTCGACCGCAGCGCCGACCTCGGCAAGGTCATCGAACCCATCGTCAAGGGCGGTTACTACCATGCCGGGCAGGTCTGCGTTTCGACGCAGCGCATCTTCGTCCACGACGACGTCGCCGAAGAGTTCACGCAGATGCTCGTCGCCCGCGTCAAGAAACTACGCACCGCCGACCCTACGCTGAAAGATACCGAGGTCGGTCCGTTGATCCTGCCGCGCGAGGCGGACCGGGTCGCGCAGTGGATCAAGGAAGCTGTCGGGGGAGGAGCCACCCTCGCGACCGGCGGCCAACGCCTGTCCGAGACGACGCTGCAGCCGGCGGTACTGCTTGACCCCCCAGCCGATGCGAAGATATCGACGCTGGAGGTCTTCGGCCCCCTTGTCGCGGTCTATCGCTATGTCGAGCTCGACGAGGCCATTCGCCAGGCCAATTCCCTGCCGACCGCCTTCCAGGCCAGCGTCTTCGCACAGGACATAGACGTGGCAATGCGCGCCGCAAATCGTCTCGACGCCTCGGCTGTGATGGTCAACGATCCCACCGCCTTCCGAACCGACTGGATGCCCTTCGCCGGCCGCAGGGAATCCGGATACGGCACCGGCGGCATTCCCTACACCATGCGCGACATGACGCAGGAAAAGATGATCCTGATGCGCAAGAGCTGACGCCGACGCCTTGTCGGATATCTCTGATTCAGGCCTGATCGGCTCAACATCTCCGCGCGTCGGGGCAACATACTGGAAAGGCAAGTCGATGGCTGAAGCGGGCCTGGTGCATACGATCGGACCGGCGGTCCTGTTGATGGGAGCGGCCGTTGTTGCCGTACCCCTGTTTCAACGGCTCGGCCTCGGCTCGGTCCTTGGTTATTTCGCGGCGGGCCTCCTCGTCGGGCCGTCGGTGCTGGGGCTCATCACCGATACGCAGTCCATCCTGCATTTTTCGGAGCTCGGGGTCGTCATGTTCCTGTTCGTGATCGGACTGGAATTGCGCCCCCGCAAGCTGTGGGCGATGCGCGGACAGATATTCGGCCTGGGCCTTGTGCAGGTCGCCGCTGCAACGACAGCCCTCGCTCTGGCGGGGGCCCTCGTCTTCGGCCTGCCCGGTCCGGTTGCCTTCGTCGCCGGTGCGGGTTTTGTCCTCTCCTCGACGGCGGTCATCATGTCGATGCTTCAGGACAGGGGCGAGATCGCCAGCAGCGAAGGCCAGAAGTCGGTCTCTATCCTGCTTTTCGAGGATCTGATGATCGTGCCGCTGCTCGCGGTGGTCGCCTTCCTGTCGCCACTCGCGACCGGGGATGCGGGGTGGACACATATCATGGTGGCTCTGGCCTCGCTGCTCGCGCTCCTTGCGGTGTCATACTGGGGCCTGAACCCGTTCTTCGCCCTGCTGGCGCGGACCAGGACGCGAGAGGTGCTCACCGCCGGCGCGCTGCTGGTTGTTCTCGGCGCGGCGCTGCTGATGGAGGCCGCCGGCCTGTCGATGGCAATGGGTGCATTCCTCGCTGGCGTGATGCTTTCGAGTTCAAGCTATCGCCACCAGATCGAGAGCGATATCGAGCCGTTTCGCGGTCTCCTCATGGGGCTGTTCTTCCTCGCTGTCGGTATGTCGCTCGACCTTTCCATCGTCGCGGCTGAGCCGTTGTTCCTGGTGTCCGTGTTGTTTGCGTTCACGCTTGCCAAGGGAGTGGTGGTCTACACGGTCGCGCGCCTGTTCGGCGGTTCAAACCACCAGGCTCTGCACCGGACTTCCATGTTTCTGCAAGGCGGCGAGTTTGCCTTTGTGCTCTATGCCGCTGCGGCGGCAAGCGGTGTGATCGATGCGCGGGAAAATTCTCTGTTCACGACCGTTGTCATCCTCTCCATGGCCTTGACGCCTCTCCTGATAATCGCGACGGACCGGCTGCTGCGCAGCGAAGCGTCGATGGACGGGATCGACATTGCCGAGGATCTGAAAGGGCGGATATTTGTCATCGGCTTCGGCCGCTTCGGCCAGATTGCGTCGCAGCTCCTGCTATCGAGAGGTGTCAGCCTTTCCGTCATCGACAGAGACCCCGACCGGATCCGCGATGCGGCACGATTTGGGTTCAAGGTCTTCTTCGGCGACGGCACACGGCTCGATACGCTGCGCCACTCGGGTGCGGCCACAGCCGACGCGATCATGATTTGTGTAGATGATCCGAAAGCGGCATTGCAGATCGTGGAACTCGCCCAACACGAATTTCCGCAGGCCAGATTGCTGGTGCGAAGCTATGACCGTGGACATGCCGTTGAGCTGATCCGCGCGGGCGTCGATTATCAGATCCGCGAGACCGTTGAATCCGCCTACCTCATGGGAGCGGAAGGACTTCGTGCGCTGGGTTTTTCCGAACTCGAAGTCGAAGAGGCCGCTGCCGACATCCGCCAGCGGGATGTCGAGCGTCTGTCCGAGCAAGTGCAGGGAGACATCATGTCGGGTCGCGATCGGATACATACCCAGCTCATTCCGGAACCGCTCGGCAATATGCCAGCCTCCAGGCAGCAGTAGATCGGCCGCTCGAGAAGTTGTTTTCTACTCGGGCAAGACCGCTGTGAAACTGATCTCGACAAGTTGTCCGGGAAGCGCAAGGCCCGATATCGCCACGATGGTGCTTGCGCATGCTGGCCGGTCGGTGGCGTAGGCCGCCTTGCGCACCTTCCCGGAAATGGCGAAGGCCGCAGCCATGTCTGTCACGAATATCGTCTCTTCGACGACATGATCGAGTGTGGCTCCCAGTTTCGCGAGAATCTTGGAAGCATTTTCGTAGGTTATGCGCATCTGAAGTTCCATGTTCGAGGAATCCAGAATCTCGCCGTTGGAATTAACCGGGGCAGCTCCGATGAAGTTGCCGGTCTCGTCATGACTGAGTTGGCCGGATACGTAGATCGTGCGCCCGGCCTGAACGGCTTGCGCGTATCCGAATGCCTCTTCCCAGGGTGCGCCGTGATAGGCGGGCTTCTTTTCGATAGATCCGGCTGCTTTCGTCATCCAATCACCTCTCTGTGAAGAGGCGACGGTAGGATGAAGGCGTGCAGCGGAACAATTATACTGTAGGTTGGAATGGGTGCCCCATCAGATAAGGGAAAGTTCCAGAGAGCGAATCGGGGGCGGGAGCGATGGCGGAAATTGCGCATGAAAAGGAACAAACGTTCCTGATAACCACCGCACGGCCGACCCGTCGTCAGGTGCAGCTGGCGGTGTGGATGCTTGCCAGTCTGGTCGTCGCGCTCCTCATCACCATGCCTTTCGCACGCACGCCCCTCGAGAACACCGAAATTTTCCTGCCTGCCTATGCCTCGGCCATTCTCGTCAATGAGCTGTTCACGGCGGCGCTGCTTGTTGCGATTTATGCGGTACAGCGGTCCGCCGCCATTCTCGTTCTCGCGGCAGGTTATCTGTTCACAGGGCTTCTCGTCGTGCCCTGGGCGATGTCCTTTCCCGGCGTTTTCAACGCGCTGGGTTTTGATATGGGGCTGCAGAGCACAGCGATGATCGCCGTCATGAGGCGGATCGGCTTTCCGCTTTGCGTCATTGCCTATGTGTTGCTGAAGGACGAGGACGCAGCAGGAAAGCTGGAAACGGGTCCGGTCCAGATGCGGATCGTCGGGATGGTGTTCGGCGTCACCGCCTTTGTCGGTGTTGCAACCTGGCTCATCGTGCTTGGAGATGACCTGCTGCCGGGCTTCATGGAGGATACGCGCAATGTCACACCACTGTGGAGCTATGTGCCCGCAGTATCGGTGACACTCTATGTGACGGGCATTGTGCTGCTCTGGAGGCAGCGGCGCTCTGTGCTCGATCTGTGGCTGATGGTGGTGCTGGCGACACTCTGTATCGAGATTGTGCTGCTTTCCTATGTGAGCGGCGGCATCCGCCTCAGCATTGGCTGGTGGGCCGGCAGGATTTGCGGGCTCATCTCCGCCAGTATGGTGCTCGTGGTGTTGTTGTCGGAAACCGCGATGCTCTACGGGCGGCTCGCCCGCGCGCTTGCACAGGAACGGCGAATCCGCGATGCGCGGCTGTCGGAAATGGAAGCCCTGTCGGCCTCGATCGCGCATGAGGTAAACCAGCCTGTCGCCAGCATGGCGACCAATGCCAATGCGGGGCTGCGTTGGCTTGAGCGGGAATATCCGGAGGCGCATGAGACAAAGGCAGCACTGACGCGGATCGTTCGGGATGGCCATCGCGCGGGGGACATAATCCGTGGTGTGCGCAGCATGTTCAACAGGGATTCGCAGGTTCGGGTCCCGACTTCCATCAACGACTTGATTGCTGAAGTCGTGGAGCGGCACAGAGCGGAGATGCGGCAGAGCCATGTAGCTCTCGACCTGCAATTCAAGGCGGATATGCCGGTCGTCACCGTCAACCGCATCCAGATAGAGCAGGCTGTCGCAAATCTCGTCACGAACGCCATCGACGCGATGCGGAGCATATCGGAACGGGAACGTCGCTTGAGTATCGTCACCGGCCTCGGAGACGAATTCACCGTGCTGGTTTCAGTGGCAGATCGCGGTGCAGGCGTTACGCCGGCTCATGCAGGGGAGATATTCAAGCCGTTCTACACGACCAAGCCGGATGGAATGGGAATGGGATTGATGTTCTGCCGCTCGGCTGTAGAGAGCCACGGGGGAAATCTCTGGGTTGAACAAAACAAACCGTGCGGCGCGGTATTCAGATTCACACTGCCATGTAGTATAGAGGTGGCTCCGCAATATTTAAGAGACGCAGGATGAGCGACACCGAGGTCTGCGTTCTGATCATCGACGACGACCTGGCGATGAGGGAGTCGCTCGAAAGCCTGTTTCGATCGCTCGGGCATGAGGCACGTGCGTTTGCGACGGGCCGGGAGCTTGTGGAAAGCGACCTGCCGGACATGCCGAGTTGCCTCGTCCTCGACGTAAGACTGCCGGGGGCGAGCGGGCTCGAGTTGCAGCTCGAGCTCCTGCGTCTCGGGTTCGATCTGCCGATTGTGTTCATCACCGGTCATGGCGACGTGCCGATGTCGGTCGCGGCGATGAAGGCTGGTGCCATCGAATTTCTGACCAAGCCTTTTCGCGAGCAGGAGCTTATCGACGCCGTTCACCGGGGCGTCGAGATCGACCGGGAGCGCCGCGCGGCCTTGACATCGCTCGCCGAGCTGCGCAGCCGGTTCGAGACGCTGACCCCTCGCGAGCGCGAGATTATCGCTCTCGTGGTGACCGGGCAGATGAACAAGCAGATTGCCGCCGAGCTCAACCTGAGTGAAGTGACCGTCAAGGTTCATCGCGCCCAGGTGATGCGCAAGATGCAGGCAAAGACGCTTCCCGATCTCGTGCGATATGCAGACCGGCTCCTCACGGATACCTCAAAGCCGTAGCGGGCGACACCTCAGTATAATTGTAGCACTCACGCCTCTTGCTCCATTCTCGGCAGTACGACGCGGCAACCGCTCTGCGTCTCCGGCTTGTCATGCCGGGTCGAGACAGGAGCAGGAGCCATGCTCGCGAGTGCAATGGTGGCGGTTGTCGATGACGATGAATCGGCACGTGAGGCGATAGTCGAGCTGGTGAGGGCTTTGGGATACGAAGCTCTCGGCTTTTCAAGCGGAGAGAATTTTCTCCTCTCGGACGGCAGGCGGCGGACCGCCTGTTTGATCACGGATATGAGGATGCCCAATATGTCGGGACTTCAACTCCACGCCGAGCTGGTCGCAGCCGGTACATGGATCCCGACGATCCTCGTCTCCGCCCATGAAGATGACGCCACGCGCATCCAGGCGCTGAACGCAGGCATGCTGTTCTACCTCTCAAAGCCGCTCGACCCGGAGGAATTGCTCCGCTGCCTTCGCGCGGCCATGGGAGAGAGAAATTGACCGTCAGCCGCATTTCGCGACACCCGCAATCCGCAATGAACAACTGACGCCAGAACTGGAGAGACCGAGATGTCCAATCCGAAACTTGAGGTCCTGACCCCGCGGAATTCGCAGGTCATTTTCATCGATCAGCAGCCGCAGATGGCATTCGGCGTGCAGTCGATAGACCGGCAGACACTGAAGAACAATGTGGTCGGTCTTGCCAAGGCCGCGAAGATTTTCAACATTCCGGCGGTCATCACGACCGTCGAAACGCTCTCCTTCTCGGGTCACACCTATCCGGAGCTGCTCGACGTTTTCCCCGACCATCCCCTGCTCGAACGCACTTCCATGAATTCCTGGGACGACCAGAAAGTCCGGGACGCCCTGAAAAAGAACGACCGCAAGAAAGTGGTCGTTTCAGGCCTCTGGACGGAAGTCTGCAACAATACTTTCGCACTCTCGGCGATGCTCGAAGGCGGCTACGAAATCTACATGGTCGCCGATGCGTCCGGCGGTACGACCAAGGAGGCGCATGACTATTCCATGCAGCGCATGATCCAGGCGGGTGTGGTGCCGGTGACCTGGCAGCAGGTCCTGCTCGAATGGCAGCGCGACTGGGCGCATCGCGACACCTATGACGCCGTGATGAAGGTCGTGCAGGAACATTCGGGTGCTTACGGCATGGGCGTCGATTATGCCTACACGATGGTCCACAAGGCGGAAGAACGCGTGAAGCATGGCCAGCGCCTCGATCCGGTGCCGGCTGGCATGGCCACCGCTGAAGGAGGGTAGGCCGATGAGCCGCACGCCGACGCGCCGCGACACGGTAAAGGGGATGGCGGCAGCCGCCCTCGTGACGGCGGCCGGTATGGGCCGCGCCTGGGGAAGCGAAACGAGCGGACAGCAAATGGTAGACGTCATCCTGAAAAACGGGCGCATCACGACGCTCGACCGCAAGAAGCCGGAGGCGCAGGCGATTGCCGTAAAAGACGGCCTCGTCATGGCGACCGGGCGTGACGAAGAAGTCATGCGCCTTGCAGGATCGAATACCAAGATTGTCGATCTCGGCGGCAGGCGCGTCATCCCCGGCCTCAACGACAGCCATACGCATCTGATCCGCGGCGGGCTGAACTACAATATGGAACTGCGGTGGGAGGGCGTTCCTTCCGTCGCGGATGCACTTCGCATGCTGAAGGAACAGGCAGACCGAACGCCTGTCCCGCAATGGGTGCGCGTCGTCGGCGGCTGGTCCGAGTTTCAGTTTGCGGAAAGGCGCATGCCGACGCTGGACGAGATCAACGCCGCCGCGCCCGCAACGCCCGTTTTCATCCTGCATCTCTATGGACGCGCTCTGCTGAACAAGGCTGCCCTCGATGTTCTCGGCATCACCAAGGACACGCCAAATCCGCCGGGCGGCCTGATCGAGAAAAATGCGAGAGGCGAGCCGACCGGCATGCTGGTCGCAAAGCCCTCCGCTCTCATTCTCTATTCGACGCTGGCGCGCGGCCCGAAACTGCCGGTGGAGGACCAGGTGAATTCGACGCGCCACTATATGCGCGAGATGAACCGGCTTGGCATCACCAGTGTCATCGACGCAGGCGGTGGCGGGCAGAACTATCCTGAAGATTACGATGTCATCCGCCGTCTGCACGAGGACGGCAACCTCACCTTGCGCATCGCCTATAATCTCTTCGCGCAGAAGGCGGGGAGCGAGCTATCCGACTATGAGCGTTGGCTTGAAATGACAGAGCCGGGCGCTGGCGATGCATTCCTGCGCATGAACGGCGCCGGCGAAAACATCGTCTGGTCGGCCGCCGACTTCGAGAATTTTCTGGAGCCGCGCCCCGAGCTCGCGCCCATCATGGAAAGCGAACTCGAGCCGGTGGTGGAACTGCTGGCCGCGAACAAGTGGCCTTTCCGCATTCACGCAACCTATGACGAGTCGATCTCGCGGTTCCTTTCGGTTTTTGAACGTGTGAACGGCAAAATTCCTTTCCAGACCCGCTTCATCATCGATCACGCGGAGACGGTGAGCGAAGGCAACATGGAGCGTATTGCGGCGCTGGGCGGCGGCATCGCCACCCAGCATCGTATGGCCTTTCAGGGCGAATATTTCGTCGATCGCTTCGGCGCGGAAGCGGCAAAGCAGACGCCCCCAATCGCGAAGATGCTGCAGGCGGGCCTGCCCGTCGGCGGCGGCACGGATGCGACGCGTGTTGCCTCCTACGATCCCTGGGTTGCGCTCTACTGGCTGACCACGGGCAAGACGCTGGGCGGTCTGTCGCTCTATGACGAGGACAATGTGCTCGACCGGGAAACGGCGTTGCGTATCTGGACGCAAGGGTCGGCGTGGTTTTCCGGAGAGGCGGAGGTCAAGGGTACGCTGGAACCGGGACGTTATGCCGACCTGGCCGTTCTCTCGGCCGACTATATGAGCGTGCCGCCTGAAGCCATCCGGCGCATCAACGCCGTCCTCACCATGGTCGGCGGGCGCATCGTTTACGGCGAAGGCGACTTCGCTTCGCTGTCGCCGCCAATGCCGCCCGCGTCTCCGGCATGGAGCCCCGCGGCACTGATCCCAAGCCCCGCCATGCGCGCGGAGAGCTCCGGCACCAGCCAGTTCGCACGGGCCTGTCACGATGCCTGCGCCTCGGGCTGCGGCATTCATGGGCACGCACACGGGATTGCATGGGAAGCGCCATTGCCGGTCGCCGACAAGACGGCTTTCTGGGGTGCGCTTGGCTGCTCCTGTTTTGCTGTCTGAACAGCGGAGGATGATGTGACGGACGCGGCAAAAGCGGAAAAAGATGCGGTCTCCGCCTGGGCGCCCTTCGGGCACGCCGCCTTTGCCGTTCTCTGGACAGCGACGGTCGTTTCCAACATCGGCACCTGGATGCACGACGTCGCCTCCGGCTGGCTGATGACCTCGCTTTCGCCGTCGCCCTTGATGGTGGCGCTGGTGCAGGCGGCGACCACGGCGCCGATTTTCCTCTTCGCGCTTTCCGCCGGCGCGATGGCCGATCTCGTGGACCGGCGTCGCTTGCTCATCGTGATCATGACCGCGCTCGTCATCGTCACGCTGGGCCTCGGCGTGCTGGTGCTACTTGGCCTCGTCAATGCATGGATGCTGCTGCTTTTCACCTTCCTGTCCGGGGCAGGGGCTGCCTTTGTTGCACCGGCATGGCAGGCGATCGTCCCTCAACTCGTTCCAAGACCCGATCTTTCGTCGGCGGTGGCGCTCAACAGCGTCGGGATCAACATAAGCCGCGCCATAGGTCCGGCGCTTGCTGGCCTCATCATTGCCTCTTTCGGTATCGCATGGCCCTATATGCTCAACGCCCTGAGCTATGTGATCGTCATCGGCGCACTTCTGTGGTGGCGACCGCCGCCGCAGCCGAAAAGCGACCTGCCTGTCGAACGCTTCTGGAGCGCCATCCGCTCGGGTCTGCGCTATGTCCGCGCGAGCAGCCCCATGCGCGCCACGCTGGTTCGCGCTATAGCCTTCTTCCTCTTCGCCAGTGCCTATTGGGCGCTGCTTCCCATTATCGCCCGCCGGGAATTGCAGGGGGGGCCAGAGCTTTACGGTCTCATGCTCGCTTCCGTCGGCATCGGGGCCGTCAGCGGCGCGCTCTTTCTGCCGCGCCTGAAGAAGAGCATGGGGCCGGATACTCTCGTCGCCGCCGGAACCGCGGGAACGGCGCTTGTTCTCGCCGTCTTCGCTCTCGTCGCCATTCCGGCAGCCGCGATCGCCGTCAGCTTCATCGCGGGCGCTTCATGGATCATGGTGCTCTCCAGCCTCAATGTATCGGCGCAGATGGTCCTGCCGGATTGGGTTCGCGCTCGCGGCCTTTCGGTCTTCATCACCGTTTTTTTCGGCTCTATGACTCTGGGAAGCATGATCTGGGGACAGACCGCCTCGCTGCTCGGCGTTCCGTTCACATTGCTTTTGGCCGCCGCCGGTTCGCTGCTGGGCGCGGTTCTCTCCTGGCCCTTCAAGCTGCGGCAGGGCGATGCGCTCGATCTTTCGCCCTCCATGCATTGGCCCGCACCGGTTGTGGCGGGCGATGTAGCGCATGATCGCGGGCCCGT